>NZ_JBLUPY010000007.1:0-194772 GCF_048068215.1 Pseudomonas sp. NY15372
GCTGCGATCTCTCGTAGCGGGAGGCGAATCATACAGCGTTAAAACCTGCTGTCAACTGCCTTTTTCACCGCTGCCGATCTGTGAGACCGAAGCCTTCCGATACTACCTGAAGCGTTCAACTCATTGAATCCCAAGGAGTTTTGCGTTTCGACTGCGTCGGAAGTGGGGCGCATTATAAGGGGATTCAGAAGGGCGTCAACCGTTTATTTCAATTATTTGAAATATTTAGTGTGAGGACCTTAAGGCGAGCAGGCGCTTGCCGGATAGACGCCACAACACTCAGGGCGACCCAAGACCGTTCGCCAACTTTTCGTATCCTGCCTCTGACGCCCCGCTAGACTGATGCTTCTTACCGCCACGGACACTGCATGCCATGGCCAACGCCATCAGCGCCGACATCGCCATCATCGGCCGCATCAGCGCAGTACCCGCCCTCCTCCAGGTCATCTGCGAGACCACCGGCATGCGCTTTGCCGCCGTGGCACGGGTGACCGAGAACAGCTGGACCGCCTGTGCCGTACTGGACAACCTGGGCCTGGGCCTCAAGCCTGGCGACGAACTCGACGTCACCACGACCTTGTGCCAGGAAACCCGCAGCAGCCACCAGACCATCGTGATCGACCAGGCCAGCGAGGACGAACAGTACGCCCGGCACCACGCGCCCCGGCTCTACCGTTTCGAAAGCTATATCTCAGTGCCGGTGCTGCGCACCGATGGCAGTTTCTTCGGCACCATCAGCGCCCTCGACCCCAGGCCCACCTCACTCAAGGGCAGCGCCATCCAACCCATGATGGAGTCATTCGCCCGCCTGCTGTCGATCCAGATAGAAAGCGAGGAAAGCGCCCAGCGCACCGAGCTGGCCCTGCAGAAGGAACGCGCCATGGCGGAGGTACGCGAGCAATTCATCGCGGTGCTCGGCCACGACCTGCGCAACCCATTGTTCGCCATCACTGCCGGGGCGGAGTTGCTCGTCCAGCGCCTTCAGGACGAACGCAACCGCGTCATCGCCCGCCATATCCAGACCTCCGGCAACCGCGCCGCCCAACTGGTGCGCGACATGCTGGACTTCGCCCGTGGCCGCCTGGGCAGCGGCATCCCCATCAACCAGCAACCCTGCCATGACCTGGGCGAGGCCCTGGCCCATGTCGCCTCGGAGCTGCAGCGCGTGCATCCACAGCGGCGGATCCAGCTGAACATCGGCGACATCGGCGGGCTGCACTGCGACCGCGAACGCATCGCCCAATTGCTCTCCAACCTGATCGCCAACGCCCTGGCCCATGGTGCCGCCGAAGAGCCGGTCACCGTCACCGCGACCCTGCACGACGGTATCTTCGTACTCAGCGTGCACAACCTGGGCGAGCCTATCCCGGCGCAGACCCTGGCACAGCTGTTTCAGCCCTTTTCCCGGCCGCTGTCCAGCAGGTCACAGCAAGGACTGGGGCTGGGGCTTTATATAGCCAACCAGATCGCCTTGGCCCACGGCGGTTCCATGGAGGTCGTATCGAACGCCCAGGTGGGGACGTTGTTCAGCTTCCGCCTGCCCGTCGCCTGGTCAACGGCCAGCACGCCCCCATGACGCTCAACGTTCGGCCTGCGCCTCATGCACCTGCACGCTGGCGGTCATCCCGGCACTGAGGATCATGCCCTGGGGAATATGGTCCAGGCGGATACGGACCGGAATGCGCTGGGCCAGGCGCACCCAGTTGAATGTCGGTTCGACCTCGGGCAACAGTTGGCTGTCGGGGTTGCTGTTGCTGTCGGTGATGCCACGGCTGATGCTTTGCACATGGCCGTCGATCGCCGCGCCGGCGCCCATCAGCCAGACTTTCACCGGGTCGCCGACGTGGATACGCGGCAGCTTGGTCTCTTCGAAATACGCCTGGATATAGAAGGTGGCATCATCCACCAGGGCCATGACCGATTGGCCGGTGTTGACGTAGTTGCCCTGGGCCAGGCGTAGGTTGGTAATGTGCCCGCTGCGCGGGGCCCTTACTTCGCTGCGTTCCAGGTTGATCCTGGCCACGTGCAATTGTGCCTGCGCCTCATGCAACTCGCCCCGGGCGACGGCAGCGTTGATCTGAGCGTTCTCGCGCAGTTCGGCGCTGATCGCATCCGGGCCCAAGGCCGTGCGCCGCGCCGCCTCGCGCTCGCGCAGGCGCAACTGATGGGCACGGGTCTCGGCCACGGCGTTGGCCTGGTCGAAAGCGGCCTGGAAACGCTCGCGATCGATGATCATGAGCAGATCGCCGGCCCTTACTTGCTGGTTGTCCTGGACCTTGAGCTCACGCACCCAACCGGACACATCCGGGGCGATCACCACCACATCCGCGCGCACCCGCGCATCGCGGGTCCAGGGCGTGAGCATGTAGTACTGCCACAAGTGATAACCGGCGAACACGGCGATGGCCACCACGCAGAGGGTAACGAAGGCACGTACGGCTGTACGCATGGGTATCACTCCTTACAAAGGCCCCAGGAAATGCACCACCAGGGACAGGACACAAACGAACAATGCCGCATCGAACAGCGCCTCGTGCCAGATCCACCGCCCCAGCGGCGTGGCCTGCACCACCAGGCGCAGCAGGCCGGTAAGCAGCAGCGCCAGCAATGCATAGATCAGAAACGGGCTGAGCAGCACACCGCCCAGCGCCCATTCACGCAAGCCCATGGATTTCCTCCTGGCGACCGCACCACTTGCCCCAGCTGCTACGCAATTGCAACGCCGCGCCAACAGCCAGGCGCAGCGGGTCGCTAGGTGGCTGACGATGCAGCGCCTCGATGAATTGCTCGGTCGCCGCATCCAGGCGCTGGCTACGCCCTGGTGCAGGCCCACTGGCCAGCACGGCTTCCAACTGCTGCAGGTAATGGCGTTCGGCTGGCCCCAACGGCGCCTGGGCCACGGCCAGACACATGCGCAGGTGCACCAGCTCGTCACCGATGTCCAGTGCATGCACACCATCGTCCCAGCGCTTGCGCTCGGCCTCGGGCAATTCGCTGGCGTGCCGGGCCAGTTGCATCAGACGATCGGCCATACGTCCACCGAACCAGCTGTCGGCACCGCGCAGGTCGCGCCGGGTCAGGCGCACCAGGTCGCTCTGGGTCGCCGCCCGCAGGCGACGCCCGAGCCAGGCCGGGTGGCGCAGCACCACCAGACGGAAGGCCATCACCGCGGCCCCGACACCCAGCAGCATGGCCTGGGCGCTGTTGAGCATGGTTGCGACATCGAACTGCATGGTATTGAGCGGCGCCACCAACACGATGAAATGCAGGCAATAGGACGTGGCGGTTGCACCGGTGCGCGGATGCGCCATGCCCAAGGCGCCCAGGAACAGCGGTACGCCCATCCCCAGGCAGAGCATGGCGAAACTGCTCCATTGCGGCAGCAGGATCTGCCCGACCAAAAAGGCCACGGGAATGGCGAGCAGGATGCCGCGCAGGAAACTCAGGCCGATCTGCGCGCCATTCTCGCGGCTGGCGAACAGGCTGCAGACGACGCAAGTCAGCACCAACCCGCCCGGTGCCGCCGGCCACGCGGTGGCCAGCCAGAAACCGGCCATGGTCAGGAACGCCAGGGCGCTGCGTGAGCCGAACAGCAATGCCAGCGGTAAGTCGCGGTGCGCGGCCAGGCCCTGGGGCACGTCTTTCGGCGCCCTGCCCTGTTCGGCGTCCTGCAAGGCCTGGGTCGCGGCCATGGCGATATCCAGCAACAGGGCCATGCGCGCCAGGCAATAGTGTTCGGCCGAGCTGATCTGCTCATCGTGGGCCGCATCCCAGATGCGCTGGCGCAACAACAGCAGGCTGGGCGAGTCGGGCTCGGCCAGTTGTGCGCGCACCTCGTTCAGCCAAGGCGCCAGCCGATCGGCCTCGGCTTCATCGAGCTGACGCCATTGGCGGCGCACCGAGCGTGAAATACGCAACAACACCATGAGCTTCTGGCTCAGCCCACGAATCGCCCTGGCCCGCTGGCGGCCACGGTTGCCTTCGAACCAGGCGTGTTCACGCTGAGCATCGATGGCGACGATCCGCCCGAGGATTTCCAGCAAGCCCTTGCGCGCCTCGTCCTCGCCGCCCAACATGGCGCTGGAGGCCTGCAAGCCGTTGTGCCAGGCCTGGCGCGCTTGGCCTGCAAGCTGTTGCTCGACCCGCATCGGCCAGAGCAAGGCGCTGGTGGCCGTGGCGCAGACAATCCCCAGACAGATCTCGGTGCAGCGTGCCACCGCCTGGTCGAACACCTGCAGAGGGTGGTTGATCGATGGCAAGGCGATGATCGCCACGGTGTAGCCCGCCAGTACGAACGAGTAGGCCCACGCGCTGCGCAATTGGGTGGAGGCCGCTGTACACAGCGCCAACCACAACGCCAGGGTCAACAGGAACAGCCAGGGTGCCTGGGCGAACAGGCCGATGAACACCACCGACATGAACGTGCCCACCAGCGTGCCGGCCAGGCGGGCCAGGCCCTTCTGCACGACCATGCCCGAAAGCGGCTGGGCGACGATGAACGCGGTCATCAACGCCCATGAAGGTTGTTCCAGCCCCCAACGCATGGCCAGCCACAACGCCAGGCCACCCCCAAGCACGGTCTTGATGGCGAACTTGAGGGCGAGGTTGCTGGGTGCGAACAGGGCCTGGAGGGTAATGGGCACGAATCGGACCTTGCGGGCGGTGATGGTTAGAAAGATAGACAACGGCGCAAGGATAAAGAGTGATGAATTAATTAGCTAGCTAAGCATCATTTTGAGCCACACACCCGCCGCCAAGGCGTTGATAATTCCAGGCAAAAAAAATGGGCGACCGAAGTCGCCCTAAATGCCTTGCGTGCTCATGAATCGGGAAGGATCAGCGCGGCTTGCGCTTGCTTGAGTCCTTCCAGATGAAAATGCCCAGACCGGCGAAGAACACCAACATCAACCCGACCGTTACCACACCGGCGATAACCACATTGTCGAAGAACATGTCGGCCTCCCGTTTCGTCTGCCGTTGTCCGATGGGTGCAAGGTAGCGAATACGGGGGAAGAGAAAATTGACCGGAGTCAATGGTGCCCTGGAGCGGGCACGCGAGGCGGGCGCAGGGTTGACCTGCGTCAAGTTTCAGCGCTTCTTCGGCTTGCCCTTGGGCTTTTTCTTCGGCTTGCCCAGCGGCATAGCCTGCTCGAACGCCTGGCGTACTTCGTTCAGGCGTTTTTCCTTGAGGTCATGGATGCGTTTGGTGCGTTCGGCACCGAAATCGATCAGGTTGTCTTGGCTCATGGGCAGGCTCGACTGACAGCAGAGACTTGCATGATGAAGCCTGGCGCCCGTGCTGACCAGCTCAGACTTCGATGTCCACCAACAACCCCTGGCGGGTGCGTTCGCCCAGAGGAGCCACCGGCACGGTGTTGTCGGCGTTGAGCTCGTCGCCGGGCAAGGCGTTGTAGCGCTCGTCCTGGTCCTTCTGCCGACGTTGCTGCTGGCGACGCTGCTCCTCGCGCAGCAACAGGGCCTGCTCCTGAGGGTCGCGCTGGTGCTTGAGGTCCACGGTGCCATCAGTGGAAGCAGGCTGCGCCGGGACCACCGGAGGGATATCCGGAGTCGGTTTGACCGGGTCCTGTTGCGAAGTCACCGGTGCGGCACTGAGCGGGATGATCGGCGGCAGCATGGAAGGGTCTCCTGTGGCCACTGTATCGGCCGGTCATCGCTTGGACTTGAGCACCGGCCGATCGGAGTGTGCGGTGCATCACAACCTGGCGGGCGGGTTTTACTCGAGGTCTTCGCCCAACGGCTCGTCGGGCGGCGGGCTGGCTTCGCTCCAGGGCCGCTTGTAGACCTGCTGCCACACCGCATCCATATGTTCGCGTATCACCTGCGGTGCATTTTTCAACGATGCACTGTCTTCCCGCTCGCCGCCAATCGGCTCTTCGCCGGCCGGGGTGATCAGCGACTGGCCGGTGATGGTGTAGGCCGCCTGGCCTTCGCGCATCTCGATGGCGATGTCGTGCGGGTCGATGCCACCGCCACAGAAGGCATGGCTGGCCACGGTGAGTTCGGCGACACCGTCCTTGTTCAGGTCGCTGGCGTCGCTGACATCGGTGTAGAAGTCCACGTCCAGGTCCAGCCCCGGGCAGCTGGTTTCCTGCTCGATTTGCCAGCGCGGGGTGAACACGTCCGACTCGGCATTGCGCCCATACAGGGTGGCCTTGAGCATGACCTTGTCCACTTCTTGCTCGGTCTCGGCATCGGTGGCCTGGCCATCGACCCGGCTGAGCACCAGCAACCCTTCGCCGTCACGGTCACGGAAGTGCACGCTCTTGAGCGGCGTACGCACACCCAATACCTCCAGCTGTTCAGCCGGGATCGCAGGCAGGGTTTCGAAGTTCTTCTGTTCACAGGCGGCCAACAGCAGCAAGCTGCCCATGGCCAGGGAGGCGTTCAACCAGCGGTGCTTTGCAGCCATGTGGTATGGGCCCTCGTCGCAGCACGTTGTTCGTCGATGAAGCAGCTAGACTCTAGATTCTTTGGTCTACCGGCCCCTATCCGTTAACATAGTCGGCTTTTTCATCGCGGGAGTTCAGGCAGTATGGCGCAGCAGTATCAACCGGGGCAACGCTGGATCAGCGACAGCGAAGCCGAGCTCGGCCTGGGGACCATCCTGGCGCAGGATGGCCGCCTGTTGACCGTGCTCTACCCGGCCACTGGCGACACCCGCCAGTATTCCCTGCGCAATGCGCCGCTGACCCGCGTGCGTTTCTCGCCGGGCGATCAGATCACGCATTTCGAAGGCTGGAAACTGACCGTACGCGAGGTCGAGGATGCCGATGGGCTGCTGGTCTACCACGGCCTCGACGGGCAGAACCAAGCCCGCGTGCTGCCGGAAACCCAGCTTTCCAACTTCATCCAGTTCCGCCTGGCCAGCGACCGCCTGTTCGCCGGGCAGATCGACCCGCTGTCCTGGTTCTCCCTGCGCTACAACACCCTGCAACACACCAGCAAGCAGATGCTGTCGACGCTCTGGGGCCTGGGCGGCTGCCGCGCGCAACCTATCGCCCACCAGTTGCACATCGCCCGCGAAGTCGCCGACCGGATCGCGCCGCGCGTATTGCTGGCCGACGAAGTGGGCCTGGGCAAGACCATCGAAGCCGGCCTGGTGATCCATCGCCAGCTGCTCAATGGCCGCGCCAGCCGCGTGCTGATACTGGTGCCGGAAAACCTCCAGCACCAGTGGTTGGTGGAAATGCGCCGCCGCTTCAACCTGCAGGTGGCGTTGTTCGATGCCGAGCGCTTCATCGAAAGCGACGCCAGCAACCCGTTCGAGGACGCCCAGCTCGCCCTGGTGGCGCTGGAATGGCTGGTGGACGACGAGAAAGCCCAGGACGCCCTGTTCGCGGCGGGCTGGGACCTGATGGTGGTCGACGAAGCCCACCACCTGGTTTGGCATGAAGAACAGGCCAGCCCGGAATATACCCTGGTCGAGCAACTGGCCCAGGTCATACCTGGCGTGCTGCTGCTCACCGCGACCCCCGAGCAGCTGGGCCAGGACAGCCACTTCGCCCGCCTGCGCCTGCTCGACCCCAACCGCTTCCATGACCTGGCCGCCTTCCGCGCCGAGAGCGAGCACTATCGCCCGGTGGCAGAAGCCGTTCAGGAACTGCTCGACGAAGGCCGCCTTTCGCCCAAGGCCCATGCCACCATCGCCGGCTTCCTTGGCGCCGAGGGCGAGGCGCTGCTAGGCGCGGTCAGTGACGGCGACAGCCAGGCCAGCGCACGGCTGATCCGCGAACTGCTCGACCGCCATGGCACCGGCCGCGTGCTGTTCCGTAACACCCGTGCGGCGATCCAGGGCTTCCCCGAGCGCCAGTTGCATCCCTACCCGCTGCCCAACCCGCAGCAATACGTCGACCTGCCGAGCGGCGAACGTGCCGAGTTGTACCCGGAAGTGGCCTTCCAGGCCCAAGGCGAAGCCGGCGACGACGAACGCTGGTGGCGTTTCGATCCGCGGGTGGACTGGCTGATCGACACCCTGAAGATGCTCAAGCGCACCAAGGTCCTGGTGATCTGCGCCCACGCCGAGACCGCCATGGACCTGGAAGACGCCCTGCGCGTACGCTCCGGCATCCCGGCCACGGTCTTCCATGAAGGCATGAGCATCCTCGAGCGCGACCGTGCCGCCGCCTACTTCGCCGACGAGGAATTTGGCGCCCAGGTACTGATCTGTTCGGAAATCGGCAGCGAAGGCCGCAACTTCCAGTTCGCCCATCACTTGGTGATGTTCGACCTGCCGGCGCACCCGGACCTGCTCGAGCAGCGTATCGGCCGCCTCGACCGGATCGGCCAGAAGCACACCATCGAACTGCATATCCCCTACCTGCAGGACAGCCCGCAAGAGCGCCTGTTCCAGTGGTACCACCTGGGCCTGAACGCCTTCCTCAACACCTGCCCGACCGGCAACGCGCTGCAACACCAGTTCGGCCCGCGTCTGTTGGCGTTGCTCGAGGGCGGCGATGCCAAGGCCTGGGATACGCTGGTGGGCGAGGCACGAACCGAGCGTGAACGCCTGGAAGCCGAGCTGCACACCGGCCGCGACCGCTTGCTGGAGCTCAACTCCGGCGGTGCCGGCGAAGGCCAGGCGCTGGTCGAGGACATTCTCGAGCAGGACGACCAGTTCGCCCTGCCGATCTACATGGAGACCCTGTTCGACGCCTTCGGCATCGACAGCGAAGACCATTCGGAAAACGCCCTGATCCTCAAGCCGAGCGAGAAGATGCTCGACGCCAGCTTCCCGCTGGGCGACGACGAAGGCGTGACCATCACCTACGACCGCAACCAGGCGCTGTCGCGCGAGGACATGCAGTTCCTGACCTGGGAGCACCCGATGGTCCAGGGCGGCATGGACCTGGTACTGTCCGGCTCCATGGGCAACACCGCCGTGGCGCTGATCAAGAACAAGGCGCTCAAGCCCGGCACCGTGCTGCTCGAGCTGCTCTATGTCAGCGAGGTGGTAGCCCCGCGGAGCCTGCAGCTGGGCCGTTATCTGCCTCCGGCTGCCCTGCGCTGCCTGCTCGATGCCAACGGCAACGACCTGGCCCCGCGCGTGGCCTTCGAAACCCTCAACGACCAGCTGGAAAGCGTGCCCAAGGCCAGCGCCAACAAGTTCGTCCAGGCTCAGCGTGACGTGCTGGCCAAGCGTATCGCCGATGGCGAGGCCAAGGTCATGCCGACCCATGTCGAGCGCGTGGCCGAGGCCCAGCGCCGCCTGGCAGCGCAGGCCGACGAAGAACTGGCTCGCCTGACCGCACTCAAGGCCGTCAACCCGAGCGTGCGTGACAGCGAGATCGATGCCCTGCGCAAGCAGCGTGAAGACGGGCTGGCCATGCTCGACAAGGCCGCCCTGCGCCTGGAGGCGATCCGCGTGCTGGTCGCCGGCTGATTGCGCGGTAAAAAGGGCTGCTTTGCAGCCCATCGCGGCACAAGGCCGCTCCTACAAGGACGGCCCTCGCCTCCTGTAGGAGCGGCCTTATGCCGCGAAAGGGGCGTAAAACGCTCCCGCGCCTTAGAACGCCCCGCTATCAAGCCAATATCCAAATGGTTGAAATCAAAATGCCATTAACCAGGCTGACTTAAACGCTCATTCCTATACTGCTGCTGAACGGTCTCCTCCGGCTTTTTGGGGACGAGTGAGAACTCGACGAAGAGGCGAGCAATGGAGTGGTTGGGACTGCACCTGTTCGACACGCTGCCGGCAACCGGCCAAATCATCCTCGACTGCCGCCACGATCCCCTCTTGGTGCTGCTTGCCTATGGGATTGCGTGCATCGCGTGCTTCGCGACCCTGGACATGACCGAGCGCCAGAGCCAAAGCGAAGACCCCACCGCCCGTCGACAATGGCGTGTGCTTGGCGCTTGTTGCCTGGCGGCTGGCATCTGGGCGCTGCACTTCACTAGCCTATTGGCCCTGCAAGCACCGGTGGACGTGCGCTACGACGTGCCCTTGACCGGCCTGTCGCTGCTGATCGCCCTGCTCACCGCCTGGCTGACGATGAACAGCCTCGATCGCGTCGACATGCGCCCTCGCCATTACGTGAAGGGTGCCCTGTTCATCGGGCTGGGCGTCACGGTAATGCACTACGTGGGCATGGCAGCGCTGAACACCAGCGCACGCCCGTACTATCACCCCGAACTGTCATTGGCTTCGCTGGGCATCGCCATGGCGGCCAGCCTCGCGGCCTTGGTGATGGCGCGCTTTTTCAGCAAGGGCAGCGGCACCCTGCACCTGGCCAGCAAATACGCGGCCAGCCTGCTCATGGGCGGCGGCCTGCTGCTGACCCACTTCGCCAGCATGGCTGCGATGACCCTGGTGGTGCCGGCCGGCAGCGCCCTGCACCTGCCTTCGGTCGACAACAGCCTGCAACTGGCCCTGACCGTGGCCTTCATCACCCTGTTGATCAGCGGCAGCAGCATCAGTGCCGCCCTGGCGGACCGCAAGCTGCAAAGCAAGGAGCACGACCTGCGCCGGGTCAACATGCTGCTCAGCCAGCTGGACCAGGCCCGCGCTTCGTTGCAACAGGCGGCTCATTACGATGCCCTGACCAACCTGGTCAACCGCCGTGGGTTCAACCAGGTATTCGCCGAGCGCCTGGCCGAACTCTCGGTCAACGAAAGCATGCTGGCCGTGATGTTCCTCGATATCGACCACTTCAAGCGCATCAATGACAGCCTCGGCCATGCCGCGGGCGATGAATTGCTCAAAGTGATTGCCGGCCATATCAAGGCCGCTACCCGCAACCACGACCTGGTGGCACGCTTCGGTGGCGACGAATTCTGCATCGTCACCAGCCTCAACAGCCGTGACGAGGCACGCCACCTGGCGCAGCGCATCATGCAGCGGATGAAGGACCCGATCGACCTGGGGGGCCGGCGCATGGTCATGACCACCAGCATCGGCATCAGCATCTTCCCCGATGACGGGCGCACCGCCGAGGAACTGCTCAAGAACGCTGACCTTGCGCTTTACCAGTCCAAAGGCTGCGGTCGCAACAGCCTGAACTTCTTCAACAACAGCCTGAAGACCCGCGCGACGCTAGAGTTGCAACTGGAGGAGGAGCTGCGGATCGCGCTGCTCGAAGAGCGTGGCTTGTGCGTGCACTACCAACCGATCTTCGACCTGCACAACGGCCAGGTGGCCAAGCTGGAAGCCCTGGTGCGCTGGCAACACCCCCAGCATGGCCTGCTGAGCCCGGACCGCTTCATCGGCATCGCCGAGGCCAATGGCCTGATCGCCGACCTCGACCTTTGGGTGTTGCACCGCGCCTGCAAGGACCTGGCCTCGCTGCATCGCCAGGGCCACGCCAACCTCAAGGTCACGGTCAACTGCTCGGCCGTGACCCTGGGCCGCGAGGTATTGCCCAACGAAGTGGAAATGGCCTTGTTCGAGGCTGGCCTGGCTCCAAGGTACCTGGAGTTGGAGGTCACCGAGAATGCGCTGATGGGCGATATCCAGCGGGTCGTCAGCCTGCTCAAGCGGGTACGCGCACAGGGCGTTGCCTTGTCGATCGATGATTTCGGCACGGGCTATTCATCGCTGGCTTACCTCAAGCGTCTGCCCCTGGACGTGCTGAAGATCGATCGATCGTTCATCCAGGAAGTACCCGGCAGCCAGAAGGACCGCGAGATCGTTCAGGCCATCATCGTCATGGCCCACACCCTGCACCTGCAGGTGGTAACCGAAGGCGTCGAGACCCTCGAACAACACGCGTTCCTCGCCGCCCATGGTTGCGATTACCTGCAGGGCTACCTGCTCAGCCGCCCGGTGGCGCTGGCCGAGCTGCGATCGCCCCTCGAGCGGCTCGACTGCCAGGCCGCAGGCTTCAATCCTTGTTGCGATACAGTTCGACCAAGGTCGCTGGATCTTTTTGCAGATACCCCTGGCTACCATGCAAGCGCATCAGTTGCGCGGCAAGGCCACTGACCGGGGTCGCCGAACCCTGCTCGCGGGAAAACTTCACGGCGGTATCCAGGTCCTTGAGCAATGTGCGCACATGCCATTTGATCGGCTCGAAGCGGCTCTCGGCCATCTGCGGCGCGAGGATCTGCAACGGCTTGGAGTCGGCGAAGCCTCCGGCCAGGGCCTCGGCGATCAACCGCGCATCCACACCGGACTGCTCGGCCAGGGCCACCACCTCGGCAATCACCAGAGCATTGCAGGCGACAATCATCTGGTTGCAGGCCTTGGTCACCTGGCCTGCGCCGACGGCGCCCATGTGGGTCACCCGCTGCCCGAGCGTCAACAGCACCGGGCGGGCGCGCTCCAAGTCCTGCTGCTCGCCGCCGACCATGATCGCCAGGGTGCCGGCCTCGGCCCCCGGGGTGCCACCGGAAACCGGGGCATCCAGCCAAGCCATGCCGCACAGCGCCGCCAACTCGGCGGCCATCTCGCGAGTGGCTGTCGGCTCCAGGCTGGAGAAGTCCACCAGCAACTGCCCTTCGTGCCCACCTTCGGCGACACCTGCCTCGCCGAACACCACCTCGCGCACCACCGCCGTGTCAGCCAGGCACAGCAGCACCATGTCGGTATCGCGGCACAACTCGGCAGGGGTCGCGGCCAGCCGTGCGCCAGCGGCCACCAGTTCGGCACATTTTTCCGGGCTACGGTTCCATACCGTCAAGGGGTAACCCGCCGCCAGCAAGCGCCGACACATCGGCAACCCCATCAGGCCGATCCCGGCGAACCCCAGCGAAGGCAATGCAGTACTCATGAGCGACTCCATAACAGATGAACAAGAAGCACGGAGGCGGATCATACATCGCCGTGCTGTCGCGCATGGCACACAGGCCCATGCGTAACGAACAGAGCCTGATTACGCATATCGTAAACTGTTACCGCAGTGCCGAATTCCCAGCCACTGTTACCAACGGCCACCTTGGCTGAACGCCGACAAGCATCCGTTGCCCTGCTCTGTGCATTTTCACGCACCAAAACGGAGCAGCATCACTGGGCTTTCTTTTCTTGCATCACCACGAACGGCGAAACCACCACCGCCCAGATCGGCGGATCACGGCGCTGGAAGTCGAGCGCCTGCTCCGCGGAAACGGGCGCGACAGTGCCATCATCACGCCACTTGGCGAAGATCTCGCTGCGATTCTCGGCCATTGCCTCGGCAACGGCGATGAGGTCCAGGCTCGGGTCGACCCAAATCAGGTCACCCTTGGCCCAGAAACGCTCCAGTGCCTTCCACTCGATGGTTGCCGTCTCGCCGAGCAATTTGGCATAGAGGGTGCTTACTTGATCGGTCATGGGTTGCTCCAAAAAAATTCGGCCAGGAAAAAAGGCCGGCATTTTTGCAGAAAAACCCGGTTTCAAATATGTAATTTGATCGATTAACCCCGAAGTTGTGGGGTGGGGGCAAAGATGCAGGCAAAGTAATGGCGCTTTTCTGTATCTTTGTTTCGATCAGGCGACACCCTGGGGAACTGGCACTTTTCGCCCGCTTTTCAAGCGCTCGAAGGGCGCTCTACACTGTACCGGTACAGTTCCGGGACATGTTCCGGGGAAGGTGGGCTTGCGACATGGCGTGGCCGTGCCGGAGACCACCCGATCTGTAGCCCTGGCCGCCAGGACTATAAGAATTACAACAGAATGAGTGGAGCACTATGATCAAGATTTCCAAGCTGTTCGCCGCAATGGTACTGGCCGGGGTTGCCAGCCATTCGTTTGCCGCCGATACCATCAAGATCGGTATCGCCGGGCCCAAGACCGGTCCGGTCACCCAGTACGGCGACATGCAGTTCGTTGGCGCCAAGCAGGCCATCAAGGACATCAACGCCAAGGGTGGCATCGACGGCAAGATGCTCGAAGCCAAGGAATACGACGACGCCTGCGACCCTAAACAGGCCGTGGCCGTCGCCAACAAAGTGGTCAACGACGGCGTCAAGTTCGTGGTCGGCCACCTGTGCTCCAGCTCCACCCAGCCTGCGTCCGATATCTACGAAGACGAAGGCGTGATCATGATCACCCCGGCTGCCACCAGCCCGGAAATCACAGCCCGTGGCTACAAGCTGGTGTTCCGCACCATCGGCCTGGACAGCGCCCAGGGCCCTGCCGCCGGCAACTACATCGCCGATCACGTCAAGCCGAAGATCGTCGCGGTCCTGCACGACAAGCAGCAGTACGGCGAAGGTATCGCCACCGCGGTCAAACAGACCCTGGAAGGCAAGAACGTCAAAGTCGCGGTCTTCGAAGGCCTGAACGCCGGTGACAAGGACTTCTCCTCGATCATCCAGAAGCTCAAGCAGAACAATGTCGACTTCGTCTATTACGGCGGCTACCACCCAGAGCTGGGCCTGATCCTGCGCCAAGCCCAGGAAAAAGGCCTGAAGGCCAAGTTCATGGGTCCGGAAGGCGTCGGCAACGACTCCATTTCGCAGATCGCCCAGAATGCCTCCGAAGGCCTGCTGGTCACCCTGCCCAAGTCGTTCGACGCCGACCCGGCGAACAAGGCCATCGTCGACGCCATCAAGGCCGACGGCAAGGACCCGAGCGGTCCGTTCGTGTTCCCGGCCTACTCCGCCGTCCAGGTGATCGCTGACGGTATCAAGGCCGCCGGCTCCAGCGACGACGCCGAGAAAGTGGCCGAGGCAATCCACAAGGGCACCTTCAAGACCCCGACCGGCGACCTGTCGTTCGACGACAAGGGCGACCTCAAAGACTTCAAGTTCGTGGTCTACGAATGGCACTTCGGCAAGCCGAAGACCGAAGTCTCCCCTCAGTAACTGCGTGACTAATAGCTGACCGTAAAAGCCCACTGTGCGAGCAGTGGGCTTTGTTTTACGAGGTTCATGGGCCTGATCCCCGCGATCCGGGGGCGGGCCCACCTGAAAATCTTAAAACCGTCACCCGCGGTTTCCTGGCCGTACCCCTGCCAGTGAAATGCAAATCAGGTTTTTAGGAGCGCTGTAATGCCTGAGATCTACCATTTCTTCCAACAACTGGTTAATGGATTGACCATCGGCAGCACCTATGCCTTGATCGCCATCGGCTACACCATGGTGTACGGCATCATCGGCATGATCAACTTCGCCCACGGCGAGGTGTACATGATCGGTTCCTACGTGGCCTTCATCGCCCTGGCGGGCCTGGCCATGATGGGCATCGATTCGCTGCCCCTGCTGATGACCGTGGCCTTCATCGCCACCATCGTCGTGACCAGTGCCTATGGCTACAGCATCGAACGGGTTGCCTACCGCCCCCTGCGCAACAGCAACCGCCTGATCCCGCTGATTTCCGCCATCGGCATGTCGATCTTCCTGCAGAACACCGTCCTGCTTTCGCAGGATTCCAAGGACAAGTCCATCCCCAACCTGATTCCCGGATCCATCTCCTTCGGGCCAGGCGGTGCCGAGGAAGTGCTGGTGTCCTACATGCAGATCCTGGTGTTCGTGGTCACCCTGGTAGCCATGACCTGCCTGACCCTGTTCATCTCCCGTTCCCGCCTGGGGCGCGCCTGCCGTGCCTGCGCCGAGGACATCAAGATGGCCAACCTGCTGGGCATCAACACCAATAACATCATCGCCCTGACCTTCGTCATCGGTGCCGCGCTGGCGGCGGTGGCGGCCGTGCTGCTGAGCATGCAGTACGGGGTGATCAACCCCAACGCGGGTTTCCTGGTGGGCCTGAAGGCCTTCACCGCGGCGGTTCTGGGCGGCATCGGCAGTATCCCGGGCGCCATGCTCGGTGGCCTGGTGCTGGGCGTGGCCGAAGCCTTCGGCGCCGACATCTTCGGCGACCAGTACAAGGACGTGGTGGCATTCGGACTCTTGGTTCTTGTCCTGCTGTTCCGGCCGACCGGCATCCTGGGCCGTCCGGAGGTTGAAAAAGTATGAACAGAAATCTCAAACAGGCGCTGTTCAGCGTCGCCCTGGTCTGGGCCGTGGCCTTCCCGGTGCTGGGCCTGAAGCTCAGCATCGACGGCATCAACCTGGTGGTTCACAGCCAGGGGCCGTTCACCCTCTCGATCATCGCCATCTGCTCGGTGCTGATGTTCTTGCGCGTGCTGTTCGACAAGCAGTGGAGCGCAATGATGCGCGGGCGCTCCGACCGCAAGCTGGTTCCGGCGTCGGTCACCCACTACCTGACCCTGCCCAAGACCCAGCGCTGGGTCATCATGGGCCTGATCGTGGTGGCGCTGGTCTGGCCGTTCTTCGGCTCGCGGGGCGCGGTCGACATCGCCACGCTGATCCTCATCTACGTGCTGCTGGGCCTTGGCCTGAACATCGTGGTGGGCCTGGCGGGCCTGCTGGACCTCGGCTACGTCGGCTTCTACGCCGTCGGCGCCTACAGCTACGCCCTGCTGTCGCACTACTTCGGCCTGAGCTTCTGGATCTGCCTGCCGATCGCCGGCCTCATGGCGGCGACCTTCGGCTTCCTGCTCGGCTTCCCGGTGCTGCGCCTGCGGGGTGACTACCTGGCGATCGTGACCCTGGGCTTTGGCGAGATCATCCGCCTGTTCCTGCGTAACCTTACCGGCCTGACCGGTGGCCCCAACGGCATCAGCAACATCGAGAAACCGACCTTCTTCGGCCTGACCTTCGAACGTCGCGCCGCCGAAGGGATGCAGACCTTCCATGAGTTCTTCGGCCTGCAGTACAACTCGATCAACAAAGTGATCTTCCTCTACCTGGTCGCCCTGTTGCTGGCGTTGCTGGCGCTGTTCGTGATCAACCGCCTGCTGCGCATGCCGATCGGCCGCGCCTGGGAAGCGCTGCGCGAGGACGAGATCGCCTGTCGTGCACTGGGCCTGAACCCGACCGTGATCAAGCTGTCGGCCTTCACCCTGGGTGCCTGCTTCGCCGGTTTCGCCGGCAGCTTCTTCGCTGCGCGCCAAGGGCTGGTAACACCGGAGTCGTTCACCTTCATCGAGTCGGCGATCATCCTCGCCATCGTCGTGCTCGGCGGCATGGGCTCTCAGTTGGGCGTGATCCTCGCGGCCATCGTGATGATCCTGCTGCCGGAGCTGATGCGTGAGTTCAGCGAGTACCGCATGTTGATGTTCGGTGCGCTGATGGTGTTGATGATGATCTGGCGTCCGCAGGGCCTGCTGCCCATGCAACGTCCCCATATGGAGCTGCGTCGATGAGCCGCGAAATTCTGCAAGTCAGCGGCCTGAGCATGCGCTTCGGCGGCTTGTTGGCGGTCAACGGCGTGGGCCTGACCGTCAAGGAAAAACAGGTGGTGGCATTGATCGGCCCCAACGGTGCAGGCAAGACCACCGTGTTCAACTGCCTGACCGGCTTCTACAAGCCCAGCGGCGGCACCATCCTGCTCGATGGCCAGCCGATCCAGGGCCTGGCCGGCCACCAGATCGCCCGCAAGGGCGTGGTACGGACTTTCCAGAACGTGCGCCTGTTCAAGGAGATGACCGCGCTGGAAAACCTGCTGATCGCCCAGCACCGCCATTTGAACACCAATTTCTTCGCCGGCCTGTTCAAGACACCGAGCTTCCGCCGCAGCGAGAAGGAGGCCATGGAGCGCGCGCAGTACTGGCTGGAGAAGGTCAACCTGACCGAGTTCGCCAACCGTACCGCCGGCACACTGGCCTACGGCCAGCAGCGCCGCCTGGAAATCGCCCGCTGCATGATGACCCAGCCCCGGATCATCATGCTCGACGAACCCGCCGCCGGCCTGAACCCCAAGGAGACCGAGGACCTCAAGGCCCTGATCGCCTACCTGCGCGAATCCCACAACGTGACCGTGCTGCTGATCGAGCACGACATGAAGCTGGTGATGAGCATTTCCGACCACATCGTGGTGATCAACCAGGGCACGCCCCTGGCCGATGGCACGCCGGAAGAGATTCGCGGCAACCCTGATGTGATCAAGGCCTACCTGGGGGAGGCGTAAATGCTGAAGTTCGAGAACGTTTCCACCTTCTACGGCAAGATCCAGGCGCTGCACAGTGTCAACGTGGAGATCAACCAAGGCGAGATCGTCACCCTGATCGGCGCCAACGGCGCCGGCAAGTCGACCCTGCTGATGACCCTCTGTGGCTCACCACAGGCTCACAGTGGCAGCATCAAGTACCTGGGTGAGGAGCTGGTCGGCCAGCCCTCTTCGCACATCATGCGCAAGAGCATCGCGGTGGTGCCGGAAGGTCGCCGAGTGTTCGCCCGCCTGACCGTGGAAGAGAACCTGGCGATGGGCGGCTTCTTCACCAACAAGGGCGACTACCAGGAGCAGTTGGACAAGGTCCTGGAGCTCTTCCCTCGCCTGAAGGAGCGCTACGTGCAGCGTGGCGGCACCATGTCCGGCGGCGAGCAGCAGATGCTGGCCATCGGCCGGGCGCTGATGAGCAAGCCCAAGCTGCTGTTGCTCGACGAACCGTCCCTGGGCCTGGCACCGATCATCATCCAGCAGATCTTCGACATCATCGAACAGCTGCGTCGCGACGGCGTGACGGTGTTCCTGGTGGAGCAGAACGCCAACCAGGCGTTGAAGATCGCCGATCGCGCCTATGTGCTGGAGAACGGCAAGGTGGTGATGCAGGGTACCGGCGAAGCATTGCTGGTAGACCCGAAAGTGCGCGACGCCTACCTGGGCGGTTGAGCAACACGGGTTGGAGAAAGGGCCTTCGGGCCAATGCCAGTCAGTTAAGCCTTATCGGCTGCACTTGGGGCTGCTACGCAGCCCATCGCCGGCAAGCCCGCGCCCCCAGGGGCAGCCCGGGCCGCCCGGCTGACGCGGTTCGTGTGGGAGGCCGCGTGCCGGGGGGCCCCCCCCCCCCCCCCCGCCGCCCCGCGGCCCCCCCCGGGCCCCGGGCCCCCCCCCCGGCGCCGGGGTTCGGGGGGGCCGCGGGCCCCCCGGCGATGGGCGTGCAGCGCCCCATGTCCTTAACTGACAGGCATTAGCCTTCGGGCCCTTTTTTCTGCCTGGTGGTTATGCGGCGCCTGCCCCGGCACCATCGCGGGGCAAGCACCACAGAAACCTTGTGATCCCCTCCGAGGCTGGGTAACGTGCCCCTTCATTTTGCTGAATGCTGGAGCCCGCCCCATGCGCCTCACCCCTCCCCTGCTGCTCGCCACCCTGCTGCCTCTGTTCGCGGGCTGCCAGTTGCTGGCGGACAAGCCTGCCGACCCAAACATCGGCACCCTGCGCATGCAAGGCGAACTGAGCGCCGGGGGTGGCAAGCTGCTATTCAAGCCTTGCACCGAGGCCCGCCGCTTCGTGGTCAATGACGCCGGTGCCACAGGCCTGTTGCAGGAAGCCGCCAATCTAGCCGACGACGCAGGCGACAAACTCTTTGCCGATGTGCGTGGGCGCCTGGCCGGCAGCAAGCAGGCCGACAACGATGGCCGCCTCGACGTGCAGCGCCTGTATCGCCTCGAACCCTCCACCCGCGCCTGCGAAGACCCCAACTTCAAGCAATTGACCCTGCGCGCCGATGGCCACGAACCCGACTGGGCGATCAAAGCCAGCGGCAACGGCATGATCATCGAGCGCCCCGGCAAAGACCCGCTACCCCTGCCCTTCCTCGAAGAAGAAGTGCCCGGCGGCGGCCTGACCCTGAGCAGCGAAGCCAACGGCCAGCACATCGAACTCTGGGTTGCCCCACAGCGCTGCGTCGACAGCATGAGCGGCGCCGTGCGCCACTTGCGCGCCGAACTGCGCATCGACGGCCAGACCCTGCAAGGCTGTGGCTACTACGGCGGCGCCCGCGACAACTGATCGCCTGGGCGCTTTTATCCTCCAGCCGAGGCGGCTAACAGCTTATACTTGGCGGTTTGTGTAAAGCCGCCGGCCGCCCATGGCCGGGATACTGGACCCTGCCATGCTACGAATCACCGAACTGAAGCTGCCCCTGGACCACGCCGACGAAGCGCTGCGCGAGGCCATCGTGCAACGCCTGGGCATCACCGATGAACAGCTGCTCGGCTTCACCCTGTTCAAGCGCAGCTATGACGCGCGCAAGAAGAACAGCGAACTGCTGTTCATCTATACCATCGACCTGGAAACCAGCAACGAAGCCGAGCTGCTGCGCAAGTTCGCCGACGATCGCAACATCGGCCCGGCCCCGGACGTGACCTACACGTTCGTCGGCCAGGCCCCGGTCGACCTGCAGGAGCGCCCGATCGTGGTCGGCTTCGGCCCCTGCGGCATCTTCGCAGGCCTGCTGCTCGCGCAGATGGGCTTCAAGCCGATCATCCTCGAGCGCGGCAAGGAAGTGCGCCAGCGCACCAAGGACACCTGGGGCCTGTGGCGTAAAAGCGTGCTCAATCCCGAGTCCAACGTGCAGTTCGGCGAAGGCGGCGCCGGGACGTTCTCCGACGGCAAGCTGTACAGCCAGATCAAGGACCCGAACCACCACGGCCGCAAGGTCCTGGAAGAATTCGTCAAGGCCGGCGCGCCAGAAGAAATCCTCTACATCAACAAACCGCACATCGGTACCTTCCGCCTGACCGGCATGGTCGAACAGATGCGCCAGGACATGATCGCCCTGGGCGCCGAAGTGCGCTTCCAGCAGAAGGTCACCGACCTGCTGGTCGAAGACGGCCAGCTGACCGGCGTGGTGTTGGAGAGTGGCGAACAGCTGCATTCGCGTCATGTGGTCCTGGCCCTGGGCCACAGTGCCCGCGACACGTTCCGCATGCTTCACGCCAAAGGCGTGTACATGGAAGCCAAGCCATTCTCGGTCGGTTTCCGCATCGAGCACCCACAGACGCTGATCGACAAGGCGCGCCTGGGCAAGTACGCCGGCCACCCGAAACTGGGCGCTGCCGACTACAAGCTGGTGTACCACGCCAAGAACGGTCGTTCGGTGTACAGCTTCTGCATGTGCCCGGGCGGCACCGTGGTAGCGGCCACCAGCGAGCCAGGCCGGGTCGTCACCAACGGCATGAGCCAGTATTCGCGTAACGAGCGCAACGCCAACTCCGGCATCGTCGTCGGCATCGACCCGGAGCGCGACTACCCGGGCGGCCCACTGGCCGGTATCGAGCTGCAGGAGCGCCTGGAAGCCCACGCCTATGTCATGGGCGGCAGCAACTACCAGGCACCGGCACAGCTGGTCGGCGATTTCGTCGCGGGGCGTGCCTCCACTGAACTGGGTAGCGTCGAGCCCTCCTACAAACCCGGCGTCACCCTGGGCGACCTGGCACCCAGCCTGCCGGACTTCGCCATCGAAGCGATCCGCGAGGCCCTACCGGCGTTCGACCGCCAGATCAAGGGCTACAACCTGCACGACGCGGTGCTGACCGGCATCGAAACGCGCACGTCCTCGCCGGTGCGCATCACCCGGGGTGCGGACTACCAGAGCCTCAACCTCAAAGGCCTGTATCCGGCCGGTGAAGGGGCCGGTTATGCAGGCGGCATTCTTTCCGCCGGCGTCGATGGCATCCGCATCGCCGAAGCCGTGGCCCGTGACATGCTGGGGCTCGATGGCTGAGTAGCTGGGCTGTAGCACATACAACCAGCCATCATCCCTGTGGGAGATTACCCAGCCCTTCGGGCTGCGCTGTCGCGCAGAGAACAAGCGGCTAGCGCCCCCCGCTCCCACAAGGCCCGCAAAATCAGATAGTTATGCGTTGTTCTATGAGAGCCTGCTCCCACAGGGGGCAGCGCGCCCCCCTGTGGCAAAAACCATGCAAAAAATCAGAAAAACCCCCTCATCCCCCTTCCCAAAGTTCTCTAGGCTTCGCGAGTCAGGCAGTAAAACCTTATGACAAAAGCGCCGGGCGTTTTGGTTTCAATACCGATGCCGCCACGCTAGGGTTTATCTTTTTCAAACCAAACCTGCTCATGGAGACCCGTTTGGCCGTGCGTACCCTTATTTCCCGTTTCCTCCAGCTGGAAGCCGCGGGTGGCTTGTTGCTGATCGCCGCCGCCGTGCTCGCGTTGATCATCAACAATTCACCCCTTGCCTACCTCTATGGCGGCCTGCTCGACGTGCCGGTCGCGGTCCAGGTCGGTGCCTTGCAGATCGCCAAGCCACTGCTCCTGTGGATCAACGATGGCCTGATGGCCCTGTTCTTCCTGCTGATCGGCCTGGAGGTCAAGCGCGAGGTCGTCGAAGGCCACCTGTCCAAGCCCTCGCAGGTAGTGCTACCCGCCACTGCTGCCATCGGTGGCATGCTGGTGCCGGCACTGATCTACTGGTACATCAACCGCGACAACCCCGCCGCCATCGCCGGCTGGGCCATCCCCACCGCCACCGATATCGCCTTCGCATTGGGCGTGCTGGCACTGCTCGGCAAGCGGGTGCCGGTGTCGTTGAAGCTGTTCCTGATGACCCTGGCAATCATCGATGACCTGGGCGCCATCGTCATCATCGCCCTGTTCTACTCAGGCAGCCTGTCGAGCCTGTCGCTGATGCTGGCCGCTGCCTGCCTGCTGGCGCTGCTGGCCATGAACCGGCTCGGGGTGGTGAAGCTGACGCCCTATCTGCTGGTGGGGCTTGTGCTGTGGGTCTGCGTGCTCAAGAGCGGTGTGCATGCGACTTTGGCCGGCGTGGCCCTGGCGCTGTGCATCCCGCTGCGCACCCGGCCTGCCGAGCCGTCGCCCCTGCTGCGTCTCGAACACGCCCTGCATCCCTGGGTCGCCTATGCCATCCTGCCGTTGTTCGCCTTCGCCAATGCCGGCGTGTCCCTGGCAGGCATGACTGTGGACAGCTTCACTCACCCGGTCCCCCTGGGCATCGCCATCGGCCTACTGGCGGGCAAGACGCTCGGTGTGTTCGGCCTGACGTGGGTCGCGGTCAAGCTGCGCCTGGCCGCCCTGCCCTCTGGCGCGAATTGGGGGCAAGTACTGGGCGTGGCCGTTCTTTGCGGCATCGGCTTCACCATGAGCCTGTTCGTCGGCTCCCTGGCCTTCGTGCCCGGCGCCAGCGACTTCGCCGGCATGGACCGCATGGGCATCCTCACCGGCTCGCTGTTCGCTGCGTTGTTCGGCTATGGGATCACCGCGATGGCAAGCCGCAAGTCGCTGGGCAACTGATCGCCAGGCCATAAAAAACCCCGACCGGCCTAGCCATGTCGGGGTTTTCATTTTGCCTGCGCCGATCAGTGGGTAACGCGGCTGGTGCCATCGACCGTCAGGATGCGAACACGCTCGCCGACGCGGAAGATCTCGTTCTGCTGCACTTGCTGTACATAGGCGCGCATGCTGCCGTCGTCTTCACGTACGGTGATCTCCACACCCTGGGTACGGGTCAGGCCTTCCTCGGCGGCGGAACCTGCCAGGCCGCCGGCAACAGCGCCGATCACCGCGGCAACGATGCTGCCGCGACCGCCACCGATGGCGCTACCGGCCACACCACCGACCACGGCGCCTGCACCGCCGCCGATCGGGGTCTTGGTGCCTTCGATCTTCACCGGACGCAAGGATTCGATGGTGCCCATGCGCACGGTCTGTACACGGCGGGCCTCGTCTCGGGAATAGCTGTCACCGGACAGGTTCGACGCACAACCGCCGAGCAACAGCGACAGGGTGGTAAAACTGGCCACCAGCAAAACGGATTTACGCATGGGAAACTCTCCATAAGTCAGGTGTCCATTAGACCCCGCGCGTTGGCGACTGTCACGACACATACGGTATAAAACTGTTTTTATTCAGCTTGGGTACAGCCTGCATCCACCTGCGGCAGGCCTGTTCATCGACATCAAGGATAGCCATGGATTACTTCATCGTCGTGGTGACGACCGTCGCGGGCCTGTATTTCCATGGGTGGCTGTACGTGCGCATGCGGCGCTGGATGGACCGGGACCTGGCGCTGTCATTGGCAGGCACTGACCCGGCCAAGCGCACCTATATGCTCGAATGCCTCGCACAGGCGCGGGGGCAGAAGATCAAGCGAACGGAGCTGGCGGCCTGGCTCGAGCGCCAGGCCGCAGCCTACAAAGGTTAGGGCGCCAAGCGCTCACGCAGCCACTGGCCGTCCACCTTGCGGTAGTTCAGGCGGTCGTGCAGCCGGCTGGCCCGCCCTTGCCAGAACTCGATGCGCTCGGGCAGCAGGCGGTACCCGCCCCAATGCTCGGGACAATGGGGTTGGGTGTCGGAAAAGCGCGCCTCGGTGGCCTTGACCAGCCCTTCGAGTTCCTCGCGACCGGCGATGACCCGGCTCTGGGGCGAAGCCCAGGCCCCCAGGCGGCTGCCCAGCGGGCGCACCTGGTAGTAGTCGTCGGACTCCTTGGCCGTGACCTTTTCCACCCGCCCTTCGATACGCACCTGGCGTTCCAGTGCCGGCCAGAAGAACGTCAAGGCGGCAAAGGGGTTGGCCAGCAAATGCTGGCCCTTGGCGCTGTCGTAGTTGGTGAAGAAGGTGAAGCCACGCTCGTCGAGCCCCTTGAGCAACAGTACCCGGCAATGCGGACGACCTTCGCCATCGACGGTGGCGAGGGTCATCGCATTGGCCTCCACCGGTGGCTGCTCGGTCTTCACCGCCTCGCCGAACCATTGGTGGAACAGGGCGAACGGCTCGCCCGGGGCCTGGTCTTCGGCCAGGCCATCGCGGGTGTAGTCGCGGCGCATATCGGCCAGGGACTGGGTCATGACAGCGTATCCTTAACGGTCAGTTGGTCTTGGCAGAGGCAACTTTCTTCTCGGTAGTGGCCTTCTTGGCAGTCGGTTTTGCCGCGGCCTTCTTCTTCGCGGTGGTTTTGGCCGGAGCCTTGGCCTTGGCGGTGGTTTTTTTCGCGGCAGGCTTGGCGGCGGCCTTCACTGCCGGCTTGGCAGCCGGTGCCTTGTCCTGGACAGCGACCATCGAGGCCGGTGCTGGAGCCGGTGCAGCCTGCTGGTACTTGGCCAGCAGCGCAACCATGGTGTTCTGCGGGGTCAGCAGCATTTCCACACGGCGGTTCAGAGCACGGCCTTCGGCGCTGTCGTTGGCAGCACGAGGCATGACCGAGCCCATGCCCTTGAGGGTCAGGCGGTCACGCTGCAGGCCGCTGAGGCGGAAGATCGCCGACACCGAGGCAGCGCGCTCGAGGCTGAGCTTCTGGTTGGCTGCTGCGGCACCGCTGGTGTCGGCATGGCCCAGGACCAGCACGGCGGTCTTGGGGTCTGTCTCAACGGTCTTGGCCACGCGGGTGATCGGGCCCAAGGTCATCGGCAGCAGCATGTTCGGGCGGTCCGGGTTGTACGAGCCATCCACCGGGATGGTCACCGCCAGTACGTTGTCACGGCGCTCGAGCTCGAACTGGCTGCCCTTGATCGCTTCGCGCACCTTGGGCTCGTACTCGTCCAGCCAGGCCTGGGTGGCCTTCTGGTCGATCTTCGGCACCACCGGGCCCTTGGCCTGCTTGTCGTCGCCCCCGAACGGCCACCACCAGCGGCTGGCGCTTTCGGATTTGGCGTCGGCCTTGGCCACCTTCTCGGTCACGGCCTCCTTCACTTCCTGCTCGGCGACTTTGTCCGAGCCGAAGGGCCACCAGCTGTTGCCCGCGTCGCTCGACGCATTCTGCGAGTGCTGGGCGCAACCAGTCGCGGCCAGACACAGGGCGAGTGCTAAGGTTTTATGTGAAGACATCAGCGATACACCATGAATTAGAAAGAGATTTTGCCCACACACACCAGGCGTTGGCGTTGAGGATAGTCA
This sequence comes from Pseudomonas sp. NY15372, assembly GCF_048068215.1. Lineage (NCBI taxonomy): Bacteria > Pseudomonadati > Pseudomonadota > Gammaproteobacteria > Pseudomonadales > Pseudomonadaceae > Pseudomonas > Pseudomonas sp. NY15372. Next base: position 25,551 of record NZ_JBLUPY010000007.1, read on the forward strand.
AAGGGTCCGGGCAATACCCGCATTACCCGATCAAAGGCAACTGGCAAGGACACGCACCAGTTTCTGGGCCCGAGGGTCCATCAATACATAGGGGCCAAGGGTATTGGTGACGAAACCGAAGGCCACGTCGTGCTCGGGGTCGGCGAACCCGACCGAACCACCGGCGCCTGGGTGACCAAAGGCACGCGGCCCCAGGCCGAAGGTGGCATTGGCCACTTCGGGTTGGTCGAGCATGCAGCCCAGGCCGAAGCGGGTCTGGGTCAACAGGGTGCGGTCCTGGCCGAGGCTATGTTCACGGGTCAACTCATCGAGCAGCTCCGACTCCAGCAGGCTGCCGTCGAGCAGGCCGGCATAGAACCCTGCCAGGCTACGTGCGTTGCCGTGACCATTGGCCGCTGGTTGTTGCATCCGTCGCCATTCGGGCTTGTTGGTGCTGGTGAGGATGGCCGGCGGGTTGGTGAACGCTCGGGTCGACAAGGCCTCGGGCTCGCGCAGGGTGACCTGCAGCAGGCGCTGGGCGGCGGCATCGCCGGGGTTGCCCTTGCCACGGGCGATGTGCGCCACGCGGTGGAATTCTTCGTCAGCCAGGCCTACATGGAAGTCCAGGCCCAACGGCCGGGCGGTGCGCGCCACGATGGATTCCCCCGGGCCACGACCGTCGACACGGCGGATCAGCTCGCCAATCAGCCAGCCGTAGGTGATCGCGGCATAGCCATGCTCGGTACCGGGCGCCCACCAGGGTGCTTCGGCCGCCAGGGCATCGACCATGACCTGCCAATCGTACAGCGCTTCGGCCGGCAGTAGCTCGCGGATAGCCGGCAGGCCGGCGCGGTGGCTGAGCAGTTGGCGCAGGGTCACGGCCTCCTTGCCGGCCTGGGCGAATTCAGGCCAGTAGCGGGCCACGGGGGCGTCCAGGGCCAACTTGCCCTCGCCTACCAGTTGCAGGGCCGTCACGGCAGTGAACGTCTTGGTGCAGGAGAACAGGTTGGCGATAGTGTCGCTGTGCCAGGCTTCCCGGCCGTCCTTGTCGGCGCTACCAGCCCACAGGTCGACCACGGTTTCGCCGCCGACTTGGATGCACAACGCCGCACCACGCTCCTGGGGATCGTCGAACAACGCGGCGAAGGCCTCGCGCACCGCCTCGAATTTCAGCTCATAGTGACCCTGGATCTGCACCCGACCGCTCTCCGTACGACTTTTCTCAACAAAGTCGTGCATTGTTCCAGTAGTTGGCCGATTTGCAAACTGAATGTGGCCGGATGGTCGTGTAGGGCGACCATCATCGTTTGGCCTCATCGCGGGACAAGCCCGCGCCCACACGCAGCGACGCGGCATTTCGCGGGCGGCATGCCTGTGGGGCGAGCTTGGGGCGAACGGCCACGTTTAGTGTTGCGCTGGCTGCTCCAGCGCCTCGCGTAGGTGTTCCATGACCTGCAGGTTGCTTTTGCGCACCGCCTCCACGAACCCGGGATACGGTACGTCGGTTATGGCCACCAACCCGAGGTGGCCGTTCTCACCATCCAGCAGGCGGCCGGTGGCCGGCTGGTCGAGGTACTGGAACCAGTGCGCCCCGACGATCGTCGGCTGGGCCAGGGCAGCCTTGAGGAAAGTGCCGTAGGCAGGCCCACGGTCCTCTTCGCGCGCGACTTCCAGCGGCCCCGGCCAGAACGGGCCGCGGTCACGGGAACCGAACTGGAACTCCGACACCAGCACCGGCTTGTCCAGCTCGGCCAGGCGGGCGAAGTCGTAGCCGTCTTCAGGCTTGAGGGTATAGAAGTTGAAGCTCAGCACGTCGCAGAACTCGGCGCAGGCCTTGACCGCCTCCGGTGTGCTGACCGCGTAACGACCACCCAACAGCAGGTGGTTGGGGGCGTGCCATTTCAAGGCATCGGAAATGGTCTTGAAATAGGTCTCGGCGAACACCTGCTGGAAATGCTGGTAGTCGCGCTCGATTTCGGGATGCTCGGGGCTGGGCAATGGCGCTTCGAAACCAGGGTCTTCCATCAGCTCCCATGCCTGCAGGTCGATGCCCCAGGCCTTGGACAACCCTTGCTGGTTGCGGTACTTGTCGCGCAACTGTTTGAGGAAGGCGCGCTTGGCGGGTACGTCGGTGGTCAGGCGCAGGGTGCCGTAGGCCAGGCCGTAGCGGGCCTTGGGGTCATCACCAGGCGCAGCCCAGGCCAGTTCGTTGTCGGCGAAGTAGCCGATCAGCCAGGGGTCGTCACGGTGGTCACGGGCAGCAATGGCCACGGCGCGCTCGGTGGCCATGGCGAAGCGCGGGTCGAACGGGTCGGGCATGCGTCCCCACCAATCCATGCCGGTGCTGATGCTGGTGTAGTCACCGACGATCGACAGCGGCAAGGTGTAGGGCATCCGCCGGGCCTTGCCCAACGCCGGGTCGCTCCAGTTGCCCAAGGTATTGAAACCCCAGGCCTGCAGGCGATCCAGGGCATGGGCCTGCCAACGTGGCGCATCCACGGTCGCTGGCGGACAGGCGACCGCTGGCTGGCCCTTGGGGCTTGCCGGGCATGGCTGGCCATAGGTGCGCTGCAGGTTCGCCGCATAGAAGTCGAACCAGCGGCCTTGCTTGAAGTTGCGCCCCTGGGACGAAGCATTGCCGTCATCGTTGTTGCCCTGGCCATAGAACGCGGCCAGCGGCTCGCCCTCGCCCGGCAAGGCCTTGAACATACCCTCGCGGCCTTGCACATAGGTTCGCCCGCCATCGGCAGCTACGGCATTGACACCCAGCGAGTAGAACGGATGGCCATCCGGGGTGACCAAGTACCAGCGACCGTCGCGCTTCTCGGTGCGGAAGAAGCCTTTGGCTTCGAATGCAGGCCCGGCCAGCAGGCCGCCATAGGCATCCAGCTTGTGCTTGCCACGCTCGGCGAGCCAGCCCTTGAGCTGTTGTCGCTCACGGCTGTCGGCGGCCTTGAGCTGTTCGTCATTGGCGATCTTTTCCGGCCAGCGCCCTCGGGTCGACTGGCCGTACGCATCGAGCAAACCTTCGTAGGCAGCCTTGAACGCCTGGTCGTCGTCCTGGATGCCGACCTTCTCGATGAGCAGGTTCTGGGCGACTTTGGGGTTGGGAATGCTCAGGCTGACGGCGACCACCTGCTTGAGGTCGATGTCCCCGGCACTGCTGGTCAGCAACAGGCGCTGCCCTTCGTATACCCAGGGCATGGGTGGCCCTGCGCGCATGCCTTGGCTCAAGGGCGAGCGCGCCGAAAGCGGCACCATCACGGTCTGCGCGGGCCCTGCGGGCAGGTCGACCCGGCTGGTCAGGGTGCGCCCGTCGCTGCTCTGTACCGTGACATCCACTGTCAAGGCCCAGTCCATGGCGCTTTGCAGGCGCAAGGTCAGGGCTTGGCCGGTAGACCAGTCCCAGGCGCCGGTTTGCGGGCTCAGGCGCAGGGTCGGCTGTTGCACGGGGTCGAACACCACGCGCCGCAGTACCTCGCCTTCGGCTGTCTGCTCGGCGTTGTACTGCGGCATACGGGCACCGACGGTAGTCACGTTGACCACCGAAGCCGGGCGCACGAAGCTGAACAACGTCTGTTGCCCAGCCAGCAAGGGCGGGCTGAGCAACAGGGCAAACACGGCAGGCAGGGTACGGCGGATCATAGGGTTGCAGCTCTCCTTCAGGGCACTGGGGCCCGCGACAGGTCATAGACAACGGGGCCGGAGCTTCGTGCTCCGCCCGTCAGGAAATCTCTCGCCGGAACGGCGGCAGCGCATTGAGGATAGCCTTGCCATAGCGCTGGGTGACCAGACGACGGTCGAGCAAGGTGATGACGCCACGATCCTGCTCGGTCCGCAGCAGGCGGCCGCAGGCCTGGATCAGGCGCAGCGAGGCGTCGGGCACGGCGATCTCCATGAACGGATTGCCGCCACGGGCCTCGATCCATTCGGCCAGTGCCGCTTCGACCGGGTCGTCCGGCACGGCAAAGGGGATCTTGGCGATCACCACGTGTTCGCAATAGGCACCTGGTAGGTCGACCCCTTCGGCGAAGCTCGCCAGGCCGAACAGCACGCTGTGCTGGCCATCGTCCACCCGCGCCTTGTGCTTGTTCAGGGTTTCCTGCTTGGACAAGTTGCCCTGGATCAGCACCAACTTGCGCCAGTCCCGGTCCAGGCCGTCGAAGACGTCCTGCATCTGCTTGCGCGACGAGAACAACACCAGCGCGCCGCGGGCCTCCTCGAGCATGTTCGGCAGCTCACGGATGATCGCCGCGGTGTGGCCCGGCACATCACGTGGGTCGGCCCCCAGGTCGGGGACCCGCAGCAGACCGGCGTCGCCATGGACGAACGGGCTGGGCACCACGCATGTGACCGCGTCGCGGGGCAGCCCCGAGCGCATGCGGAACCGGTCGAACTTGCCCAGCGCGGTCAGGGTCGCGGACGTCACCAGGGCGCCATGGGCCACGTTCCAGAGGCTGCGGCGAAGCATTTCGGCCGCCAGGATGGGGCTGGCATTGACTTCGATATCGAATAGCGCGCCGCTCTCGGCCAAGGTGAGCCAGCGAGCCATGGGCGGGCTGTCTTCAGGGTCTTCGGCGGTAAAGGCGGTCCACAGCTCCCAGTTGCCTTGGGCACGGCTCACCAGGCTGCCGAACAGCGGATACCATTCTTCGGCCTGGTGGCTGGCGATGCCGATGTTGACCTCGCCATCCATGCCTTCCTTGAGCAGGTCGGCCAAACGGGTGAACAGGTCGTTGAGGCGGGCGAAACCTTTTTTGAGCTCGATGCCGACCTCACGGATCTGCTCCGGCACCACGCCGCCTTCGAAACGGTAGCGAGGGCGCTCGCGGCCCTCCATGTCCTCGCCGGGGCGGAAGTCCGCCACCTGCTCGCACAGGGTGAACATGAATTGCTGCTGGGTGCGTACTTCCCGCGCCAGCTCCGGCACCTGTTCGATCAGCTTGCCCAAGTCGCCCGGCAACGGGTGCTGGGCCAGCAGCTTGGTCAGGTTCTTGGCCGTCTGCTCCAGCCAGTCGGCGGTGGAACGCAGGCGCGAATAGTGAGCGAAGTGGCCGATGGCCTTGTCGGGCAGATGGTGGCCTTCGTCGAAGACGTACATGGTGTCGCGCGGGTCGGGCAGTACGGCCCCGCCACCCAGTGCCAGGTCGGCCAGGACCATGTCGTGGTTGGTGACGATGACGTCGACCTTGCCCATGCCCTCGCGGGCCTTGTAGAACACGCATTGCTGGAAGTTCGGACAGTGGCGGCCGGTGCACTGGCTGTGGTCGGTGGTCAGGCGTGCCCAGTCCTGGTCCTCCAGGGCCTCGGGCCAGCTGTCACGGTCGCCGTCCCAACGGTTGCCGGCGAGCTTCTCGATCATGCTGTTGAACAGCTTCTGGCTCCTTTCATCGACCTCGATGCGAAAGCCCTCCTCCTCGAAGAGCTGGGCGGTGGCCGACTGGGCGTGGCCTTCCTGCAGCAGGATGTCGAGCTTGGACAGGCACAGGTAACGACCGCGGCCCTTGGCCAGGGCGAAGCTGAAGTTCAGGCCGCTGCTGCGCATGAGGTCGGGCAGGTCCTTGAAGACGATCTGCTCCTGCAGGGCGACGGTGGCGGTGGCGATCACCAGGCGCTTGCCGGCTGCCTTGGCGGCCGGGATCGCGGCCAGGCTGTAGGCGACCGTCTTGCCGGTACCGGTACCGGCCTCCACCGCGACCACGGCGGGCTCACCGGCGCGGCGCCCTTCGTCGTCGCAGGCGATGTCGCCGAGGACCTTGGCCACTTCGGCGATCATCAGGCGCTGGCCGTAGCGGGGCTTGAGGCTCTTGGCTTCGAGAAAACGCGAATAGGCGCCCTGGATGGTGGCTTTGAGTTCGTTGCTGATCATGGTCTGCAGGCGCCCGAAGGGCTGGATGAATTTTCAGTGTTTCGCATGGGCCGGCTATCATACCCCGCTATCGACCTTTATGCCCCATGGAGAACCACATGCTTGCCTTTGCCCTGCCCTACACACTGCATGTCCTGGCAGCCCTGGTCTGGGTCGGGGGCATGTTCTTCGCCTGGCTGGTGCTGCGCCCAGCAACGGTTGCAGCGCTGGAGGGGCCGGCGCGGCTGAAGCTGTGGGTGGAAGTTTTCCGACGCTTCTTCGGATGGGTCTGGCTGGCGGTGGCGGTCTTGGCGATCAGTGGTATCGGGATGTTGCACATGCGCTTCAACGGCTTCGAGACCGCGCCACGTTATATCCACGTGATGATCGGCGGGGGGATCGTCATGTTTGCGTTGTTCATGCGGGTCCAGGCGCTTTTGCTGCCGCAATTGCGGGCGGCGGTGCAGGCCGAGGACTGGGCGACGGGGGCATCGGTGCTGGGGCGGATCCGGCGGATGGTCGGGGTCAACCTGGTGGTGGGGGTTCTGGTCGTGGGGGTGGCGAGTTCGCGGGTTTGGGTTTGAGGGTTGGGCCTTGGGCCTTGGGCCTTGGGCCTTGGGCCTTTAGATAGCATGAGCATTCATTTCTGGCGGTGGCGCCACTGGCGCTTTTCGCCTTTACGGCGACCTACTTTTGCTCTTGGGCAAAAGTAGGCAAAAACCGCTGGCTCCTGCATCCGGCCCCTGCGCTGCGCTCCGGGGTTCCCTCGCTCCGGCATTACTCCCGGTGGGGCGCGGCGAAGGGCCATCCATGGCCCTGCGCCGCTTGCCGGGCATCCATGCCCGGCACCCACCTCCGTAATGCCTCCACTCGGCCTCCTGACGTCGCGTTTGGCGGCGCCTGGGCTGTTGCGCATCACAAGCAAAAGCAAAAGCAAAGGCAAAGGCAAAGGCAAAGGCAAAGGCAAAGGCAAAGGCAAAAGGTAATGCCGGTCGATTAAGCTACTTGGGACATTTCATTGGGGCTGCTATGCAGCCCATCGCGGCACAAGGCCGCTCTCATAGAACAACGCATAACTATTTGATTTTGCGGGCCTTGTGGGAGCGGGCTTGTCCCGCGATTGGGCCGGGCCGGAATCACCGTCGCCAGGCAAGGGCTGCGCCCTTGATCGCGGGGCAAGCCCGCTCCCACAGGGGGCGGCGCTAGCCACTTGTTCTTTGCGCGACAGCGCAGCCCGAAGGGCTGGGTGATCGCCCACGGACCATGCAAATCTGGCCAACGGCGGGTTTCCTGTAGGAGCGGCCTTGTGCCGCGATGGGGCGCGTAGCGGCCCCAATTGTTTAACTGGCCGGTTTTAAGCTATTTACAGCACCAGTGACATGATCCTACCAAGCAGTCTGCCTTTGCTTGTGCTACGCAATAGCCCAGACGCCGCCAAACGCGACGTCAGGCAAAAAGTGACCCGCCGTAAGGGCGCAAAGGTGATTCAGTGTCACCACCGCAAACGAACTGCTCGATTAAATCAATACCAACGATTGAACAAACATCTTTACGGCAACGGCACTACTGTTCGTCTCCATTATGGGTTTGATGTCGTATTCAACGGCTTGGGAATAGACATCACATGGAAAATGCCGGTCAGCAGGATCTGCAGGCGATCGAACCAGCGATGGCTACGTCCACGCAGGCTGCCGTTGAAGAACAGCACCTCCAGGCAATGCAGCCCCAGCAGGGCAATGCCCGCAGCATTGATCAGCAGATTGAACGGCAGTGGCTGGGGCATGAACAGGTTCACCAACACCACCCACCAGAACACTACCGTCAGGGCCTTGCCCAGGCCCAGGATGAATTTCATACCCCCGCCCTCTGTCTTGTCGTCATGGCGCGCGGCCCGTTCGAGCGGGCCGCTGCCAACACTAAACCCATGCCAGGGTAGGCGCCAGAGGCGTCAGTTCAGGTGCAACTCCACCCGCCGATTGCGCGCCTGGCCTTCGTCGGTGTCGTTGTCGGCCACCGGCTCCGCTTCCCCGCGCCCTTGGCTGGTCACCTTGGCCGGGGCCAGGCCCTGGCTGATCAGGTATTCGGCAACGCTGCTGGCACGGCGCTCGGACAGCGCCTGATTGTAGCTGTCCGAGCCGACGCTGTCGGTGTGGCCAATGACCTTGACGCTGGTCACCGAGGGGTCGTTGAGCTTGGGCAACAGGCTTTGCAGGCGCTGCTGGGCGCCAGCGGTCAGCTCGGCCGAGTCGAAGGCGAATAACACCTGCCCTTGGTCGTCGAGGGTGATCACCTCGGGTGTCGGCGCCGGTTCCGCGGCCTTGGCAGGCGGGTACTGCGGCAAGGGGCAACCCATATGGTTGACCGGGGTATTGGCCGGCGTGTCCGGGCAGCGGTCGCGGCGGTCGAATACACCGTCGCCATCCTCGTCGCCGTCCTGGGCATAGCAGATCAGGCCGCCGGCAATCGCACCGGCAGCGCCGGCGCCGGCCGCCCAGGCGGAACTCTCGATGGCCCCCAGGCCACCGCCGACCAATCCGCCCAGCAGGCTGCACAACGGCCAAGTTCGTTGATTGAGGGGCGCGCTGCCATCGCTGTGGGTGGCACAACCGCCCAGCAAGCTCGTGACCACCAGCAGCGGCAATGCCGCCTTCGACATGACACCCATGATGAATGCTCCTGTGTCACCGGCCGCGGCCGGTCACTTGTATGAGGGCGCGCCCATGCCACTGCTCAAGGCATGGGCGCAGGCCGTCAGCGCTCGATCTTGATTTCAGTGCGACGGTTCATGGCGCGGCCATCGGCGGTCGCGTTGTCGGCCACCGGCTGGGTCTCGCCAGCACCTACCACCGAGACGAAGCTGCTGCGAGGTACGCCGCTTTCGACCAGGTAGTCGGTCACCGAGTGGGCGCGGCGCTCGGACAGTTTCTGGTTGTAGCTGTCGGAGCCGACGCTGTCGGTATGCCCGGTCACGGTCAGGCGGGCGCTCGGCGCTTCCTGTTTCAGGCGCGTGGCGATGGTATTGAGGCGCTCCTTGTCGGTCGCGGTCAGGCGCGCGGAGTCGAATTCGAAGTGCACGTCACGGATGACGATGACTTCTTCCTTCTGCACCACCACCTCCTCGACCACCGGGGCCGGCTCTGGCGGGCAGCCATTGGCGTCGACCTGCACCCCGGGCGGGGTACCTGGGCACTTGTCGCGGCTGTCCGGCACGCCGTCGCCATCCTCGTCGCCATCGCCATGGGCCCAGCAGTAGCCCGCCGCCAGGCCACCGCCCAGCAACGCGCCCCACCCAGCCCAGCTGGAGCTCTCGATGGCGCCCAGGGCAGCGCCGCCCACACCCCCGACGGCAGCACACTTCTGCCAGTCGGTTTTTTGCAAACCTGCACATCCAGTCAACACACTGGTGAGCAGGACCAGGGGTATCGCTGTGCGTACTATGCTCATCTTGTAGCTTCTCCTAGGGGGAATCGGCATAAGACCGATCCTTCGGAGTAAAGACCGCGCATTCCCTCTCTGCCAGCAATGAGCCATACCTCTTTGCCGACCGCCCCGGGCCCGCTAGTCTAGGGCCCACCTGAACGAGGATTGGCAATGACCGACGGTTTTTCCCAGCGCACCCCGCAGCAGGCCCTCGCCGCCCTGCTCGAGCGCTTCACCCCCCAACGCCTGTTGTTGGTGGGCACGCGTTTTCCGGCCCTGGAGGCATTTGCCCAGGCCCACCCCGAGGTGCACATCGAAACGGTCGCACCGGGCCCGCTACCGCCTCTGGCCGCCGCCCAGCGCTTCGACCTCGCGGTACTGGTGGACTGCCTCGAACATCTGCCCAAACGCACCGGCCTGGAGCTGCTCGGCGGCATCCGTAACCTCAATGCCAGCCGGGTCGCCGTGCTGGCGGACCTGCAGGCCTGCGGCTGGCTCGACACCGATTTCTTCGCCCTGGCGCTGTCGGCCAGTGAGAAATTTCGCCGGGACGACCAGGTGCTGAGCCTGTTCACCTATGATCTACATGACTATAAGCAGGTCCCGGACTGGCTCAACGCCAAGTTCTGGGCCAACCCTGAAAACTTCGGCAAGTACTGGTGGTGATGGAATGAGTGTCTCGGTCTGCCCTTGCGGCAGCGGCAACCTGCTCGACGCCTGCTGCGGGCATTATCACGCCGGCACCCCGGCCCCGGACGCCCAGGCGCTGATGCGTTCGCGCTACAGTGCCTATGTGCTGGGCCTGGTGGACTACCTGGTGGCGACCACCCTGCCCGCCCAACAGGCAGGCCTGGATCGCGCGGCCATTGCCGCGTGGAGCGCCCAAAGTACCTGGCTGGGCCTGGAGGTCGAGCGCGCCGAGGTGCTCGGCGGCCAGCCCGAGCATGCCTTCGTCAGCTTCACCGCGCGCTGGCACGATCAGCAAGGCGACCACCAACACCATGAACGCTCCGCCTTCGTCCAACACGACGGCCGTTGGTATTTCATCGACCCGACCGTGGGCCTCAAGGCCGGCCGCAACGACCCCTGCCCCTGCGCCAGCGGGCAGAAGTTCAAGAAATGCTGCGCCAGTTATATCGGTAGCTGACCATGATCGCCACGGCCCGCCTGCTCGTCCTCACCCTTTCATTGGCACTGTTGGCGGGCTGTGCCGGCTGGGGCGGCGATAGCTGGCGCGAGCCGCAGATTCGGCTGGTCAGGGTCGAGACCGTCAAGGCCCGTCTGCATCAGCAGGAGTTCGTGCTTCACCTACGGGTGGACAACCCCAACGACAGCCGCCTGTTCATTCGCAACCTGGCCTATTCGGTGCGGCTCAACGAGCTGATGCTGGCGCAGGACGAGGCCAGCCTCTGGCGCAGCGTCGGCGGCCATGCCACGCGCACCTTCAAGATCACTGCGCGGACCAATCTGTGGCAGCACCTCAAGCCCCTGGCCAAGCTGCTCAAGAGCGAGCAACCTCTGCATTACCGCCTGCAGGGTGAACTGAACACCGGGCTGATCGTCCACCGGGGCCTGCACTTGTCGCGCAGTGGTGAGATAATCCCCGGCGATCTTCAACCGGAGTAACCCCGCAATGACCCAACAACCCCATGTCCATGGCCCCGACTGCAACCACGGTCACGACCACCATGACCACGACCACGGCCATGTGCACGGCCCGCACTGCAACCACGGCCACCAGGAGCCGGTGCGCAATGCCCTGAAGGACGTCGGCCGCAACGACCCATGCCCGTGCGGCAGCCAGAAGAAATTCAAGAAGTGCCACGGGGCCTGATCCCCGGCAGTCCAGTCCTGCGGGCCGCTTCGCGGTCATCGCGGGACAAGCCCGCTCCCACAGGGACCCGCGCAGACGTTGCAAGCCTGTGTGGGAGCGGGCTTGCCCCGCGATGACCATCCCATCCGTTTTAATCTGAACAGCCGCTGGGCAGCCCCTGAAAATAAAGCCTCTAGCCACCTTGCACGGCGACCGCGCGCTCACTAACGTAGCGCCTTTGAACCCCCGCCACGCCTAGCAGGAGCCTCGTCATGGCAGCCCCCGCCCTTCCCCCCTTCCGCCCCCGGTTCGGCACTGCCGCCGCATTGTTCGGCATGCTCGGCCTTGCCGGTTGCCAGACGGGCGGCTACCAGGACAGCGTGCCCCCCACTACGGGGGTGCAACCGCTCAAGGGGCTGGCGCAGAACGTCTCGGTGCGCCGCAACGCCATGGGCGCCCCCCTGATCGAAAGCAGCAGCTTCCATGACGCGCTGTTCAGCCTGGGCTATATCCATGCGGGTGACCGTATCGAGCAGATGGTCGCCATGCGCCTGCTGGCCCAGGGCCGCCTGGCCGAGTTGGCAGGCTCCGAGGCCCTGGACATCGACCGCCTGATGCGGGCCGCCAACCTCAAGCAAAGCGCCGGGCAGCTGTATGCCGATGCCTCGCCGCGCCTGAAGCGCTTCTTCGAGGTCTATGCCCGCGGGGTCAACGCCTACCTGTTCCGCTACCGCGACCGACTGCCGGCAGAACTCGCCCGCAGCGGCTACCGCCCGGAATACTGGAAGCCCGAGGATTCGGCGCTGGTGTTCAGCCTCTATGCCTTCAGCCAGTCGGTGAACCTCCAGGAAGAGCTCGCGGCCCTGGTCCTGGCGCAAAAGGTCGGCGCCGACAAGCTGGCCTGGCTGCTGCCGGGTGCGCCAGACGAACCGCTGGCCGAAGCCGAACTGGACAAACTCAAGGGCCTGAACCTGGCAAGCCAGCTGCCGGGCCTGGATGCCCTGGCCAGTGCAGGCCAGAAACTCGCTGACCTGGGCCTGCTCGGCACCCCGGGCTCAGCCAACCTGGCCCTGGGCCCGCAGCGCAGCCGCAGCGGCAAGAGCCTGCTGGCCAGCGACAGCCGCGCCAACTGGGCCCTGGCCCCGGTTCAAATCCACACCAGCAAGTACCAGGTTGCCGGCCTGTCGCTGCCGGGCCTGCCCATCGTGCTGGCCGGGTACAACGGCAAGCTGGCCTGGAGCAGCAGCGCGGTCATGGCCGACAACCAGGACCTGTACCTGGAACAACTGCGCCGCCAGGGTAACCAACTGAGCTACCTGGCCGATGGCAAGTGGCTGCCGGCGCGGGCACGCAGCGAAACCTTCTTCGTACGTGGCCAGCGCCCGCAGCGCGAAGTCATGTACGACACACGTCACGGCACTCTGCTCAGCCAGCCGGCCAGCGCTGGCCTGGGCCTTGCCCTGAACCTGCCGCAACTCAAGGGTGACGCCAGCCTGGACGCGTTGTTCAACCTGACTCGCGCGCCGTCGGTAGAGCGAGCCTTCGACACCACCCGCGAAGTCGGTGCCGCGGCGCTGAACTTCGTCTTCGCCGAACCCCAGCACATCGGCTGGCAGGTCAGCGGCCGTTACCCCAACCGCCGCGAAGGCCAGGGCCTACTGCCCTCGCCAGGCTGGGACGGGCGCTACGACTGGGACGGCTATGCCGACCCGATGCTGCACCCCTACGACCAGGACCCCACCGCCGGCTGGATCGGCCACGCCAACCAGCGCAGCCTGCCCCGAGGCTACGGCATGCAGCTTTCCAACACCTGGTATTACCCCGAGCGCGCCGAGCGCCTGGCCCAGCTGGCCGGCAACGGTCGCCATGACAGCCGCAGCCTGATGGCCTTGCAGAATGACCAGGTCACCCTGCTGGCGGACAAGCTCAAGCAGATGTTCGACGCACCGGGCATGGCCCAGTCCCTCGCCCAAGCCATCGACGCACTGCCCGCCGCCCAGCGCCCCCAGGCCCGCGAGGCCTTGGCGACGCTCAAGGCGTTCGATGGCCGCCTGAGCCCAGTCTCGGCCGATGCCGCGCTCTACCAGCTGTTCCTCCAGGCTGTGGCGCGGCAGACCTTCCTCGACGAACTCGGCCCGGAGTCCAGCCCGGCCTGGCAAGCATTCGTCGGCAACGCGCGCCTGTCCTATTCGGCCCAGGCCGACCACTTGCTCGGGCGCGAGGACAGCCCGTTCTGGGACGACCGCAGCACGACACAAACAGAAGACAAGCCCACCATCCTCGCCCGCAGCCTGGCGGCCGCGATGGAAGCTGGCGTTGCGCAACTGGGTGCTGACCGTCGCGCCTGGCAATGGGGCCGGCTGCACCAGTATCGCTGGCCGGCACCGGCCTATCATGGCCTGGGCGATGCCGTCAGCCGAGCGCCCATGGCGGCCGGCGGTGATTTCAGCACCCTGGCCCTGACGCCCTATGCCTGGGGCAGCAGCTTCGACACCAGCCTGCCGGCCTCGGCGCGCATGATCGTCGATTTCGGCCAGGCCGAACCGCTGCAGGTACTGACCAGCAACGGCCAGTCCGGCAACCCGGCCAGCCGCCACTACAGCGATGGCCTGAACGCCTGGTTCCAGGGCCGCTTCATGAGCTTGCCCCTGCAGCAGGCGAATTTCTCCCGGGCCTACGGCAGCCAGCGCCTTACCCTGGTGCCGGGTCGCTGAGGTCGGGCGCCTTTCCCTCTGATCGCCAGCAGCCGACGCTCGTAGCATCTCCCTCGACCGCGACGTCCATGGTGGACGTCCGCGGCCCACCCATTCGAGAAAGGATGCCATCATGAGCACTGAAACATTGCAGATAGAAATTTCCTGGCCCGAGTCGCTGCACGTTCCAGCGGGGGCGACTGCGAACGTCCAGCTTTGGGTCGGTAACGAAATTTCGTTTTATCGAATGCTATCGGACGGCGACGTCTCGGTCCCTGCCAGCTCGTCGCCAGCTGTCCTGGAAATCGCCTACGACCCGCAGGATCTGGTGCCGGACGACAGTACCGTCACCTGGGACCACTTCCACACCGCGCCTTACCTGATGCATGACGGCAAGCGCCTGAACATTGCCAGAACGGTCAAGGTCAGCATCGACAAAGCCAAGCGCGACGGTTGGAAGATCGCCCTTTCCTGATACTCCTCCGGGCGGCCCAGCTTGGGCTGCCCGGGGTTCCCTTCGCACGTCCTGTCCCAGGGGCCAGGCCAAGAGAGGCTGCGCAACGGCCGAAGTTATGCTTCTATCTTTGTGCCGACTGTTATCGCAGACCGTTTTCGCCACTCAGCCAGGACCACCATGCATCATTCGACCCACGACCTGCTGTCCCCCGTCCCGGGTATTGCCCGTCAGCTTCACAGCTTCCACTTTGGCCCGCGCGGTGGCGGCAAGGTCTACATCCAGGCCTCCCTGCACGCCGACGAATTGCCCGGCATGCTGGTGGCCTGGCACCTCAAACGCCGCCTGGTCGAGCTGGAACAGCAAAGCCGGCTGCGCAAAGAAGTGATCCTGGTGCCGGTGGCCAACCCCGTGGGCCTGGAACAGGTGCTGCTGGATGCGCCACTGGGGCGCTTCGAGTTGCAGAGCGGGGAAAACTTCAACCGCAACTTCGTCGACCTGTCGGACAGCATCGGCGACCAGATCGAAGGCCACCTGACCCAGGACCCGGCGCACAACCTGGCGTTGATCCGCGAATACCTGCGTCGCGGGCTGGACGCCCATCCTGTACGCACGCCGTTGCAGTCCCAGCGCCTGAACTTGCAGCGCCTGGCCTGCGACGCCGACATCGTGCTCGACTTGCACTGCGACTTCGAAGCGGTGGAACACCTGTACACCACGCCTGAGGCCTGGCCTCAGGTCGAGCCCCTGGCACGTTACCTGGGCGTGCAGGCCAGCCTGCTGGCCACCGATTCAGGGGGGCAGTCGTTCGATGAATGTTTCAGCCTGGTGTGGTGGCAATTGCAGCAGCGCTTCGGCAAGCAGTTCCCGATCCCCCTGGGCAGTTTTTCGGTGACGGTCGAGTTGCGCGGCCAGGCCGATGTCAGCCATGAGCTGGCGGCCAAGGACTGTCAGGGCATCCTGGATTTCCTGACCCATGCCGGGGTCATCGAAGGCCAGGTCAAGGCATTGCCGCCCCTCGCCTACCCAGCAACGCCACTGGCTGGCGTGGAACCGGTAATGGCCCCATTAGGCGGGTTGCTGGTGTTCCACGCCAAGCCCGGGCAGTACCTGGAAGCCGGCCAACTGATCGCCGAAGTGATCGACCCGCTCAGCGATCGAGTGACGGCCGTGCGCAACGCCCAGGCAGGCTTGCTGTATGCACGCAGCGTAAGGCGCATGGCCACGGCAGGCATGGTCATCGCGCATGTGGCGGGCGAGCAGGTCTGCCGCAGCGGTTACCTACTGGCCAACTGAGACCGCGTGGCCTTCAGGCCACCGGCGAGGGAGGCGGCTCGTCCGGCAAGGTGGGCTCGCCCGGCTCCATAGGGGGTGATTCGCCTGGTTCGGGGGGTTGTGGGGTATCAGGGTCTGGCTGGTGGGGCACACCACCGGCCTGCACTGGCGTGGGGGGATGCGCCAGCAGGGACCATGCCAGCAACCCGATCTGGTTGGGCTGGAGGACGGCCAGCTTCGCGCTGATAGCGGGATGGAGTTTCATTGGCTGCTCCTGGCGATAGCCGATGCGCGTCATGCGCACCGGACCGTTCTGAGCATTGGAGTGCCTGGAGCGCGAGGAATTCCCCGCGCTCGTCGCCTCAGGTGCGCGGCAGGGTGACGCCGCGCTGGCCCTGGTACTTGCCGCCACGATCCTTGTAGGACACTTCGCATTCTTCATCGGACTCGAGGAAGAGCATCTGCGCCACGCCTTCATTGGCGTAGATCTTGGCCGGCAGGGTGGTGGTGTTGGAGAACTCCAGGGTCACGTGGCCCTCCCACTCCGGTTCCAGCGGGGTGACGTTGACGATGATGCCGCAGCGGGCGTAGGTGCTCTTGCCCAGGCAGATGGTCAATACGTTGCGCGGAATGCGGAAGTATTCGACGGTGCGGGCCAGGGCGAAGGAGTTCGGCGGGATGATGCACACGTCGCTCTTGACATCGACGAAGCTGCCGGCATCGAAATTCTTCGGGTCGACGGTGGCCGAATTGATGTTGGTGAACACCTTGAATTCGTCGGCGCAACGCACGTCGTAGCCGTAGCTGGAGACGCCGAAGGAAATGACCCGGCTGTCTTCGCCGCCGCGCACTTGGCGCTCGACGAACGGTTCGATCATGCCGTGTTCCTGCGCCATGCGGCGAATCCACTTGTCCGATTTGATGCTCATGGCGGGAGTGTCCTGAAGAGTGCAAGGTGAAAAACGAGACGCGCATCTTACCGGTCCCGGCGCCTGTGGCAAAGTTCCATCCCGCAATCCCTCGCCGGACGGGAGTTGCAGCCGCCGTCGATCCGAATTTCGACAAAGCCGTCATTGACCATTGGCAGGTCGGGGAAAGTGGGTTAAGGTGGCGCCACTGTGCTGCACGTGACACCGAGAATCTCTAGTTTGATGCACGATTCCAATCGGCCCATCGCTGAATTTTCTGCTCTCTTTGCGCTCAGTCCCGGCCAGGGCGTTTCCTGTGCCGAAATCTACTTTGTCCAAGGAGACAGAAACATGTCCAATCGCCAATCCGGTGTTGTCAAGTGGTTCAACGATGAGAAGGGCTACGGCTTCATCACCCCTCAGTCGGGTGACGACCTGTTCGTACACTTCAAAGCCATCCAGGCTGACGGCTTCAAAACCCTGAAAGAAGGCCAGGCTGTTACTTTCGTCGCTACCCGCGGCCAGAAAGGCATGCAGGCTGAAGAAGTTCAAATCGCCTAAGTCGATTGCTTCCTCGCTTTCAAAAAAACCCGCCTCTGGCGGGTTTTTTTATGCCTGACCGAATGCCGGCGCTCTCCCTGTAGGAGCGGCCTCGCGCCGCGAAAGGGCCGCGCAGCGGCCCCTGGCTATCAGCAAGAACACGAAAAACCGGAGCGGGCGTCAATCTTCGCTAATGGTGATGTTCGGCATCGCCGGCGCCGCCGCTTCCTGCAACACGATGCGCGCCCCCACCTGGCGGGCCAGCTCCTGGTAGATCATGGCGATCTGGCTTTCCGGCTCGGCGATGGCCGTCGGCTTGCCGTTGTCGGCCTGCTCGCGGATCAACATCGACAGTGGCAGGGAAGCCAGCAGCTCGACCCCATACTGGGCGGCAAGCTTCTGGCCCCCCCCTTCGCCGAACAGGTGCTCGGCATGGCCGCAGTTCGAGCAGATGTGCACGGCCATGTTCTCGACCACGCCCAGTACCGGGATGTTGACCTTGCGGAACATCTCCACACCCTTTTTCGCATCCAGCAGGGCCAGGTCCTGCGGGGTGGTGACGATCACCGAGCCGGCCACCGGCACCTTTTGCGCCAGGGTCAGCTGGATGTCGCCGGTGCCCGGCGGCATGTCGATCACCAAATAGTCGAGGTCGTCCCAGGCGGTCTGGGTCACCAGTTGCAACAGCGCGCCGGAGACCATCGGGCCACGCCAGACCATCGGTGTGTTGTCATCGGTGAGAAAGGCCATGGACATGACTTCCACCCCATGGGCCTTGATCGGCACGAACCACTTCTGCTCGCGCACCTGCGGCCGGGTGCCCTCGGCGATGCCGAACATCACGCCCTGGCTCGGGCCGTAGATATCGGCATCGAGGATACCCACCCGGGCACCCTCGCGGGCGAGGGCCAGGGCCAGGTTGGCGGCGGTGGTGGACTTGCCGACACCGCCCTTGCCCGACGCCACGGCGATGATGTTCTTGACGTTGGCCATGGCCGGCACCTGGGCCTGGCCCTTGTGGGTACCGACCACGCAGTCGATCGAAACCGTAGCCGCGCTCACGCCGTCGAGGTTTTCGATGGCGGTGCCCAGCACCTGCGCCCAGCCGTTCTTGAACAAACCGGCGGCATAGCCCAGTTGCAAGCGTACGTTGACCTGCCCGCCCTGGATGTCGATGGCGCGCACGCAACCGGCGCTGACCGGGTCCTGGTTCAGGTAGGGGTCGGTGTACTGGCGAAGCACGCCTTCGACGGCGGCATGTGTGACGGCACTCATGGACACTCCCAATGGCAAACGAATATGGAACAGGCGCCTATGCTAACCGTCAATCGTCAGCAGATGCGTCCTTGGGGTGAAATATATTCGCCAGCCCTTTATAGTGGCCGATCTTCTTCATTTTCCATCCCGTTGCCAGATCAAGTAGCCAAGCCACCATGTCCGAGCCACGCCAGATTCTCGTC
Organism: Pseudomonas sp. NY15372; assembly: GCF_048068215.1. Taxonomy (NCBI): domain Bacteria; kingdom Pseudomonadati; phylum Pseudomonadota; class Gammaproteobacteria; order Pseudomonadales; family Pseudomonadaceae; genus Pseudomonas; species Pseudomonas sp. NY15372. Next base: position 43,941 of record NZ_JBLUPY010000007.1, read on the forward strand.
ACCAGCGCCCTGCCCTATGCCAATGGTTCCATCCACCTTGGCCATATGCTCGAGTACATCCAGACGGACATGTGGGTTCGCTTCCAGAAGCTGCGCGGCAACCAGTGCATCTATGTCTGTGCCGACGACGCCCACGGCTCGGCCATCATGCTGCGCGCCGAGAAGGAAGGCATCACCCCGGAACAGCTGATCGCCAACGTCCAGGCCGAACACAGCAGCGACTTCGCCGATTTCCTGGTCGATTTCGACAACTTCCACTCGACCCACTGCGAAGAAAACCGCGAGCTGTCGAGCCTGATCTACACCCGCCTGCGTGAAGCAGGGCACATTGCCACCCGTTCGGTCACCCAGTACTACGACCCCGAGAAGGGCATGTTCCTGGCCGACCGCTTCATCAAGGGCACCTGCCCCAAGTGCGCGGCCGAAGACCAGTACGGCGACAACTGCGAAAAATGCGGTGCCACCTACGCACCCACCGAGCTGAAGAACCCCAAGTCGGCCATTTCCGGTGCCACGCCGGAGCTGCGCGACTCCCAGCACTTCTTCTTCAAGCTGCCTGATTTCCAGGCGATGCTGCAGCAGTGGACCCGCAGCGGTACCCTGCAGGACGCCGTCGCCAACAAGCTGGCCGAGTGGCTGGACTCGGGCCTGCAGGAGTGGGACATCTCCCGCGACGCGCCGTACTTCGGCTTCGAGATCCCGGGCGAGCCGGGCAAGTACTTCTACGTATGGCTGGATGCGCCGATCGGCTACATGGCCAGCTTCAAGAACCTGTGCGCACGCCGTCCGGAACTGGACTTCGACGCGTTCTGGAAAGAAGACTCCAAGGCCGAGCTGTATCACTTCATCGGCAAGGACATCGTCAACTTCCACGCCCTGTTCTGGCCAGCCATGCTCGAAGGCGCGGGCTTCCGCAAGCCGACCGCCATCAACGTGCACGGCTACCTGACGGTCAACGGCGCCAAGATGTCCAAGTCGCGCGGCACCTTCATCAAGGCGCGTACCTACCTGGACCACCTGCAGCCGGAATACCTGCGCTACTACTACGCCTCCAAGCTGGGCCGTGGCGTCGATGACCTGGACCTGAACCTCGACGACTTCGTGCAGAAGGTCAACTCTGACCTGGTCGGCAAGGTGGTCAACATCGCTAGCCGCTGTGCAGGCTTCGTCCACAAGGGCAATGCAGGTGTCCTGGTAGGCGGCGATGCCGCTCCCGAGCTGAGCGAAGCGTTCCTGGCCGCCGCACCGTCCATCGCCGATGCCTACGAAAACCGCGACTTCGCCCGCGCCATGCGTGAAATCATGGCCCTGGCCGACCGCGCCAACGCCTGGATCGCCGACAAGGCACCGTGGTCGCTGGCCAAGCAGGAAGGTAAGCAGGACGAGGTCCAGGCCATTTGTGCCCAGGGCATCAACCTGTTCCGCCAGTTGGTGATCTTCCTCAAGCCGGTGCTGCCGGTGCTGGCTGCCGACGCCGAGGCCTTCCTCAATGTCGCACCGCTGACTTGGAGCGACCACCTGTCGCGCCTGGAAAACCACACGCTCAACCCGTTCAAGGCGCTGATGAGCCGTATCGAACCGGCCAGGATCGAAGCCATGGTCGCCGCCAGCAAGGAAGACCTTGCCGCCGCCGAGGCTGCAGCCCCGGCTGGCAATGGCGAACTGGCCAAGGACCCGCTGTCGCCGGAGGTCGAGTTCGATACCTTTGCTGCGGTCGACCTGCGCGTGGCGCTGATCGTCAAGGCCGAGGCGGTCGAGGGCGCCGACAAGCTGCTGCGCCTGACCCTGGACATCGGCGACGAACGCCGCAACGTATTCTCCGGCATCAAGTCAGCCTACCCAGACCCGGCCAAGCTCGAAGGCCGTCTGACCATGATGGTGGCCAACCTCAAGCCACGAAAAATGCGTTTCGGCATGTCCGAAGGCATGGTCATGGCGGCGGGCCCTGGCGGTGAGGAAATCTACCTGCTGAGCCCCGACAGCGGCGCCAAGCCAGGCCAGCGCATCAAGTAAGCAGCGCTCCTTGCCCCGGCCCTCGGCCGGGGCATTTCCATCCGCCGTCGCGTGCCATACTGTCGGCAGCTCCCAGCCATCGGCCTTCCCATGAGCGACTACGTCCTGGTACTGGTCAGCGCTGCGCTGGTCAATCACCTGATCCTGCAACAGTCACCGATTTCCCGGGTGCAGCTTCACGTACTCGGCGCTTGCAGCGCCCTGGCGGTCATGTTGGGCCTGATCGTCGGGCAACTGCTGCAGGACCTGATGTTTATCCTGCAAGTACAGGACCTGCAGTTATTCGTGCTGCTGCCCTTGCTGGCACTGCTGGCCTTGGGCCTGCCCAGGCTGCTCGGGCAACTGCACCCCGCCTGGAGGATGGACAACCTGCCGCCTCTGCTACTGGGCAACACCCTGGTGCTAGGCTTGCTATTGCAGCCGGGCTCGCTCGGCCAATGGCTGCCGTCACTCGGCAGCGGCCTGGCCGGGGGGCTGGGCTTCTGGCTTGCCCTGGCCTTGTTCGACGACCTGCGCCAACGTACGGACCACGACGACATGCCCATTGCCCTACGCGGCCTGCCCATCGCACTGATCGGCGCCGGCGTGATGGCCATGGCGTTCTCCGGTTTCAACGGATTATTCACACAATGAGCCTGATTCAACGCATCGACGCCCTGCTTCCACAAACCCAGTGCGGCAAATGCGGCCACGCCGGTTGCCGGCCCTATGCCCAAGGGCTGGCCGCTGGCGAAGCGATCAACAAATGCCCACCGGGCGGCGCAGAAACGATCGCCGCGCTGGCTCGCCTGCTCGAGACCCCGATCATCGACCTCGACCCGAGCAGGGGCAGCGCACCGCCCCAGGTGGCCTATATCCGCGAGGCCGAGTGCATTGGCTGCACCAAATGCATCCAGGCTTGCCCGGTGGACGCCATCGTCGGCGCCGCGAAGCTGATGCATACGGTCATCGCCAGTGAATGCACGGGCTGCGACCTGTGCCTGGCGCCCTGCCCGGTCGACTGCATCGACCTGCTGCCCTTGCCGGACACCCTCATCCCGATCGTTGGCGGGCTGGCCCAGACGCCGCTACAGCAGGCCGCGCGCACCCAACGCCGCGACCACGCGCGCCGTCGCCACGAACAACGCAATGCCCGGCTGCAACGCGATGAAGCACGTCGTCAGGCCGAGCGATTGGCGCGCAACCAGCGCCCGGTCGGCCCTACGGCAGGCAACAGCGATGCCGCGCCAGATCCGATCAAGGCGGCCATCGAACGGGTCAAGGCGCAAAAAGCCGCCAGCAGCGACGCCGCCTTGAAGCAGGCGAAGATCGCTGCCGCCATGAGCCGCGCCCAGTTGAGCAAGGCCCGCAGTGCGTTTGGCAACGCACCGAGCGAAGCCCAGCTCGAGCAACTGCGTCATCTGCAAGAGGCGGCCGAGCAGGCCCAGCGACGCCTTGACGCCCTGCTGGCCGAGCCGGGCCATGCCAGCGCCTGACCCGCGGCTGCGCAATGCCATGGGCTTGGTGCTGCTGGCCTGCGCCCCCGGCTTGCTGACCCTGCTCTGGCTGCATGGCTGGGGTGTGCTGTTCAACCTGTTGCTCTGTGCCAGCACCGCCCTGGCCTGTGAAGCCCTGCTGCTGGCCCTGCGCGGCCAATCGCCGTTGCCGATGTTGAGTGACGGCAGCGCACTGGTCAGCGCCGTGCTGCTGGCCGCAGCCCTGCCCAGCCTGGCACCGTGGTGGTTGCCGGTCGTCGCCACGAGCGTGGCCATCGCCATAGGCAAGCAAGCCTTCGGTGGCGTCGGGCGCAACCTGTTCAACCCGGCAATGGTCGGCTATGCCTTCGTCCTACTGAGTTTCCCCCTGCAGATGAACCAATGGCCAGGCCAGCCGGCTGGCTTGATGGAGAGTGCGCAACATCTGTTCGGCACACCAGCGCACGTCGACGCCTGGGCCATTCCGACGGCGCTGGACGGGCTGCGCCACAACCGCAGCCTGACCCTCGAAGAACTGTTCGCCCAACACCCAGGCTTCGGCGCGATCGGCGGGCGCGGTAGCGAATGGGTGAATCTGGCTTTCCTGCTTGGCGGCCTGTTCCTCTGGCAGCGCAAGGTCATCGCCTGGCATGCCCCAGCAGGCCTGCTGGCGGGCCTGTTCGTGTTCAGCCTGCTGTGTTGGAACGGCTCGGGCTCCGACTCCAACGGCTCGCCGCTGTTGCACCTGTTCTCCGGCTCGACCATGCTGGCGGCGTTCTTCATCGCCACCGAACCGGTATCCGCTCCCCGTAGCGCCTTGGCCCGCCTGGCGTTCGGCTTCGGCGCGGGCTTGCTGATCTACCTGATCCGCACCTGGGGCAGCTACCCCGACGGCACGGCGTTCGCCATCCTCTTGATGAACCTTGCCGTACCCGCGCTGGAACGCCTGGCGGCACGCCGTTCGCAGGCCAGTGCATGAACCGGGCGGCGCGCAATGCCTTGCTGCTGGTGCTGATCGGCCTCTTTTCGCTGGCCAGCACCCTGGCCTGGCGGCACTGGACAGCGCCAACCCGCCTCGAGGCCGAGCGACAGTTGCGCAACCTACACTGGTTACAGGCACTGCCTGCCGGTAGCTTCGACAACCAGCCCTTGCAAGCGCCCCTGACACTGGCCGACACGCACCTGCCCCATAGCCGGCTGCTGGCCGGCTACAGGGCAACCCTGGGCGGCAAGCCGAGCGCTGTGCTGCTGCACAGCCAGGCACAGGGGTACGCGGGGCCGATTGTTCTGGCGATCGCCATCGACCCAACCGGGCGCCTGGTCGGAATCCAGGTTCTGGAGCAGCAGGAAAGCCCTGGCCTCGGGGACCAATTGGTCGATCCCCGGGTTCATTGGCTGGGCCAGTTCGCAGGCCGCACGCAGGCCGGCGCCTGGGCCATCAAGCGCGACCACGGCGACTACGACCAATTAGCCGGAGCCACCGTCACGTCCCGTGCGGTGATCGACGCCTTGCAGGATGCCCTGCGCTATTTCGATGCCCACCGCACCACCCTGCTGGAGGCACGTACCGATGAATAGATTCTGGCTGCCTGGGATCAGCGTGATTCCCCTGGCAGGCGCCACCTCGACCTTGGCACAGGCCATTGCCATTGGGTTGTGCGCCGTGGTGCTCATAGGCCTGCACCAGGCGTTGCTGATACCGCTGCGCCATTGGCTCGCTGGCCCCTGGCGCCTGCTGGCCAGCCTGTTGCTGCTCGCAGCGCTTGCCAGCAGCCTGCAGCTGGGTCTAGAGGCCTTGGCTCTACCGCTGGCCCTTGCACTCGGTCACTATCCCGCCCTGCTCTGCATCCAATGCCTGATGGCGGATCAGCTGTGGCCTGACGGGCTTGGCTGGCGTCGGCTGGGCGTTTTCCTGGGCGGCCTGCTGATGCTGTGCGTATTGCTTGGCGCCTGTCGGCAAGGGTTGGCTGCCGGGGTCGGCGTGCATCTGGCAAGCCTGGCGCCGGGTGGATTGATGCTGCTCGGCGGCTTGCTGGCGCTGTACAATCGCCTGCGTCCGGGGCCAGCCCCCTCACGTCGTCAAGGAAGCCTTTGAGCCCATGAATGCCGCCAAACGCCTGGAGATTTTTCGCAGGCTGCACGAAGACAACCCCGACCCGAAGACCGAACTGGCCTACACCACTCCTTTCGAATTGCTCATCGCCGTCATCCTGTCGGCCCAGGCGACGGATGTGGGGGTGAACAAGGCCACTGCAAGGCTGTACCCCGTGGCCAACACGCCGCAGGCCATCCATGCCCTGGGTGTCGATGGGCTGAGCGAATACATCAGGACCATAGGCCTCTACAACAGCAAGGCCAAGAACGTCATCGAGACCTGCCGCCTGCTGATCGAACGCCACGGCGGCGAAGTGCCCCAGACCCGCGAAGCCCTCGAGGCACTGCCTGGTGTTGGCCGCAAGACTGCGAACGTCGTGCTCAACACCGCGTTCCGCCAACCGGCCATGGCCGTCGACACCCATATCTTCCGCGTCAGCAACCGAACCGGCATCGCGCCTGGCAAGACGGTGTTGGAGGTGGAAAAGAAGCTGCTCAAGTTCGTACCCAAGGATTACCTGCTCGACGCCCACCATTGGTTGATCCTGCATGGGCGTTATGTATGCCAGGCGCGCAAACCCCGTTGTGGCGCCTGCCGTATCGAGGACCTGTGCGAGTACAAACAGAAGACCTCTGACGATTGAGACAACAGAGGGAAATGGTTGTATACGATTGAAAAAATCTTTTTTACCGGAATCAGGTTTCTCGCTATAAGGACGGCCAATGGCCCCTTGGCTTGGAGTAACTCATGAGCACCGATAAAGACGAGCTGTCGATCGACGATGAATTTGCCACCTCGGAAGACGATATCGAGCCCCAGGTGGAAACAGCGAAGACCAACCTGAGCAAACGCCGTACCATCGATAATCTCCTCGAGGAACGGCGTCTGCAGAAACAACTTGCCGACTTCGACTACGACCTGTAGTCCGCCTAGTCTGAAAGCCTCCCTTGCGGAGGCTTTCCTGTTTCAGGGACGCGACAAGCCGTGGCGCTGGGCAAGCTCGATGAGATCGACCAGTGAACGGGCATTGAGCTTGAGCAGCAGGCGTGTCTTGTAAGTACTGACCGTCTTGTTACTGAGGAACATGCTGGTGGCGATTTCCTTGTTGCTCTTGCCACTGGCCAGCTCCTTCAACACCATGACCTCCCTGCCGGAAAGGCGCTGGACCATCTCCTCCTCGGTGCCCCCCTTGGCACAACCACGCGCCTTGTGCAGGGCCTGGTTGGGAAAATAACTGTACCCGGACAGCACCGCCTTGATCGCGCTGAGCAGCTCGGTCAGGTCCTGCTGCTTGCACACATAACCCGCCGCGCCCGCCTGCATGCAACGCATGGAGAAATGCCCTGCTGCCTGCGAAGTCAGGACCAGCACCTTGCTGGCCGGGCTGAGGCCCGATAATCGGCCGATGACTTCCAGTCCATCAAGTTTTGGAATGCCTATATCCAACACCACAATGTCGGGTTGATATTCACGGATCAACTGCAAGGCATCCACACCGTTGTCGGTTTCCGCCACGACCTCATACCCATGCCGCTCCATCAGCATGCGTACAGCCAGACGAATAACCGGATGATCATCCACGATAAGCACTTTATTCATGCGATATCCATTGATTCATTATTCTTGCTCCGAGCCACCACGATAACCGAGCACGCCCCTCCATGGCGCGACGGATTGCGGCATATGACCACCTAAAGACGAGACCTACATCAATTTCGGACCTTTCCTACAAGGCGGCCCTTTATAAAATTTTGCATTCCGTACATGTAATGCAAAAAATTAATAAGAATAAATAATTACTTCTTAGACGCAGACACGCGAAGAGCCAGAATGATTAATTCCGTTTCCGAATAACCCGAAAAAGTGACAATGGTTATTTCATGGCGTCCAAGGGAAATATCTCTATCTTCAGCCGGCCACGAAAACAGGCGAGAGATATGCAACTATTTGCGGGCGAAACACCATGCAGCAGACAGAATCCATCAGTCCCTTGGCGATCATCGCCATATTCGCAGGCATCATCGAAGCCTCCGCCCTGGCTTCCCTGCCTTTTCTCAGTGAGAACAGTCAGAAGACCTACACCTGGTTCCTGGTGGGCTTTCCATTCTTCCTGACCATGCTGTTTTTCCTGACCCTGAATTTCAACTACCACTCCCTGTACCAGCCCACCAGAACCGCCGGCCGGAACAAAACCGACGCCCAAACGCCCACCACCCCGCCCGTGGACAAGTCGAGCACGCCGACCATGATCATCACGCTTTCAGGGCCCGACACGCGCAAAATGATCGAGCAGCATGTATTGCGTACCCTCTCTCGCCCTCCCCTCCACGCTCGCCGCTGGGTGCTCGACAACCTCGATACCGGTATTCGCATCAAGCTATCGGTCGAGGCGCTGAGCGCACCCGACGAGACGATCGACCAGTAAGAAAGAAAAAACCCGGCCCAAGGTCTAATGCCGGTCAGTAAAGCAATTGGGGCCGCTACGCGCCCCATCGCGGCACAAGGCCGCTCCTACAGGCAACCCGCCATTGGCAAGGTCACGTGATCCTGTAGGAGCGGCCTTGTGCCGCGATGGGCTGCGTAGCAGCCCCAAGTGCAGCCGATAAGGCTTAACTGACCGGCATTAGCCACAAGGCCGGGTTTTTCAGGGTGCCCTCGCCAGGGTCAGAGCAGCGAGCGGCCCTTGTTGGCGGCAATACGCATGCGCAGGGCATTGAGCTTGATGAAGCCCGCGGCATCGGCCTGGTTGTAGGCGCCGCCGTCTTCCTCGAAGGTCGCGATGTTGGCATCGAACAGCGAGTCGTCCGACTTGCGACCGACAACAGTGACGTTGCCCTTGTACAGTTTCAGGCGGACCACGCCGTTCACGTTGACCTGCGAGGCGTCGATCATCTGCTGCAGCATCAGACGCTCCGGGCTCCACCAGTAGCCGGTGTAGATCAGGCTGGCGTACTTGGGCATCAGCTCATCTTTCAGGTGAGCGACTTCACGGTCCAGGGTGATCGACTCGATGGCACGGTGGGCCTTGAGCATGATGGTGCCGCCTGGAGTCTCATAGCAGCCACGGGACTTCATGCCGACGTAACGGTTCTCGACGATGTCGAGGCGACCGATACCGTTGGCGCCACCGATGCGGTTCAGGTCGGCCAAAACGGTAGCCGGGGTCTTCTCGACGCCGTCGATGGCGACGATATCACCGTTGCGGTAGGTGAGCTCGATGTAGGTAGCCTGGTCCGGGGCGTTCTCCGGGGAGACGCTCCAGCGCCACATGTCTTCCTCGTGCTCGGTCCAGGTATCTTCCAGGACGCCGCCTTCATAGGAAATGTGCAGCAGGTTGGCGTCCATCGAGTACGGCGACTTCTTCTTGCCGTGACGCTCGATCGGGATGCCGTGCTTCTCGGCGTAATCCATCAGCTTCTCGCGGGACAGCAGGTCCCACTCACGCCACGGGGCGATGACCTTGACGCCTGGTTTCAGGGCGTAGGCACCCAGTTCGAAACGTACCTGGTCGTTGCCCTTGCCGGTCGCGCCGTGGGAAATGGCATCGGCACCGGTTTCGTTGGCGATTTCGATCAGACGCTTGGCAATCAGCGGACGGGCGATGGAAGTACCCAGCAGGTACTCACCTTCGTAGACGGTGTTGGCGCGGAACATCGGGAACACGAAATCGCGCACGAATTCTTCGCGCAGGTCGTCGATGTAGATCTCTTTGACGCCCATTGCCTGTGCCTTGGCGCGGGCCGGCTCGACCTCTTCGCCCTGACCCAGGTCAGCGGTGAAGGTCACCACTTCGCAGTTATAGGTATCCTGCAGCCACTTGAGAATCACCGAAGTATCAAGGCCGCCGGAATACGCCAGTACGACCTTTTTTACGTCCGCCATGCCATCACTCCACGGGGTTGTACGGAAAGCGGTTGATTCTACCGGCCCCACTGAAATATTTACAATGGGGCGACAGCTTGTGATGACAAAGCGACAGGAACAGTCAAGAGCGCGACTATCGCCTCAGTCAGGATTTTTTTCCTGCGGGGGCCTGCGTCGGCGCTGGGTCAGGCACCGCTGGGGCTGCGGCAGCGGGAGCCGGGGCGGGCTCTGCCTTGGGCTTTTCCACCGGTTTCTCGACCGGGGCGACACGCTCGAGCTGGATGTTCACCCGGCGGTTGCGCGCCCGGTTGGCGGCACTGTTGTTCCGGGCCAGGGGGTAACGTTCGCCATGGAAGCGCACGGTAATCTGATCCTCCGGCACGCCATGGGCCTTGAGGTAGTCGGCGACCGCCAGGGCCCGGCGGCGCGAGGTGTCGCGGTTGGTCAGGCGGCTGCCGCTGTTGTCGGCGTGGCCATCGAGCTCGATGTGGTTCACCGACGGGTCGGCCTTGAGGTAGTCGAGAATCACGTCCAGGCGCGCCCGAGCCGCGCTGTCCAGCTCGATACCGCGCGGGAAACCGACCTGGGTCTGGCGGACCTGGTCGAAGTTCATCGGCAGCAGCTTGCCGGCGCATGCCTGGTAGTCACCATAGGCCTTGACGAAGCTGACCGGCAATACACGCACCTCCATGGGCCTGCCGCCTTCGCCGGCATAGTTGCGCACCACCGTGCTGCGCCCGTCGAGCAGGCCATTGATCAGCCGGCTGGCCTGCCCCTGGGACGACGTGAACAACACCCCGCTGCGCCCCATGCGCACGGCCCCGAGATTGATGTCGCCTCGACCAGGTTGCCAAGGCGCTGCCGCGGCCAGCAACGTCGCGCTGCCCGCCCCTAGCGCGTTGCTGTCCGAACGCAACCGGAAAACCGCCTGCTCGCCGGCACGGCGGACGAACTCGCCGCTGCCGAAACCGTCGATCGCCTGGGACAGCCGGCATTCGAACGGGTCGCCCTCGACGCTCCAGGCGACATTCTCCACGCGCGTCTGGAAGGTCAACGCCCCGGCCGGCAGGCTGGCAAACAGGGTAAGAAGGGCTAGGTAACGCTGGCGCACGGGTGGCTCCACAGATTCTGACGGCTTACCTGCAGGCTATCGGACGCCAGCGGGAAAACTTGATAGCCGTGCTCCTACCGGGGTTTTCCGGTAGCATTGGCCCTTGAGTTCGACCCGCCTGGAATCCCCAATGTCCGATCGCCTGACCCTTCTGCGTCCCGACGACTGGCACATCCATCTGCGCGATGGTGCCGTCCTGCCCCATACCGTTGGCGACGTGGCGCGTACCTTCGCCCGCGCCATCATCATGCCCAACCTGGTCCCGCCGGTACGCAACGCCGTCGAGGCAGGTGCCTATCGCGAGCGTATTCTGGCCGCACGTCCGGCGGGCAGCCGCTTCGAGCCGCTGATGGTGCTGTACCTCACCGACCGCACCAGCGCCGAGGATATTCGCGCGGCCAAGGCCAGCGGTTTCGTGTATGCCGCCAAGATGTACCCGGCCGGCGCCACCACCAACTCCGACTCGGGCGTGACCAGCATCGACAACATCACGCCAGCCCTCGAAGCCTTGGCCGAAACCGGCATGCCGCTGCTGGTGCATGGCGAGGTGACCCGTGCCGAGGTCGATGTGTTCGACCGCGAGAAACGCTTCATCGACGAGCACCTGGCCCGCGTGGTCGAGCGCTTCCCCACGCTGAAAGTGGTGTTCGAACACATCACCACCGCCGATGCCGCGCAGTTCGTCCTGCAGGCCCCGGCCAACGTCGGCGCGACCATCACCGCCCAGCACCTGCTGTACAACCGCAACCACATGCTGGTCGGCGGTATCCGCCCACACTTCTATTGCCTGCCGATCCTCAAGCGCAACACCCACCAGGTGGCGCTGCTGGACGCGGCCACCAGCGGCAACAGCAAGTTCTTCCTCGGCACCGATTCGGCGCCCCATGCCCGTCACGCCAAGGAAGCCGCCTGCGGCTGCGCCGGCTGCTATACCGCCTATGCGGCCATCGAGCTGTATGCCGAGGCCTTCGAACAGCGCAATGCGCTGGACAAGCTCGAAGGTTTCGCCAGCCTGCACGGCCCGGCGTTCTATGGCTTGCCAGCGAACACCGACACCATCACCCTGGTCCGTGACGAGTGGACCGCTCCTGACAGCCTGCCATTTGGTGACAACACCGTGGTTCCGCTGCGCGCCGGTGAAAAACTGCGCTGGCGTCTGCTGGAGGAGAAGGCGTGAGCGAAGCGTTCTACGAAGACGACCAGGAAGGTCAAGGCAGCGGCGTTCGCCATCCGATGGCCGAGCGTTTCCGTGGTTACCTGCCCGTGGTGGTGGATGTGGAGACCGGTGGTTTCAACAGCGCGACCGACGCGCTGCTCGAAATCGCCGCCGTTACCATCGGCATGGACGAAAAAGGCTTCCTGTTCCCGGAGCACACCTACTTCTACCGGGTGGAGCCCTTCGAAGGGGCCAACATCGAACCGGCGGCCCTGGAATTCACCGGTATCAAGTTGGATCACCCGCTGCGCATGGCAGTGAGCGAAGAAACCGCGCTCACCGACATCTTCCGCGGGGTGCGCAAGGCATTGAAGGCCAATGGTTGCAAGCGGGCCATCCTGGTCGGCCACAACAGCAGCTTCGACTTGGGTTTCCTCAATGCTGCCGTGGCGCGCAACGACCTCAAGCGCAACCCGTTCCACCCCTTCTCCAGCTTCGACACGGCTACCCTGGCTGGCCTGGCCTACGGCCAGACCGTCCTGGCCCGAGCCTGCCAAAGTGCCGACATCGACTTCGACGGGCGTGAAGCCCACTCGGCACGCTACGACACCGAGAAGACCGCCGAGCTGTTCTGCGGCATCGTCAACCGCTGGAAGGAAATGGGCGGCTGGCGCGATTTCAACGACTGATCCAGGCGTTGTAAACGGCGAAACATAAAAAAACCGGCCATGAAGGCCGGTTTTTTTATTCGCGTGGCAATTACAGCTTGCCAGCGTTCTCGCTCAGGTAGGCCGCAACACCTTCCGGCGAAGCGGTCATGCCCTTGTCGCCTTTTTTCCAGTTGGCAGGGCAGACTTCGCCGTGCTCTTCGTGGAATTGCAGGGCGTCGACCAGGCGCAGCAGTTCTTCCATGTTGCGGCCCAGCGGCAGGTCGTTGACGATCTGCGAACGGACAACGCCGTTCTTGTCGATCAGGAAGGCGCCACGGAAGGCGACGCCACCTTCGGACTCAACGTCGTAGGCCTTGCAGATCTCGTGGGAGATGTCTGCAGCCAGGGTGTACTTGACCGGGCCGATACCGCCGTTGTTGACGGGGGTGTTACGCCAGGCGTTGTGGGTGAAGTGCGAGTCGATCGACACGCCGATCACTTCCACGCCGCGCGCCTGGAAGTCAGGGATGCGGTGGTCCAGGGCGATCAGCTCGGACGGGCAGACGAAGGTGAAGTCCAGTGGGTAGAAGAACACCAGGCCGTATTTGCCCTTGATGGCCGAAGCCAAGTTGAAGCTGTCGACGATCTCGCCGTTGGCCAGTACGGCTGGAACGGTGAAGTCAGGGGCTTGTTTACCAACGAGTACGCTCATTCGTTATCTCCTTGATGGTGGTGAAATCAGATACCCGGGAGGGTCGACCTGCCCCGGCATCCAGCAAAGGTTGCCCATCATACACGGCTTCGGGTGACAGGCCGAATCCAACCGCCGGTCGCACCGACACAAGGCCGGCGGAAAGTTCTTTGACACGCATTCTCATTACCATTAAGCTCCACCCCATCGAGCCTCAACCATGATGGTCTGACCTTATGTATGTGTGTCTTTGTGTCGGCGTCACCGACGGACAGATCCGCGATGCGATCTATGAAGGATGCTGCAGCTACAAGGAAGTCCGGGCCGCCACCAACGTGGGCAGCCAATGTGGCAAATGTGCATGCCTGGCCAAGCAGGTGGTGCGCGAGACCCTGACCGAACTTCAGGTCAGCCAGCAGGCAGCCCTGCCCTACCCCGTTGAATTCAACGCGGCGTAAATCACCGAAATTCGAAGAACCGGACCTAGTGTCCGGTTTTTTTATGCCTTCAATTCAATAAGTTAGCGTTCGAACGCGGTTCACAAACATTCTTATTCCTATTAATTTTCACTTACTATTCAATAACTTAGGTTTGACAGCGCTCCAGGTCGGGCTCAGACTTCCTGTATTGGCACACTTCAACAGGGCAGGAACCCGACATGAAAGGCGACGTAAGCGTCATCCAGCATCTCAACAAGATCCTCGGAAACGAGCTGGTCGCGATCAACCAGTACTTCCTGCACGCGCGGATGTACGAGGACTGGGGCCTGAACAAACTCGGCAAGCACGAGTACAAGGAATCCATCGACGAGATGAAGCACGCTGACAAATTGATCAAGCGTATTCTTTTCCTCGAAGGCATCCCCAACGTGCAGGACCTGGGCAAGTTGCTGATCGGCGAACACACCAAGGAAATGCTCGAGTGCGACCTGAAGATCGAACAGAAAGGCCTGGTCGACCTCAAGGCGGCCATCGCCCATTGCGAAACCGTCGGTGACTTCGGTTCGCGCGAACTGCTCGAAGACATCCTCGAGTCCGAGGAAGAGCACATCGACTGGCTGGAGACCCAGCTGGGCCTGATCGACAAGGTGGGAATGGAGAACTACCTGCAGTCGCAGATGGGCGAGGAATAAACCTGGATTCGGGCGCGCAGCGTGCTCTGTTCCATATGGAAAAGCCCCGCCTAGGCGGGGCTTTTCTTACCTGCAACGAAAGCGATCAGGCTTCGGAGGCCTTGGCCTTGGCGGCGGCTTCCTTGATCAGGGTTTGCAACTCACCCTTCTCGAACATCTCCAGCATGATGTCGCTGCCGCCGACCAGTTCGCCGCCGACCCACAGTTGTGGGAAGGTCGGCCAATTGGCGTACTTGGGCAGGTTGGCGCGGATTTCCGGGTTCTGCAGGATGTCGACGTAGGCGAACTTCTCGCCACAACCCATAACGGCCTGCGCGGCACGCGCCGAGAACCCGCACTGCGGGGCATTCGGCGAGCCTTTCATGTAAAGCAGAATGGTGTTGTTGGCGATCTGCTCTTTGATTGTTTCGATGATATCCATGAAGCACCTCGGCTGAACTTTCCGACGCGATCGTCGGCACGGTGACGCATTGTAACGGAAAGCCGAGCTGCATGCTCGGCCTTGCCAGCCCCGTTGCGGCCTGCGCATGCACAGCAGCGCCGCTCCCGAGGATTCGCCAGGCGCGGGCCCGCCGACACTCGCGACATGATTCGCGACGCAAGGTTTGCAAAAGGGCCGGCAAGCCGTGTACAACCCACCTGTGGAAAATAAAAAACAGTACGCTCACAAGGGCTTACGACATGCCTTGCAACAGAGCTGCTGGCCCCCCTCTTGGTTTCAGGCGACATTTAATTATAGTATTGCGCCTTCCCCCTATTCCGTCCGCCCCGTGCGGCTTACGCCGCAGGTCGCTCCCGTTGTCAACAAAACCATACGGTCGGCCTGCAAACCGTTGCAGATAAGGTAGTCAATCATGAGCGCTAGGCACTTTCTCTCCCTGATGGATTTCACTGCTGACGAACTGCTCGGCGTGATCCGTCGAGGCATCGAGCTGAAGGACCTGCGCAAGCGAGGCGTGCTGTTCGAACCCTTGAAAAACCGCGTGCTGGGGATGATCTTCGAGAAGTCCTCCACCCGTACTCGCGTGTCGTTCGAGGCCGGCATGATCCAGCTCGGCGGCCAGGCCATCTTCCTCTCGCCCCGCGACACCCAGCTGGGCCGTGGCGAGCCGATCGCCGACAGCGCCATCGTGCTGTCGAGCATGCTCGATGCGGTGATGATCCGCACCCATGCCCACAGCACCCTCACCGAATTCGCCGCCAACTCGCGGGTCCCGGTGATCAACGGCCTGTCCGACGAGTCGCACCCCTGCCAATTGCTGGCCGACATGCAGACCTTCCTCGAGCACCGCGGCTCGATCCAGGGCAAGACCGTGGCCTGGATCGGCGATGGCTTCAACATGTGCAACTCCTACATCGAGGCGGCCCTGCAGTTCGACTTCCAGCTGCGCATCGCCTGCCCGGAAGGCTACGAACCCGATCCACGCTTCCTGGCCCTTGGCGGCGACCGTGTGCACGTCATCCGTGACCCCAAGCAAGCCGTGCAAGGTGCCGACCTGGTGACCACGGATGTCTGGACTTCCATGGGCCAGGAGGAGGAAACTGCACGGCGCCTGGCGCATTTCGCGCCTTACCAGGTCACCCGCGAACTGCTCGACCTGGCGGCACCCGACGCCCTGTTCATGCACTGCCTGCCCGCCCACCGTGGCGAGGAAATCAGCCAGGACCTGCTCGACGACCCTCGTTCGGTCGCCTGGGACCAAGCTGAAAACCGCCTGCATGCACAGAAGGCCCTCCTGGAATTCCTTGTAGAACCGGCTTACCACCACGCATGAGTCAACCGCTATTGCTCAACCTGCGCGACCTGGCCTGTGGCTATGGCGACCAGCGCATCGTCCAGAACCTCAATCTGCACCTGAACGCAGGCGACATCGGTTGCCTGCTGGGTTCCTCAGGTTGTGGCAAGACCACCACCCTGCGGGCCATCGCAGGCTTCGAGCCCGTGCACGAAGGCGAAATCCAGCTGGCCGGCGAGGTCATCTCCCGCGCAGGTTTCACCCTGGCGCCGGAGAAACGCCGGATCGGCATGGTGTTCCAGGACTATGCCCTGTTCCCCCACCTGACCGTGGCGCAGAACATCGCCTTTGGCCTGGGCAAGCATCCACGCCCGAACGAGGTGGTCGAGGAAATGCTCGAGCTGGTCAAGCTCGGCGGCCTGGGCGGGCGTTATCCCCACGAGCTGTCCGGCGGCCAGCAGCAACGGGTCGCCCTGGCCCGCGCCCTGGCACCGGAGCCGCAGTTGCTGCTGCTCGACGAGCCCTTCTCCAACCTGGATGTGGAACTGCGTCGGCGCTTGAGCCATGAAGTGCGCGACATCCTCAAGAGCCGAGGCACCAGCGCGATCCTGGTCACCCATGACCAGGAAGAAGCCTTTGCCGTCAGCGACCAGGTCGGGGTATTCAGGGAAGGCCGCCTGGAGCAGTGGGACACACCCTATAACCTCTACCACGAGCCGCAGACGCCCTTCGTCGCCAGCTTCATCGGCCAGGGCTACTTCATCCGTGGCCAGATGAGCAGCCACGAAGCGGTCAAGACCGAGGTAGGCGAACTGCGCGGCAACCGTGCCTATACCATGGCGCCAGGCAGCTCGGTGGACGTGCTGTTGCGTCCGGACGACATCATCCACTCTCCCGACAGCGACCTGCGGGCGAATATCGTCGGCAAGAGTTTCCTCGGTGCCTCGACCCTGTACCGGCTGCAACTGCCCACCGGCAGCCAGCTGGAGGCGATCTTCCCAAGCCACGTCGACCATCAGGTCGGGCAGGAAGTCGGCATCACCGTGGCCGCCGACCACCTGGTGCTGTTCCCCGTTCCAGGCACTGTCGCGGCGCAGCTGCCACGGCAGGAAAACGGCGTGCGCCGCTACAGCTCGGCGACCTGATCGGCGCATCACCTCTGAGCGGGCTTGGCCCGCTCCTACAGGGGCGAGCTTCAGCCCCGGCCAATCTCGGCGAACGTTCCTTGGGTGTGCTCGGCCAGCACCGCTGCGGCCAGTTCGACCTCCAGCCCACGCCGCCCGGCACTCACATGGATGCTGTCGAATAGCTGCGCCGATGCGTCGATAAACGTGCGCAGGCGCTTCTTCTGCCCCAGCGGGCTGATCCCCCCAACCAGGTAGCCTGTGGAACGCTGCGCCACCGCCGGGTCAGCCATTTCGCACTTCTTGGCGCCTGCTGCGTGGGCCAGCGCCTTGAGGTCTAGCGTGCCCCCTACCGGTACCACCGCCACCAGCAACTCGCCCTTCTCGCTGCTGGCCAGCAGGGTCTTGAACACACGTTGCGGATCGAGCCCCAGCTTTTCAGCTGCTTCAAGGCCATAGGACGCAGATTTCGGATCATGTTCGTAGCTGTGCACGCGATGTTCGGCACGCGCCTTCTTCAAAAGATCGAGGGCGGGGGTCATGTACGGCTCCAGTCGATGGCAAGTCGGCGGCTACTTTAGGCCAATTCCTACAACCCGACCAGCCGCCCGTCTAACTCGGTATTCGGGATCGATGTGTGCAGCCAGAATGTGACTGAGCGTTCACTTTCGACCTTTGACATCAGCGTTTCTTGTCTATATTTTTTCGTTTCTGAATAAATGACACCTTTTAAAGGTGCGTTTCCTACACTTGTCCGGCGTCAACGGGGATAGACACCGGACCTTGCTGTCGAGCGCCCAGTGCCTCACAACAACAAGAAACGAGGTCATACATGACGACTGCTCTACGACAACCGACTTTGTCCGGCCAATGCATGGCCGAATTTCTCGGCACCGCACTGCTCATCTTCTTCGGCACCGGCTGTGTCGCGGCGCTCAAGGTCGCCGGTGCCAGCTTCGGGCTCTGGGAGATCAGCATCATCTGGGGCGTCGGCGTAAGCATGGCGATCTACCTCACCGCCGGCATTTCCGGTGCGCACCTGAACCCGGCCGTGAGCATCGCCCTGTGCCTGTTCGCCGGTTTCGACAAGCGCAAGCTGCCCTTCTACATCCTCGCCCAGGTATGTGGTGCCTTCTGCGCCGCCGCGCTGGTCTACGGGCTGTACAGCAACCTGTTCTTCGATTTCGAACAGGCCCATGCCATGGTCCGCGGCAGCGAGGCCAGCCTGGAGCTGGCGTCGGTGTTTTCCACCTATCCACACCCGGCCCTGTCCATCGCCCAGGCCTTCCTCGTCGAAGTAGTGATCACCGCCATCCTGATGGCTGTGATCATGGCCTTGACCGATGACAACAATGGCCTGCCCCGAGGCGCCATGGCGCCGCTTCTGATCGGCCTGCTGATCGCGGTGATCGGCAGTGCCATGGGCCCGCTGACCGGCTTTGCGATGAACCCGGCACGAGATTTCGGGCCTAAACTGATGACATTCCTGGCCGGCTGGGGCGAAATTGCCTTTACCGGTGGGCGCTCCATTCCCTATTTCCTGGTTCCGGTGTTCGCACCGATCCTCGGCGCATGCCTGGGGGCAGCCCTGTACCGGGGCCTGATCGCCCGCAACCTGCCGATGGCGCAAATCGCGACCCCGCAAACAGACGATAATCCACAGGGCGATACCCAGGCTTCCTGATACTGGCGCGCCGGCAAGACACCCGGCCCCCTGATTTCCCCTATTTTGTGCAAGGCCACCGACATGACAGATTCCCAGGACAAGAACTACATCATCGCCCTGGACCAGGGCACCACCAGTTCGCGGGCCATCATCTTCGACCGGGACGCCAACGTGGTCGGCACCTCCCAGCGCGAGTTCGTGCAGCATTACCCGCAAGCCGGCTGGGTCGAACACGACCCAATGGAAATCTTCGCGACCCAGAGCGCAACCATGGTCGAGGCCCTGGCCCAAGCCGGCATCAGCCATGCCCAAGTCGCCGCACTGGGTATCACCAACCAGCGTGAAACCACGGTGGTCTGGGACAAGGAAACCGGGCGCCCGGTATATAACGCCATCGTCTGGCAATGTCGCCGCAGCACCGAGATCTGCGAGCAGCTCAAGCGCGATGGCCACGCTGCCTATATTCGCCAGACCACCGGCCTGGTCACCGATCCCTATTTCTCCGGCACCAAGCTCAAGTGGATCCTCGACAACGTCGAAGGGGCCCGCGAACGCGCAGAGCGTGGCGAGCTGCTGTTCGGTACGGTCGACACCTGGCTGATCTGGAAATTCTCCGGCGGCAAGGTGCATGTCACCGACTACACCAACGCCTCGCGCACCTTGATGTTCAACATCCACACGCTGGAATGGGACGAGAAGCTCCTGCAGATCCTCGGCATCCCCCGCCAGATGCTGCCGCAGGTACGCCCGTCTTCCGAAGTCTACGGCCACACCAAGAGCGGCATCGCCATCGCCGGCATCGCCGGGGACCAGCAGTCCGCCCTGTTCGGCCAGATGTGCGTCGAACCTGGCCAGGCCAAGAACACCTACGGCACCGGTTGCTTCCTGCTGATGAATACAGGCGACAAGGCGGTGACTTCCTCCCACGGCCTGCTCACCACCATCGCCTGCGGCCCGCGCGGCGAAGTGGCCTATGCGCTGGAAGGCGCTGTGTTCAACGGCGGCTCCACCGTGCAATGGCTGCGCGACGAGCTGAAGATCGTCAATGACGCCTACGACACCGAGTATTTCGCCAGCAAGGTCAAGGACAGCAACGGCGTCTACCTGGTACCGGCCTTTACCGGCCTGGGCGCTCCCTACTGGGACCCTTATGCCCGCGGCGCGTTGTTCGGCTTGACCCGGGGCGTCAAGGTCGACCACATCATCCGCGCCGCCCTGGAGTCGATCGCCTACCAGACCCGCGACGTGCTCGACGCCATGCAGCAGGACTGCGGCCAGCGCCTGAGCGAACTGCGCGTGGACGGCGGTGCGGTAGCCAACAACTTCCTGATGCAGTTCCAGGCCGACATCCTCGGTACCTGCGTGGAGCGACCGAAGATGCGCGAAACCACAGCCCTGGGCGCCGCCTACTTGGCAGGCCTGGCTTGTGGCTTCTGGAGCGGCCTGGATGAACTGCGCGACAAGGCGATCATCGAGCGTGAGTTCAGCCCGCAGTTGGACGAAGCGCAGAAGGAAAAACTCTACAAAGGTTGGCGCAAGGCCGTGGACCGCACGCGCGACTGGGAAGATCACGAGGCCTGAACCTGCAGATCTCATATCGCCTGGCCCGCCCTATCGCCGGCAAGCCGGCTCCTACCTGCCCTGCGCTGTTTTCCTAGACATCGCCGTACCTGTGGGAGCCGGCTTGCCGGCGATAGGGCCAGAACAGGCAATACGCCGAACCTGTGGTAGCAGGCTGGCCGTCATCTCCGTCCTACGGCATCATTGCAGCATTTGCCCGGCTGCCCCAAAGGACCGCCCATGAATCTGCCCCCCCGCCAACAACAAATCCTCGAACTGGTGCGCGAGCGTGGTTACGTCAGTATCGAAGAAATGGCGCAGTTGTTCGTCGTAACCCCCCAAACCATCCGCCGCGACATCAACCAACTCGCCGAAGTGAACCTGCTGCGGCGTTACCACGGCGGCGCAGCATACGACTCCAGCATCGAGAACACGGCCTACGCCATGCGCGCCGACCAGATGCGCGACGAGAAGCAGCGCATCGCCGAGGCCGTGGCCCGGCAAATTCCCGATCATGCCTCATTGTTCATCAACATCGGCACCACCACCGAATCGATCGCTCGCGCCCTGCTCAATCACAACCACCTCAAGGTCATCACCAACAACCTGCATGTAGCAGCGATCCTGGGCGCCAAGGATGATTTCGAAGTCCTGGTCGCCGGCGGCACCGTACGCCGGGATGGTGGCGTGGTCGGCCAAGCCAGTGTCGATTTCATCAACCAGTTCAAGGTCGATTTCGCCTTGGTCGGCATCAGTGGCATCGACGAGGACGGCAGCCTGCTGGACTTCGATTACCAGGAAGTGCGGGTTTCCCAGGCGATCATCACCAATGCCCGCCAGGTGATCCTTGCCGCCGACTCCAGCAAGTTCGGACGCAACGCCATGGTACGCCTCGGCTCGATCAGCCTGGTCGACTGCCTGGTGACCGACCAGCAACCTACCCCTGCCCTTGCCCAGCTATTGAGCCAGCACAAGGTTCGCCTCGAAGTGGTCTGAAAGACCCGATCGCCCGCGCCTACGGCATGCCCGTAGAAGCGGGCTCGTCCCGAGACCGACTGCCCTTTCGGTCTCGATGTTCACTATTGTTCACTTCTTTGTAATCCGATCAGTTTTTTCTATAGAGACTGACTGGCGGACGCCTTTTCGTTGCGCTAGTATTTTCGAAAACGAACATCAATGTTCACTTTCGATGTGAATCGCGCCCCAGGAGGCCTTGCCGTGTCCCAGTTCGCTCCGCCCCAGCCCCCCCTCGCCGATTGCTACGACCTTGCCGTGATCGGGGGGGGCATCAATGGCGTGGGTATTGCCGCCGACGCGGCCGGACGCGGGCTGAAGGTGTTCCTTTGCGAAAAGGACGACCTGGCCAGCCACACCTCTTCGGCCAGCAGCAAATTGATCCATGGGGGCCTGCGCTACCTCGAGCATTACGAATTCCGCCTGGTCCGCGAGGCATTGGCCGAGCGTGAGGTCTTGCTGGCCAAAGCACCGCACATCGTCAAACCGATGCGCTTCGTCCTGCCTCATCGTCCGCACCTGCGCCCAGCCTGGATGATCCGCGCCGGCCTGTTCCTCTACGACCACCTGGGCAAGCGCAAGCGCCTGGGTGCCTCCCGCAGCCTGCGCTTCGGCCCGGGCAACCCCCTCAAGCCGGCCATCACCCGTGGCTTCGAATACGCAGACTGCGCAGTGGACGATGCTCGACTGGTCGTGCTCAACGCCATGGCGGCCCGCGAGAAAGGCGCGCACATCCATACCCGCACCCGCTGCCTGCGCGCCGAGCGGGTCGATGGCGTCTGGGAAGTCGAGCTGCTGCACGCCGACGGCCGCCAGCAGAGCATCCGTGCCCGCGCCCTGGTCAACGCTGCGGGTCCATGGGTCGCCAGCTTCATCAAGGACGATCTGAAACTCGATGCCCCGTATGGCATTCGCCTGATCCAGGGCAGCCACATCATCGTCCCACGCCTGTACGAGGGCGAACATGCCTACATCCTGCAGAACGAGGACCAGCGCATCGTGTTCGCCATTCCGTACCTCGAGCGCTTCACCCTGATCGGCACCACCGACCGCGAATACAGCGGCGATCCTGCCAAGGTGGCGATCACTGAAGCTGAAACGGATTATTTGCTCAATGTGGTGAACGAGCATTTCAACCACCAGCTCGGTCGGGCCGATATCCTGCACACCTACTCGGGCGTGCGCCCGTTGTGCAATGACGAATCGGACAACCCCTCGGCCGTGACCCGCGACTACACCCTGGCGCTGTCCGCCAGCGAGGGCCAGGCCCCGCTGCTGTCGGTGTTCGGCGGCAAGCTGACCACCTACCGGAAACTGGCCGAATCGGCCATGGCCGAGCTCAAGCCTTTCTTTACCCAGATGCGCGAAAGCTGGACGGCCGGCGCCGCGCTGCCTGGGGGAGAAAACATGACCACCGTCCAGGCGCTGGTGGACGCCATACTGGCCCGGTATGACTGGCTGCCCGTGGCGATCGCCACACGCTGGGCCAAGACCTACGGCAGCCGCACCTGGCGGCTGCTCGAAGGCGCCCAAGGGCCGGAAGATCTGGGCCAGTCCATAGGCGCGGGCCTGTTCACCCGTGAAGTGGATTACCTCTGCGCCGAGGAGTGGGCTGGCAGCGCCGAAGACATCCTGTGGCGCCGTAGCAAGCTCGGCCTTTTCACCAGCGAAGCCGAACGGCAAACCTTGGACGAATACCTGCAGCAAGCCCAGACCAGACGCGGATCGGCACAGGCCGCCTGACACGCGCAGCCTCAGGCCGGGTGGCGCTCGTAGGCTTCCCTGGCCAGGGCTCGCATCAGGGCCCGCCTGGCTGACTCATATTCCAGGCGCAGGCGCTCGGATTCCTGTACGTAGTCAAATTCCCGAACGGCCCGGGCGGATTCCGTCTGCTCCTGCCCAGCCGCTTCTGCGGCCGCGGCAGCCTTGGCCAGGCGTTCCTGGAACGGTTCGACCAGCGCATCGAACCGATCGGCATAGCGTTGCTGCACGTAATCGTGCCAGAACGGTCGCTGCGCCAAGGAATCAATGATTGCTTCCGGAGTTTCGAGCCTGGCGATCTCGTTTTGCGCAGAAAGCAGGTCACTGTCCCTGACCTTGGCAAAGCTGGGATGATGCATCCTGTCCAGCTCAATCGGCAGGTGATAGCGCTTGGCCATCCTCAATCGATAGGCGAGGATGATTTCAAGTTCATCGATGCCCATGGCCTCGGCCGCACGAAGCCTGTCGATGTGCTGCCGGGCAATGGTATCGACCAGGTCCAGTCGATAGAACGAGCGCCCCAGCTGGACCAACCGGCTTTCGAGCTGCGCTGGGGGAACGTCTTCGATACCTCTGAGCACCAACAAGCCGACTTCAAGCTGGTTGAGTACCATCACAGGGCGGTCGTCGCAAGTCGCGGTGCCGAACTGCACACGAAACAAGTGCTCCCGGACAGCTTCGCTCTGCTCGCAAGCATCCAGGATCCGCCAAATGCGACGCTGCAGATGCTCGGCATGTTCGATGAAATCGTCGCTGTCCGCCAGATGCGCGAGAAAATGGAACAGTTCCTGTGAATCAGGCTCTTCGCGCAAGCGATTCCAGGTCGCTTCCCGTCGCCCTCGCAGTGCCTTGTCTGCGGTCCTGGTCCAGGCCCGACGTACGACTGCCTCCTCCAGCATCGGTCGATGCGAACCGCTTCCCTGCAACTGCTCCAGGTACTGCTCTGACGCAGGGTCCAACGGATTGCCATGCAGGTTCAGGCGCCGCCAGGATGCGATCATCCCATGCACGTTCTGACGCAGCCGCCTGATGCCGTTGTCGCGGGCGTTCACATAGGCCCGCCAGGGCATTTCCCGCACCGGGTCGGGGGCTTCGGTGAGGTCTGCCAGACGCAGCCCCAGGTGGCGCAGGTTCGGCAAATGGGCAAGCGCTGGGCAACGCCCCATCGGGTTGCCCCCGACCTCCACCACTTCGAGGCGGGACAACCCAGCCAAACGTTGGTCGACCAGAGGACTCGCGACGATCTGGTTGCCCGACAGCGTCAGGTGCCTGAGCCGACGCAACAGTCGCAGGCCCGCAGGAACGGTCGTCAACTGGTTGCCATGCAGGTCGAGGGTATCGAGATTGGCGAAACGCCTCAGGAACGCAGGATCCAGCGCCTCCAGATTCATCTTGCGCAATACCAGCCGCCGCACGTGGCTGAAATCGATACTCGCAGGCAATGTCGGAAGCTCATCCACCGGCTCACCGTCGATCACCAGTTCGTATTCGCCATCGGCACCTACCAGCTTGCGTCGCCAGCATCGGCGTATCGTGTCAGCGACCCGACGCCGCCTCAACAGATCAAGCGGATTGCGCCAACGCCCCTGCCAATCGCTCAGGGCGCTACGCAGCTCAGACAGTTGCTGCTGGAGTTCCACGTAATGACTCCACAGGCTGGTGCTTCCTCCCCTGGCCTGACGCAGGTACGTATCCAGCTCTTCTTCGCTGAGGGTCGGATAGATCTGGTGGATGCCTCGCCTGATCGCCCGTGTGCTGCTTTCCGGCCGACCGCTCAAGGCATAGCCCAGCCGCCCGTCGGCGAACCGTCGAGGCAGCCGCCATTGCGCTTGCGACTCCATGCCGAGCAGCCTTGCAAGCTGCTGACGATTGTCGCGAGCCTGTTCCAGCAACCACCTGCTCAGTTGCGAAACGCTGGCCCTGGGACCGATCTGTGCCATCTGCGCCGGCCCCATCGTACGTAGCAGCATCGTCATCAGGCCACCCTCGGGTTCGAGCGAGCTGGCAGCGAGCTCCCCCAGCAACCGATAGCCGTGTTCGCCTTTGACGATGCAATGCGTCGTTCCAGCCTCCTGCGGACCGGCAGCGGCAAGCAACACCCCCTGTCCATTGCCGACGCGCAACTCCACCCGCACCGAACCGGGCCAGGGCGCCCGTTCGCCGATCAAGCCCAGGGCCAGTTTTTCAGTGTCGGCGTTGACTGCCTGGCTCAAGCGCAGCCCCAGGCAGGCGCGATCAAGACGGCTGTCGTATAGATACTGGCGAACCCGCTGCGCCATGGCCAACGGAACGCGCGAGGACGCCAGCAGTGCATCGACCTGATCACTGCTGGATTGCTCGAGGACTTCTTGCGCCCCCCGCCACGTCAGGTCGTGGTATTGGCCTAGCAGCAAGGTTTGTGCCTGGCTCGGCTCACCTGGCGCAGCGCCGATATGAATCTGAGACAGCAGCGTCTGTGAGCCTGCAGAGGAGGCTTTGTACGCCTGAAAACGCGCCTTGGTATCGAGCAGGCGTGCCGGGACGGGGCCGTTTTCCACGCGCAATCGGCGCAACTGGTCAATGCTCAGCCCTGTGATCGCCAACAGATCTTCGGCCTCGCTCTCCAGCAGTTCGGCGAACTCACTTCCTGCCAGGCCTTCCAGCAGGTGCCCGGCACTGCGCAGGCCGTGGGGTTGATCGGGATCATGGGCCAATCTGGCCTGACCATCCCTGACCCGCGGGTGCAGGTCATCGACGAAGGGAACGCGTCGGAAACCATGGACGACTCCCGCCAGGGGCACCTGTGACGAACAGATCCTGCGCCACGCCATACACGTGATCCAACGCGCCCTGGCGATCGCCCAGGCGCCAGCTTCGATAGCCGTCGAACACCTCCTCCGCCAATTCCACGGCGCACTCCAGCAACAGCAGCTCACCCAGCACCGGCACGAACATCCCGGCCAGGCCCAGCAGACTGAATCCGGCGCTCTTCATTTCCTGAAGGCGTGCATGCCGGCTGGCCATGTCCTCATCCCCGGTGGGCACCGCCAGGGCGCGGGCGTTTTCAACGATGCTTTCCATCTGCACCGCTCGCAGATATTGGAACAGGTCACCCGGGATGACGAAATGACGCCCATCGAGCTCGACCGGCGCTCCTGCTGCCGTGTTCGACAGCGCCTTTGCCAGAGCGCTGTCGAACGAGAGCCGGTCCTCTTCCTTGATGAAACGGGCAAAGAAACGTCGATAGGCCTGCTGACGCAGGCGACTTGCCAGGGAGCGGTACAACGAAGCCCAGCTTCGATGCCAACCTACAGCTTGCTGCGGGTCGCCCGGGATCCAAGCGACCACGCCCTCCACGGGTGCGTCGCGATCAGCCCGCAGCTCCAGTGTGACCACGCCCGCCACGCGCTTGCCCAGCAGCCAGAGCTGGCAAGGCGTGACCACTCCGGCGCAGCGCTGGGCATTCGGATCGACAAGGGTTATGGGCAGTGCTTGCCGGTAGCTGGCTTCATCAAGCGCCCCCTTGAGCGCGGCCATGCGCACCGCCGCTTCCATCCGTGCGCGAAGGCTGTCTTCGAACAACCGCTCGACAGCTTGCCGCGCGTGCCCTTCAGCATGCCCGGGCCGCTCGGCGGGCAACAGCACGCTGGCAATCTTGTGCTGGTACGCCCCGCCAATATCCACTTGCCTGCACAATCTGACGAAGACTTCGAAGCTCAGCGCCAACCGAACACCCTGCGCATTCTGCAACTGCGCCTTGCGAAAGATCGAAGGCTTGGTCTCTTCCTGGTGATAGTTGTGCAGCGCGGCGGCCAATGCACTCTGCCGGGAATGGTAAGTGAACCGAGGCGCATAGAGTTTCGATGCAGCCGAAGGCAGCTCCACGCTCTGCTCGATGGCGACCCAGATACGCCTTGGATCAGGGTCGGCCAAGCCTGCCTTGCGTAACGCTGGTGTAAGCAATGAAACGGCGAACTCATCCAGCGCCGGGATCTGTCGCAACAGATGTCCCAGCCGCTCTGTGCTTTCCTGCTCCCTGCGCAACGCTTGGTGAAATGCAGTGCGCTGATCGGGTGCAGCTTGCCTGAACCAATCCGGCAACCGCTGCGCAATCAAAGCGTCGATCGAATCCATGGGAAAGGACTGCATGGGCACAACCTCTTGACGTCGAAAGACATCAGTCGATCATTTGCCCGCCATTGCCCAGCGGCATTTATTAGCTACCTGTGTGCCGATTGCGGAAACATCTCGCAGGCACCCGTTCGGATTTCCGAATGATCACTACGCACCCATTCGGAAAACCGT
Organism: Pseudomonas sp. NY15372; assembly: GCF_048068215.1. NCBI lineage: Bacteria > Pseudomonadati > Pseudomonadota > Gammaproteobacteria > Pseudomonadales > Pseudomonadaceae > Pseudomonas > Pseudomonas sp. NY15372. Next base: position 71,252 of record NZ_JBLUPY010000007.1, read on the forward strand.
ACACCTAAACCTTCGCGCAATCGTCAAAAAACATTAATGCTCCCGTGTTTTCGGGCTTTATGATCGATATCAGGGCTTGGCACGACTCATGCTCTACACTCAATAGCCGAATGCACCCGCTTCTTGCTGTATTCGTAGAACGAAGAGTCCGCCAACGACTCCATAAAAAAAACAACGTCGAGGAAAATTTGATGCGTATCGTTCGTCAACTGTTGGGCGCCGCCATCGCGGCTGCGGTCATCGCTTCGCCCGCCATGGCCGAAGAGCTGACCGGCACCCTGAAGAAGATCAAGGATTCGGGCACCATCACCCTGGGCCACCGCGACTCCTCCATTCCGTTTTCCTATCTGGCAGGCAAGCCACAGCCTGTGGGCTACTCCCACGACATCCAGCTGGCCGTCGTCGAAGCGCTGAAAAAACAGCTCAACGTGCCTGACCTCAAGGTGCGCTACAACCTCGTCACCTCCCAGACCCGCATCCCGCTGGTGCAGAACGGCACCGTGGACCTGGAGTGCGGCTCCACCACCAACAACGTCGAACGCCAGCAACAGGTCGGCTTCTCGGTGGGCATCTTCGAAGTCGGTACCCGTCTGCTGACCAAGGTCAAGGACGGTCAACCGGCCTACAAGGACTTCCCGGACCTGGCCGGCAAGAACGTGGTGACCACCGCCGGCACCACCTCCGAGCGCATCCTCAAGGCGATGAACGCCGACAAGCAGATGAAGATGAACGTGATCTCCGCAAAAGACCACGGCGAAGCCTTCAACATGCTCGAAAGCGGCCGCGCCGTGGCCTTCATGATGGACGACGCCCTGCTGGCCGGCGAGATGGCCAAGGCACGCAAGCCTGCAGACTGGGTCATCACCGGCACGCCACAGTCCTACGAGATCTACGGCTGCATGGTGCGCAAGGGTGACGAGGCGTTCAAGAAAGCGGTCGATGACGCCATCATCGCTTACTTCAAGTCGGGCGAAGTCAACAAGAGCTACGAGAAGTGGTTCCAACAGCCGATCCCGCCAAAGGGCCTGAACCTGAACTTCCCGATGAGCGAAGAGCTGAAAAAACTGATCGCCGAGCCGACCGACAAGGCGGCAGACGAGAAAAAGTCCTGATCCTCAGCCAGTGGCCGGGTGCTCGAGCCGAGCAGTAAACAACCCGACAGGCCACTCATTAGTGTCTAACCTTTCAACCGAGGGCGTTCGCCGCCCTCGGTTGCTCGAAGGTGCCCATGAAACAACCGTCTGAGGGGAAATCCCGATGAATTACAACTGGGACTGGGGCGTGTTCTTCAAGTCCACGGGCGTGGGTAGCGAAACCTACCTGGACTGGTACATCGCCGGTCTGGGCTGGACCATCGCCATTGCCATCTCCGCCTGGATCATCGCCTTGCTGCTGGGCTCGCTGCTCGGCGTGATGCGCACCGTGCCGAACCGCCTGGTGTCGGGCATCGCCACCGCCTACGTGGAGCTGTTCCGCAACGTGCCGCTGCTGGTGCAGCTGTTCATCTGGTACTTCCTGGTACCCGACCTGCTGCCGGAGGGCTTGCAGGAATGGTTCAAGCAAGACCTCAACCCGACCACCTCGGCGCTGATCAGCGTGGTCATCTGCCTGGGCTTGTTCACCGCCGCACGGGTCTGCGAACAGGTGCGCACCGGCATCCAGGCCCTGCCCCGAGGCCAGGAAGCCGCCGCCCGCGCCATGGGCTTCACCCTGCCGCAGATCTACAACAACGTGCTGCTGCCCCAGGCGTACCGGATCATCATTCCGCCACTTACCTCGGAATTCCTGAACGTATTCAAGAACTCCTCGGTGGCTTCGCTGATCGGCCTGATGGAGCTGCTGGCGCAGACCAAGCAGACCGCCGAGTTCTCCGCCAACCTCTTCGAAGCCTTCACCTTGGCCACCCTGATCTACTTCACCCTCAACATGGGTCTGATGCTGCTCATGCGCATGGTCGAGAAGAAAGTCTCGGTACCTGGCCTGATTTCCGTGGGGGGCAAGTAAATGGAAATGGACTTCAGCGAAATCATCCCTGCCCTGCCAGCCCTCTGGGAAGGCATGGTCATGACGCTCCAACTGATGGTCATGGGCGTGGTCGGCGGTATCGTGCTGGGTACGATCCTGGCGCTGATGCGCCTGTCGTCGAGCAAGCTGCTGTCGAACCTGGCCGGTGCCTACGTCAACTACTTCCGCTCCATCCCGCTGCTGCTGGTGATCACCTGGTTCTACCTGGCGGTGCCGTTCGTGCTGCGCTGGATCACCGGCGAAGACACCCCGGTGGGTGCCTTCACCTCCTGCGTGGTGGCGTTCATGATGTTCGAGGCCGCGTACTTCTGCGAAATCGTGCGTGCCGGGGTGCAGTCGATCTCCAAGGGTCAGATGGGCGCCGCGCAGGCACTGGGCATGACCTATGGCCAGACCATGCGTCTGATCATCCTGCCCCAGGCATTCCGCAAGATGACCCCATTGCTGCTGCAACAGAGCATCATCCTGTTCCAGGACACCTCGCTGGTCTACACCGTGGGCCTGGTGGACTTCCTCAACTCGGCCCGCTCCAACGGCGATATCATCGGGCGCTCCCATGAGTTCCTGATCTTCGCCGGTGTCGTCTACTTCCTCATCAGCTTCTCCGCTTCGTGGCTGGTCAAGCGCCTGCAAAAAAGGATCACCGTATGATTTCCATCAAGAACGTCAACAAGTGGTACGGGGACTTCCAGGTGCTGACCGACTGCAGCACCGAGGTCAAGAAAGGCGAGGTGGTAGTGGTCTGCGGCCCATCCGGCTCGGGCAAGTCCACCCTGATCAAGTGCGTCAACGCCCTGGAGCCGTTCCAGAAAGGTGACATCGTCGTCGACGGCACCTCGATCGCCGACCCCAAGACCAACCTGCCCAAACTGCGTTCGCGGGTGGGCATGGTGTTCCAGCACTTCGAACTGTTCCCGCACCTGTCGATCACCGAGAACCTGACCATCGCCCAGCGCAAGGTGCTCGGCCGCAGCGAAGCGGAAGCCACCAAGAAGGGCCTGGCCCTGCTTGACCGCGTCGGCCTGGGCGCCCACGCCAAGAAACACCCCGGCCAGCTCTCTGGTGGCCAGCAACAGCGCGTGGCCATCGCCCGCGCGCTGTCGATGGACCCGATCGTCATGCTGTTCGACGAACCGACCTCGGCGCTGGACCCGGAGATGGTCAACGAAGTGCTGGACGTGATGGTCGAATTGGCCCACGAGGGCATGACCATGATGTGCGTGACCCACGAGATGGGCTTTGCCCGCAAGGTGGCCAACCGGGTGATCTTCATGGACAAGGGCAGCATCATCGAGGATTGCCAGAAGGAAGACTTCTTCGGCAACCCTGAAGGCCGCCACGAACGCACCCAGCATTTCCTCAGCAAGATCCTGCAGCACTGAGTCGGCCCGTGCCGCTGCCCGGTGCATCCGGGCAGCGGACGCTGGTCGTGACAAGGCCACTGTGATGAAATGCGACCCCTCGCTCCTTCGCCCTGCCCAACCTGTCGTGAAATCCCGCTTGATCCGCCAATTGCTGCTGCCGCCCCTGATCATCCTGCTGATGGTCGGCCTGGGCCTGGTCGGCTACCTGTTCAGCGAGAACAACGGCATCCGCACCTTGAGTGAAAACGGCGAGCGCCAGCTCGAGCTGCATGCGCGCACGGTCGAGAGCGAAATCAGCAAGTACACCTACCTGCCGAGCCTGCTGGAGCTCGAGGACAGCGTCTCGCGCCTGCTCACCGACCCGGACGGCGGCTATCGCCAGACGGTCAACGAATACCTCGAAGGCCTGAACCGCCGCAGCCGCAGCCGGGCCATCTTCGTGCTCGATACCAGCGGCCGGGTCCAGGCCACCAGCAACTGGCGCGACGCCGACTCCTTCCTGGGCGAGGACCTGTCGTTCCGCGCCTACTTCCAGGACGCCGTGCGCGGCGAGCCCGGGCGCTTCTATGGCATCGGCAGCACCACCGGCGAAGCCGGCTACTACCTGGCCCATGGGCTGGAAGAACACGGCAAGATCATCGGCGTGGCGGTGATCAAGGTCCGCCTGGACACCCTCGAAGAGCGCTGGCAGCGCGCGCGCCTGGAGGCGTTCGTCAGTGACGAGAACGGCATCATCATTCTCTCCAGCGACCCGGCCCGCCGGCTCAAGTCGGTACGCCCGCTCACCCCGCAGATCAAGGAACGTCTGGCGCGCAGCCTGCAGTACTACTGGTGGCCACTGAACGAGTTGCAACCCTTGGCCCGCGAAACCCTGGCCGATGGCGTAGAAAAGCTCACCTTCCCGGCCAACAGCGAAGGTGGCCAGGGCAAACCGCAGAACATGGCCTACCTGGCCCAGACCCGACGCCTGGTCGACACCCCCTGGCATTTCACCCTGCTCACGCCGCTGCAGGATTTACACCGTGAATCCATGGTGCAAGGCATCCTGGTGGGCGTGGCCTTCGCCCTGCTGACCATCCTGGCTATCGCCTGGAACGAACGGCGCAAGGTGATCGCCACCCGCCTCGCCGCCCGCGAGGCCCTGGAAGAAGCCAACAGCCAGCTGGAGCGACGCATTGCCGAGCGCACCGCCGACCTGCGCGCCAGCAACGAGCGTCTCAAGGGGCAGATCCGCGAACGCCGGCATGCCGAACAGACTCTGCGTCATGCCCAGGACGAGCTGGTCCAGGCCGGCAAGCTGGCGGCCATCGGGCAAATGTCCACCAGCATCGCCCATGAGCTCAACCAGCCGCTGGCCGCCCTGCGTACGTTGTCGGGCAATACCGTGCGCTTCCTTGAGCGTGGCGCCCTGGAAACCGCCAGTACCAACCTGCGCACCATGAACGACCTGATCGACCGCATGGGGCGCATCACCGCCAGCCTGCGCTCCTTCGCCCGGCGTGGCGACGACAGCGGCCAGGCCTCGCTGAACAAGGCCGTGGAAGCCAGCCTACAGGTGCTGGGCAACCGAATCGCCGGCTGCAACCTGCAATTGCACCGTCAGTTCGACGACCAGCTACTGGCCATCGATCAGACCCGCCTGGAGCAGATCCTGGTCAACCTGATCGGCAACGCCCTGGACGCCATGGCCAGCCAGCCCCAGCCGCAGCTCTGGCTGGAAGGCGAGGCACAGGGCGACAAATACCGCCTGCGGGTGCGCGACAACGGCCACGGCATCGACGCCGAGGCGCGCAAGCACCTGTTCGAACCCTTCTTCACCACCAAACCGGGCGAGCATGGCCTGGGCCTGGGCCTGACCCTGTCGGCGAGCCTTGCCGCCGCCGCCAAGGGTTCCTTGGGCGTCGAGCATCCCGCCAGCGGCGGTACCGCCTTCGTCCTCGCCCTGCCCCTGGCCACGCCTACCGGCACATCGGCTGAACCACTATGAATAAAGGGTCCCCATGAACCAAGCACCCTTGACCGTCCTGATCGTCGAAGACGACCCCCACGTGCTGCTGGGTTGCCAGCAGGCCCTGGCCTTGGAAGACATCGCCTGCGAAGGCGTGGGCAGTGCCGAACAGGCCCTGGAACGCATCGGCGACGACTTCGCCGGTATCGTCGTCAGCGACATCCGCCTGCCGGGCATGGATGGCCTGGAACTGCTCGGCCGCCTCAAGGCGCGCGATCGCAGCCTGCCGGTGGTGCTGATCACCGGCCACGGCGATATCGACATGGCCGTGGGCGCCATGCGTAACGGCGCCTACGACTTCATGGAGAAACCGTTCTCCCCGGAGCGCCTGGTAGAGGTAGTACGCCGCGCCCTGGAGCAACGCGGCCTCTCCCGTGAAGTGCATGCCCTGCGGCGCCAACTGGCTGGTCAGAGCACCCTCGAAGGCCGCATCATCGGCCGCTCGCCAGCCATGCAGAACCTGCGCGAACTCATCGCCAACGTCGCCGATACGTCGGCCAACGTGCTCATCGAAGGCGAGACCGGCACTGGCAAGGAGCTGGTCGCCCGCTGCCTGCACGACTTCAGCCGGCGCCAGGGCCAGCCCTTCGTTGCGCTCAATTGCGGCGGGCTGCCGGAGAACCTGTTCGAAAGCGAGATCTTCGGCCATGAGGCCAACGCCTTCACCGGTGCCGGCAAGCGGCGTATCGGCAAGATCGAGCACGCCAATGGCGGCACGCTGTTCCTCGATGAGGTGGAGAGCATGCCGATCAACCTGCAGATCAAGCTGCTGCGCGTGCTGCAGGAACGCACCTTGGAACGCCTGGGTTCGAACCAGAGCATCCCGGTGGATTGCCGGGTGATCGCTGCCACCAAGTCGGACCTGGACGCCATGGGCCAGACCGGCCAGTTCCGCAGCGACCTCTACTATCGCCTGAACGTGGTCACCCTGGAGCTACCGCCCCTGCGTGAGCGGCGCGAGGACATCCTGCAACTGTTCGAACATTTCCTTCAGCAGTCGGCCTTGCGCTTCGACCGCGAAGTGCCGGAGCTCGACAGCCAGACCGTGTCGCGCCTGATGGCCCACGACTGGCCGGGCAACGTGCGCGAACTGCGCAACGTCGCCGAGCGCCATGCCCTGGGCCTGCCGGCGTTCAAGAAGAGCGCAGGCGGCGCCAGCCAGGGGCTGGGGTTCGCCGAGGCGGTGGAGGCTTTCGAGCGCAACCTGCTCAGCGACGCCCTGCAACGCACCGGCGGCAACCTCAGCCAGGCCAGCCAGGAACTGGGCATGGCCAAGACCACGCTGTTCGACAAAGTGAAGAAATACGGCCTGAGCTGAACCAAGGAAAGCCAACGTGGACCTGATACTCAAGGCCAGCCTGGGCGCCGCCGTCGTGGTGCTGCTGGCCATTCTTTCCAAGACGCGCAACTACTACATCGCCGGGTTGGTGCCGCTGTTTCCGACCTTCGCCCTGATCGCCCACTACATCGTCGGCAAGGGCCGGTCGTTGGCTGACTTGAAGACCACCATCCTGTTCGGCATGTGGTCGATCATTCCCTATTTCATCTACCTGGCGACGTTGTACGTGCTGGTCGACAGGATGCGCCTGGAGGCCTCGCTAGCGCTGGCCACGGTGGCCTGGCTGGTGGCGGCGACGGCGTTGGTCACCTTGTGGATGCGCTTTCACTGAAAGCACCCGGGGCCGCGTTGCGGCCCAATCGCGGCACAAGGCCGCTCCTACAGGGTCTGTGACGGTCCGGTTACAGAAGCCCTGCCACATGCCTTGGCGCTTCGCGATGCGATTTCAGGTACGGCAGCACCGCCGCCAGCAACGGCCCCTTGAACGGCTCCTGGAAACGATGGGCCAAGCCCGGAATCAAACGCAGCTGGCTGCCCCGGATATGGGCCGCCAGGTGCACGCCATGCATCACCGGCAACAGCGGGTCGGCCGTGCCATGCACCACTAACGTCGGCACGCGCAGCTGGTTGAGCAGCGCCACCCGGCTCGGCTCGGCGAGGATCGCCATGATCTGGCGCTTCACGCCGTCCGGGTTGAACGCTCGGTCATAGGCGTCCGCGGCCTGTTGCAGCAACACCGCGCGCTCATCGGTGATCTCGGGGCTGCCCAAGGCGGCCAGCAGGTCGGCCTGATGCTCGATAGCCACCGACCGGTTGGGTGCATCGCGGCGCGCCAGCAACTGCACCAGCGCTGGGCTGGGCGCCGGCAAGCCTTCGTCGCCGGAACTGGACATCACCAGCGTCAGGCTACGCACGCGCTGCGGGGCCATGGCCGCCAAGCGCTGGGCGATCATGCCACCCATGCTCACCCCTAGCACATGGAACTGCTCGATGTTCAGCGCATCCATCAGCCGCAACCCGTCGCTGGCCATGTCGGTCAGGGTATAGGGCGCGGCCACCGGCAGCCCCAGCTTGTAGCGCAGCAGTTCGACGGTCAGGCTAGCCGAGGCCGGCATTCGGTTCCAGCGCGACAAGCCGACATCGCGATTGTCGTAGCGGATGACGCGAAAACCCTGCCGGCACAAGGCCTCGACCACATCGTCGGGCCAATGGATCAATTGCCCGCCCAGGCCCATGACCAGCAGCAACGCAGGGTCCGACGGCGCACCGACGCTTTGGTAGACCAGGCTCAGTTCGCCCAGCTCGGCCCGTTGCACCGGCACCTGGGCGTCGCAGCGCTGGGCGGCCGCAGCGGCCGGCACGCTGACCAACAAGAATAAAAAGACCAATAAAGCCCGCATGAAAGAAACACCAGAATGCAGATCCCCAGTAGATCGCGAGTCTGATGAAAACCTTTCGAGCGCGCTGCCACAAAACCATGACAGTTTGATTAAGGCTGCCGAGCGGTCATACGCAGCCACCTCGACAGCCACACGCAACATGAGGGAAACTCAAGCACCGTACCCCATTACCCAGAGTTACCCCCGGAGCCACCTGTGCTGGAAATCCGCCACCTGAAAACCCTTCATGCCTTGCGCGAGGCCGATAGCCTGGTGGAAGCCGCCGAGCGCCTGCACCTGACCCAGTCGGCGCTGTCGCATCAGTTCAAGGAACTGGAAGAACGCCTGGGCATGGCGCTGTTCGTGCGCAAGACCAAGCCGATCCGCTTCACCAGCGCCGGCCTGCGCCTGTTGCAACTGGCCGATGCCACCCTGCCCCTGCTGCGCGGTGCCGAGCGCGACATCGCCCGCCTGGCAGGCGGTACCGCCGGGCGCCTGCACATGGCCATCGAGTGTCATAGCTGCTTCCAATGGCTGATGCCCACCATCGACCAGTTCCGCGATGCCTGGCCGGAAGTGGAGCTGGACCTGGCCTCAGGCTTCGCCTTCGCCCCATTGCCGGCCCTGGCCCGGGGCGACCTCGACCTGGTGGTGACCTCCGACCCGGTGGACCTGGCCGGCATCACCTACGTGCCGCTGTTCACCTACGAGGCGATGCTCGCCGTGGCCAACCAGCACCCGCTGGCCAGCAAGCCCTACATCGTGCCTCAGGACCTTTTGGACCAGACCTTGATCACCTACCCGGTGGAACGCGACCGCCTGGACATCTTCACTCGCTTCCTGGAGCCGGCCGATATCGAGCCGGCCGCGGTGCGCACGTCGGAGCTGACCGTGATGATGATGCAGTTGGTGGCCAGCGGCCGTGGCGTATGCGGCATCCCCCATTGGGCGCTGCACGAGTACAGCTCGCGAGGCTACGTCAAGGGCAAGCGCCTGGGCGAAAAGGGCCTGTTCGCCACGCTCCACGCTGCGGTGCGCACCGACATGCTCGACGCCCCCTACATGCGCGATTTCCTGCTGACGGCCAAGGACACCTCGTTCTCGACCCTCGATGGCGTCAGCGCGGTGCGTTGAGCGCCTCGCGGTAGAGCGGCAGGATCAGGTCGCGGGTCAGCGGCGCCAGTTCGAGATCGAGCGCATCATCGGCCGCCAACCACTTCACTTCCTCGATTTCTGCCGCCGGGCTCACGGCGTCGCTGCTGTCGACGCGAAACAGCTCGGCCACCACCTGGAAACCCGGCTCGTTGGCGGCTGGGGCGGTGAATTGCCCCAGATAGCGAGCGTTCTGCGGGTCCAGGCGCAGGCCCAGTTCCTCGTGCAGCTCCCGTACCAGCGCCGCTTGTGGGGTTTCGCCGGTATCGATCTTGCCACCCGGCTGCATGAAGGCCTGGGTGCCGCGCTTGCGTACCAGCAAGGTACGCCCTTGGGCGTCGATCAGCAGGGCGGCGGCGATACGGAGGGTCTTGGACATGGGAGCTCGCTAAACAACAGGAAAAGACGGGCAAGAATCACATGCAGGTCGGAGGCTGACAAGCGTCCAGGCGGACCAGGACGAACGGCCCCTTGCCAACCCGCCCTTCACCCGCCATAAACAACACATGAACCTCCCAGCCCAGCACCACCCCGTGCTCGACCTGTTCCACCCCGCCATCGGCGCCTGGTTCCGGCGACACTTCGCCACGGTCACCGATGCCCAGGCCCGGGCCTGGCCGCTGATCCATGCCGGCCAATCGATGCTGCTCGCCGCGCCGACCGGCTCGGGCAAGACCCTGAGCGCCTTCCTGGCCGTGCTCGACGAGCTGTTTCGCCAAGGCCTGGAGCATGACGGCGAGCTGCCTGCACAGACCCAGGTGGTCTATGTGTCGCCCCTCAAGGCGCTGTCCAATGACATCCGCCTGAACCTCGACCTGCCGCTGGCCGGCATCAGCCAGGCCCTGCAAGCCCAAGGGTTGAAGGCGCCGCGCATCACCACCGCCGTGCGCACCGGCGACACACCGCAAAAAGAACGCGCGGCCATGCGCAAGCTGGCGCCGCACATCCTGGTGACCACGCCCGAATCGCTCTACGTGCTGCTCGGCTCAGCCTCCGGTCGCGAAGGCCTGGCCAACGTACACACGGTGATCGTCGACGAGATCCACGCCCTGGCCGGCAACAAGCGAGGCTGTCACCTGGCCTTGACCCTGGAGCGCCTGCAAGCATTGTGCGGCCGGCCCCTGCGACGCATCGGGCTTTCCGCTACGCAGCGGCCGGTGGAACGCGTGGCGCAGTTCCTGGTAGGCCACCAGCGCCCCTGCGCCATCGTCGACGTCGGCCATGCACGCCGCCGCGACCTGGCCATCGAGGTCCCGCCGGTGCCACTGGGGGCAGTGATGGCCACCGATGTCTGGGGCCTTGTCTACGACCGCATCGCCGTGCTTGCCCGAGAGCATCGCACCACCCTGGTGTTCGTCAACACCCGGCGCCTGGCCGAACGCCTGACCCGCCACCTGAGCGAACGCCTGGGCCAGGATGCCGTGACGGCGCATCACGGCAGCCTGGCCAAGGAACACCGCCTGGCGGCCGAGCAGCGCCTGAAGGCAGGCCAGTTGCAGGTGCTGGTGGCCACCGCCTCGCTGGAGCTGGGCATCGACATCGGCGAGGTCGAGCTGGTTTGCCAGATCGCCTCGCCCGGCTCGATCTCGGCGTTCTTGCAGCGCGTCGGGCGCTCCGGGCACCAGGTCGAAGGCATCCCCAAGGGGCGGCTGTTTCCGACCTCGCGGGACGACCTGATCGAATGCGTGGCCTTGCTCGAGGGTGTGCGTCAGGGCGAACTCGATCAACTGCAGATACCCCGCGCACCGCTGGATGTCCTGGCCCAGCAGATCGTCGCCGAAGTGAGCAACCAGCCATGGCCAGAGCAGGCCCTGTACGACTGCCTGCGCCAGGCCATGCCCTATGCCGAGCTGGACCCGGCGCACTACCAGGCGCTGCTGCGCATGCTCGGCGAGGGCTACAACGGCCGCCAGGGCGTGCGCAGCGCCTACCTGCACCGCGATGCCGTCAGCGCCACCCTGCGCGGGCGCCGCGGCAGCCAGCTGACGGCCTTGACCAGCGGCGGCACCATTCCCGAGACCGCCGACTATGCCGTGCTGCTCGAACCCCAGTCGCTGAACATCGGCAGTGTCAACGAAGACTTCGCCGTGGAAAGCATTGCCGGCGATATCTTCCAGCTGGGCAACGCGTCCTATCGCATTCTGCGGGTCGAGCCTGGCCGGGTACGGGTCGAGGATGCCCATGGCCTGCCGCCGACCATTCCGTTCTGGCTCGGCGAGGCCCCAGGGCGTAGCGATGAGTTGTCCGCCGCCGTCGCCCGCCTGCAGGCGCAGGTCGATGAGCGCCTGCAGGCCAGCGACGGGGATTTCGCCCCGGTGCTGGCCTGGTTGCAGCAGGCGTTCGGGCTGGAAGCAGGCAGCGCCAGCCAGTTGCTCGACTACCTGGGGCAGGCCTGGCAGGTGCTGGGCGCTTTGCCCTCCCAGGAAACGCTGGTGATGGAACGCTTCTTCGACGAAACCGGCGGCACCCAGCTGATCATCCATTCGCCCTATGGCAGCCGGATCAACCGCGCCTGGGGCCTGGCACTGCGCAAACGCTTCTGTCGCACCTTCAACTTCGAGCTGCAGGCCGCTGCCAGCGAAGACGCGATCGTGCTGTCGTTGTCCACCAGCCACAGCTTCGAGCTCGATGAAGTCTGGCGCTACCTGGCCAGCCGCAGCGCCGAGCCGATCCTGGTCCAGGCCCTGCTCGACGCACCGTTGTTCGGCGTGCGTTGGCGCTGGAACGCCGCCGTGGCCCTGGCCTTGCCGCGTTATGTCGGCGGGCGCAAGGTGGCGCCGCAGATCCAGCGCATGAAGAGCGAAGACCTGATCGCGGCGGTGTTCCCCGACCAGATCGCCTGCCTGGAAAACATCGCCGGTGAACGGCAGATCCCGGACCACCCGCTGGTGGAACAGACCCTGGACGATTGTCTGCACGAGGCCATGGACAGCGAAGGCTGGCGGGCCCTGCTTCGGCGCATGGAAAACGGCGAAATACGCCTGCTCGCCCGCGACCTGCCCGCCCCCTCGCCCTTGGCCGCGGCCATCCTCAATGCCCGGCCCTATACCTTCCTGGACGACGCCCCATTGGAGGAGCGCAGGACCCAGGCGGTGCTCAACCGGCGCTGGAACGAGGTGCACAGCGGCGACGACCTCGGGGCGCTGGATATCGAGGCCATCGTCGCCGTACAGGCCGAGGCCTGGCCGCAGCCTGGCAACGCCGACGAGATGCATGAAGCCTTGATGAGCCTGGGCGCCATCAGCGCTGAGGAAACCCACCTGGGCAACGACTGGCCCGGCCTTCTCGCCCAGTTGGCCCAGGCAGGCCGTGCGTGCCTGCTGCGCAGCGGCGAACAGGCCCTGTGGCTGGCGCGCGAACGTCTGAATCTGCTGTTGGCGTGTTACCCACACGCCAGGCTGGAGCCTTCGCTCGGCCTGTTGCCGGGGTTCGACCAGCCTATCGAACGAGATGCCGCGCAGGTCGAGCTGCTGCGCGCGCGGCTCAGCGGTTTCGGCCCGCTGACAGTGGCCCAGATCGCGGCACCGTTAGGCCTGCCCAGCAGCGATATCGAACAGGCCCTGGCGCGTCTGGAAGTCGAAGGCTATGTGCTGCGCGGCCATTTCAGCCCTGGCCAGCGAACCCTGCAGTGGTGCGAGCGGCACCTGCTGGCGCGCATCCATCGCTACACGGTCAAGCGCCTGCGGCGGGAAATCGAACCGGTGACCCTGCAGGTCTACATGCGTTTCCTGTTCGACTGGCAACACCTGGCGACCGACGAACGCCTGAGGGGACCCCAAGCGGTGGCCGAGGTACTCGGCCAGTTGCAAGGCTTCCCCAGCGCGGCCGGGGCCTGGGAGGCCGAGCTGCTGCCGGCCCGGATCAAGGACTACAGCCCACACTGGCTCGACGATGCCTGCCGCAGCGGGCAATGGGCCTGGAGCCGGCTGGCGAGCACGCTGTCCACCAGTACCTTGTCCAGCACACCGCTGGTACTGCTGCCGCGCGAGCACCTGAGCCTCTGGCGCAGCCTGGCACCAATGCCCGCGCTCGATGACTTGCCTCCAAGGGCGCAACGGGTATTCGAGACGCTGCAGGCCCAGGGCGCCTTGTTCTTCGACGAGCTCACCCAGGAGGCCCACCTGCTGCCCAGCGAGCTGGAAAGCGCATTGCAACAATTGGTGGGCGCCGGGTTGGTCGGTGCCGACAGCTTCACGGGCCTGCGCGGGCTGATCACACCCGCCGCCAAGCGCACCTCGCGCAACAGCCGCCGCGGCCATCCACCGATGGCCAGCGACATGGCCCAGGCCGGGCGCTGGGCATTGTTGCGTCGTGGCACTACCCTGCCAGACAGCGACCAACGCCTGGAACACGTCGCGCGGACCTTGCTGCGCCGCTACGGGGTGATCTGCTGGCGCCTGCTAGAGCGCGAAAGCGATGTGCTGCCGCCCTGGCGTGACCTGTTGCGTTGCTACCACCGGCTGGAGGCTCGGGGCGAAATCCGTGGCGGGCGATTCATTGCCGGGCTGGCCGGGGAACAGTTCGCCCTGCCGGAGGCGGTCGGCCTGCTGCGCCAGGTACGACGGCGGGCACCGGACGGTGGGCTGGTGATGATCAGCGCTTGTGACCCGCTGAACCTGCTGGGGACGCTGTTGCCAGGCGGGAAGGTACCGGCGGTGGTCGGCAACCGGCTACTGTATCGCGACGGTGTGCCGGTGGCCACGCGGGTAGCGGGGCGCTACGAGTACCTGGTGGAGGTGCCGGCCGCAGAACAGGAAGCCTGGCGACAGCGCCTGTTACGCGATATTCACTGAAGCACTCCAAACGCATCGCGGACAAGCCCGCTCCCACAGGGGGCGGCGCTAGCCGCTTGTCCTGTGCGCAACAGCGCGGCCCGGAAGAGATAGTGCCGCTCTGGCGATCGACGCCAAGCCTGTGGGAGCGGGCTTGCCCCGCGATGCGGTCCTGCGTCGATGACTGATCTTTCATGTTCTGCCCCCGCGATCGACTGGCCATGCGCCACCCAATGGGGCTATGGTCGGGGTTTGACCCAGGCCCCTGAGCCTGACCGAGCCATCGCAAGGACCCCGTATGAGCCTGTCACTTCTCAGTCGCTATGCCTTTTTCGCCGCCTGCGTTCTTTTCACCCTGGCGAGCCTGCCCTTCCTGCACCACGAATGGCTGTGGCCGTTCACCCTCGTCACCGCCGTGCTCAGCCTGATCGGCCTGTTCGACCTGCTGCAGCAACGCCATGCGGTACGGCGCAACTATCCGATCCTCGGCAATATCCGCTACCTGGTCGAAGCGATTCGCCCGGAGATCCGCCAATACCTGCTCGAAGCGGACAGCGATGCCCTGCCCTTCTCCCGTGCCCAGCGTTCACTGGTGTATGCCCGGGCCAAGAACGAAGCGTCGGACAAGCCCTTCGGCACCTTGATCGATGTGTACGAATCAGGTTTCGAGTTCATCGGCCATTCCATGCGCCCAGCGCCCCTGGCCGACCCGGCAAGCTTTCGCGTGATAGTCGGCGGCCCGCAGTGCAGCCAGCCGTATTCGGCATCGATCTTCAACATTTCAGCCATGAGCTTCGGTTCGCTGAGCGCCAACGCCATCCGTGCCCTCAACCAAGGGGCCAAGCTCGGCAATTTCGCCCACGACACCGGCGAAGGCAGCATCAGCCCCTATCACCGCGAGAACGGCGGTGACCTGGTCTGGGAATTGGGCTCGGGCTATTTCGGCTGCCGCACCGCGGATGGCCGCTTCGACCCCGAGCGTTTCGCCGAGCAGGCGCGCGACCCACAAGTGCGCATGATCGAGATCAAGATGAGCCAGGGCGCCAAGCCCGGCCACGGCGGCATCCTGCCCAAGCACAAGGTGACCGAAGAAATCGCCGCCACCCGCGGCGTACTGATGGGCGAGGACTGCATTTCGCCGTCGCGTCACACGGCATTCTCCACGCCGATCGAAATGATGCAGTTCATCGCCCGCCTGCGTGAGCTGTCCGGCGGCAAGCCGGTAGGCTTCAAGTTCTGCCTGGGCCACCCTTGGGAGTTCATGGGTATCGCCAAGGCCATGCTGGAAACCGGCATCCTGCCGGACTTCATCGTGGTGGACGGCAAGGAAGGCGGCACGGGAGCCGCACCGGTGGAATTCACCGACCATATCGGCGTGCCACTGCGCGAAGGCCTGCTGTTCGTGCACAACACCCTGGTAGGCCTGAACCTGCGCGACAAGATCAAGCTGGGCGCTAGCGGCAAGATCGTCAGTGCCTTCGACATCGCCAGCGTCCTGGCCATCGGTGCCGACTGGGCCAACGCGGCCCGCGGCTTCATGTTCGCCATCGGCTGTATCCAGTCGCAGAGCTGCCATACCAACAAGTGCCCCACCGGGGTGGCGACCCAGGACGCCCTGCGCCAGCGTGCCCTGGTGGTGCCGGACAAGGCCCAGCGGGTGCTCAACTTCCACCACAACACCTTGCGCGCGCTGGCCGAGATGCTCGCCGCGGCAGGCCTGGAACACCCTGCACAGCTGGAGGCCAAGCACCTGGTGCGGCGTATCTGCGCCACCGAGATCAAGCTGTTCTCGCAGATGCACGTGTTCCTCAAACCGGGCGAGCTGCTCACAGGCGAGGTCAACGGGCAGTTCTATTCGAGAATGTGGCAGATGGCCCGGGCCGACAGTTTCGAGCCGCATACGGAAGTGGCGGCCTGACGGTATTCGCGGCACAAGGCCGCGCCTACAGGATGACGCATTCGCCTGTAGGCGCGGCCTTGTGCCGCGAATGGGCCGCAAAGCGGCCCCAAGGGCTTTGGATCAGGACGCGGTGCTCGCCTTGCCCTGCTCGTCTTTCGGCGCCAGACGAAACGCGTAGTACAGCACCGTCAGCAGCACCAGGAACGCCGGGCCGATGTACAGGGCCACGCGGGTGTCTTCGAAGTAGGCCATCAGGCCCACCACCAGCACCAGGAAGGCCAGGGCCAGGTAGGAGCTCAGCGGCCACAGCCACATGCGGTACTTCAGCGCCTGGCGCTCGACAGTGGACAGCCCGGCACGGAACTTGAGCTGGGCCAGCAGGATCATCACCCAGGTCCAGATCGCGCCGAAGGTGGCGATCGAGGTCACCCAGACGAACACTTTCTCCGGCACCAGGTAGTTCGCCAGCACGCCCAGCAGCAAGGCAGCGATCGACAGCAGCAGCGCATTGCGCGGTACGCCGCTTTTCGAGGTCCGAGCGAAGGGCGCGGGGGCCTGGCCGTTCTGCGCCAAGCTGTAGAGCATGCGCCCGGTGCTGAAGATGCCGCCGTTGCACGAAGACAGCGCAGCGGTGATCACGACGAAGTTGATGATGCCAGCAGCGGTCTTGATGCCCAGGCGCTCGAAGGTCATCACGAACGGGCTGCCCTGGCTGCCGATCTCGTTCCAGGGGTAGATCGACAGGATCACGAACAGCGCACCGACATAGAACAGCAGGATGCGCCAGAACACCGAGCCGATGGCCTGTGGAATGGTCTTCTGCGGGTTGCGCGCTTCACCGGCGGTCAGGCCGATCATCTCTACGCCCAGGTAGGCGAACATGACCATCTGCAGCGACATCAGCACACCGGTCACACCGTTGGGCATGAAGCCACCGTTGCTCCACAGGTTGGAGATCCCCATGGCCACGCCGTCGTTACCGAAGCCGAAGGCGATGATGCCAATGCCGCCCAGGACCATGGCGATGATGGTGACGATCTTGATCAAGGCGAACCAGAACTCGAACTCGCCGAACGCCTTGACCGCGATCAGGTTGATCGCCCCCATGCTGCCCAGGGCCGCCAGGGCCCAGATCCAGCGTGGCACGTCGGGGAACCAGATGCCCATGTAGATGGCCACCGCGGTGATCTCCGCGACGCAGGTCACCAGCCACAGGAACCAGTAGTTCCAGCCGGTGAGGAAGCCCGCCAGCGGGCCGAGGTAGTCTTGGGCATAGCGGCTGAAGGAACCAGCGACCGGGTTGTGCACGGCCATTTCGCCAAGGGCGCGCATGATCACCAGGATGGCCAGGCCACCGATGATGTAGGACAGCATGATCGCAGGACCGGCCATTTCGATGGCCTTGGCTGAACCGAGGAACAGGCCTACACCGATACAGGCGCCCAGCGCCATCAGACGGATGTGCCGTTCGCCCAGCTCGCGCTTGAGTGGGCCGCCCTGGGCGGTCTCACCATGGGCAGGGTGGTTGCCGACTGGCATAGCAATACAACCTCATTTTGTTATTGGATTGACCTTCGCGCAGAACCGGCCAGGCCGATGGGCATGGCGTCGTCTTGCCGGGCGAGCCTCGTGGGCGCGCCTGTCCGCCGGCGAACGGCAGGACGAAGGGGTCGAGCAGTATAGGAATCAGCTTGTAGGGCTTTTCACTATATAAACAGGGAAATTTGGAGAGAATTCTCGGCCAAAAACCCTTTCGCGGAAGGTAGAAATTCCTTCCGCCCCACCCTTGCGAAGAATGGGGGCGGCTACCATAGCAACATTGCCCAAGAATGGAAGCCGCACCAAAGCCGCATATTCCTACGTAGGAATTCACTGCTTCTTACAAATTTTTCACCAAACCCTGCCAACGTCTAAGCTTCAGACAAAGCAAGACGAAAAAACTGGCCGGATTTGAAGACTATGGGCGCACTGTGGCAATCGGAACCAACCAGAACGGAAGCACCCGAGACACATCTGGCTGAGGCTCCATTGCCCAAGACTCCACGCCAGCGGCGGCTGTGGTGGCGGCTGATCGTGCTCATCACGCTGGTGGCGATCATCGCCATAGGCTTTGCCGTCTACGACGAAATGCGCACCTCGAAACTGCAGTCGCGCGAATTCAGCCGGCTGGCCAGTACCCTTACCTATTCGCTGGAGCCAGGCCCGAGCGATGCCATCGTCTACCCAGGGGACGGGCCCTTCGACAAACGCCTGGGCTACAGCGCCCTGGGCGAATTCCTGCCGCGCCTGCTCAAGCGTGATTACCTGATCAGCGAGCAGGTGCGCTTCTCGCCGGCGTTGATGAACTATGTCGAGCATGGCCTGTTCGTGCCTTACGTGGAAAAGATCCAGACCGGCCTGTCGATCACCGACTGCCGGGGCGAGGACCTGTACCACTACAACTACCCCCAGCACCTGTACCCCGACTTCGCCTCGATCCCTCCGGTGGTGGTCAACAGCCTGCTGTTCATCGAGAACCGCGACCTGCTCAAGCCCGACGACCCGCACAACAACCCGGCGGTGGACTGGCCGCGCTTCGCCAAGGCCGCCTACAGCCAGGTCGCCAAGTACCTGGCTCTGCCCGGCCAGTCGGCCGGCGGCAGTACCCTGGCGACCCAGCTGGAGAAATACCGCCATTCGCCGGACGGCCTGACCGTCTCGGGGGCCGAGAAGATCCGCCAGATGATTTCCGCCAGCGTGCGCGCCTACCTGGGCGGACCGGACACCACCGAGGCCCGGGAACGCATCGCCCGCGACTACCTCAATAGCGTGCCGCTCTCGGCAGTGCCGGGCCACGGCGAAGTGCACGGCATGGCCGAAGGCCTGCGGGTCTGGTACGGCGCCGATTTCGACCAGGTCAACCAGGTGCTCTCCTCCACCGCCACCGACCCCGAGACCATGGCCGCCCGGGGCCTGGCACTGCGTCAGGTACTGTCCCTGATGATCGCCCAGCGCAGGCCTTCCCATTACCTGTCCAAGGGCCGGGTGGAGCTGGCCGAGCTCACCAACGCGCATATCCGCGTGCTGGCCGCCAATGGCGTGATCGACCGGCCCCTGGCCGACGCCGCGCTGGCCAGCAAGGCGGTATACCGCGACTGGGTGGCCCAGCCGACCATCGTGCCGATCATCACCAACAAGGGCATCAGCCTGGCCCGTAACCGCCTGGCGGCCATGCTCAACCGCCCACTGTACGATCTGGACCGGCTCGACGTGTCCGCCACCAGTACCCTGCAGGCCGACCTGCAGATGCAGGTCAGCCAGTACCTGAAGAACCTCTCCGACCCCGAGTTCGCCGCGCAGATGGGGCTGATCGGCGAACGCTTGCTGACCACCAAGACCACCGACCAGGTCCGCTACAGCTTCACCCTGTTCGAGCGCACCGCCGATGGCTCGCGGGTACGGGTCCAGACCGACAGCACCGACCAGCCCTTCGACATCAACGAAGGCAGCAAGCTGGAACTGGGCTCCACCGCCAAGCTGCGGGTGCTGACCACCTACCTGGAAATCATCGCCGAGCTGCACGACAAATACGCCGGCAAGCCCGTGGCGGAGCTGAAGAAAGTGCCAGTGGCCGAACTGGACCGCATCACCCAATGGTCGCTGGAATGGCTGATGCAGAACAGCAAGGACCAGAACCTGGACGCGATGCTCGATGCCGCCCTTGAGCGCAAGTACTCGGCCAACACCGGCGAGGCCTTCTTCACCGGCGGCGGCATGCACGTGTTCAACAACTTCCGCAAGGAAGACAACAGCCGCAACCCGACTCTCAAGGATGCGCTGCGCGAATCGATCAACCTGCCGTTCATCCGCCTGATGCGTGACCTGGTGCGCTATGTCACCTACCAGCAACCCTATAACCGTGAGCCGCTGCTCAAGGACGACTCCGACCCTCGCCGCCAGGAATACCTGGCGCGCTTTGCCGACAAGGAAGGCACCAACTACCTGATGCGTTTCTGGCGCAAGTACCAGCGCAAGACCTCCCAACAGCGCCTGGACACCTTCCTCGACGGCATGCGCGTGACGCCGCAGCGCCTGGCCGCGGTGCACCGCTACCTGTTCCCCGAGGCGGGCCAGGAGACGTTCAACGCCTTCGTCCGCGCCCACAGCGCCACTGACAAGAAAGCCCTGGCCAAGCTCACCGACGGGCGCCTGTCGGAGATGTACGACGCCTATGGCCCAGGCAAGTACGACCTGCCGGACCAGGGCTACATCGCCAAGGTCCACCCGCTGGACCTGTGGTTGCTGGGCTACCTGCTGAAGAACCCTGGCGCCTCGCTTACCGAAATGGTCAATGCCAGCCGCTTCGAGCGCCAGGAGGTCTACAGCTGGCTGTTCAAGAGCCGCCACAAGGGCGCCCGCGACAGCCGCATCCGCACCATGGTCGAGATCGAAGCCTTCCTGGATATCCACCAGCGCTGGAAGCGCGTGGGCTACCCGTTCGACCACCTGGTGCCGTCGCTGGCCACCGCCATCGGCAGCTCCGGCGACCGCCCGGCGGCGCTGGCCGAACTGGTGGGCATCATCCAGAACGATGGCGTGCGCCTGCCGACCCTGCGCATCGATACCCTGCATTTCGCGGCCGATACGCCCTACGAAACCAAGCTGGTCAGCGATCCGGACCGCGGCCAGCGGATCCTCCCGGTGGCGGTGGCCCGTGCCCTCAAGGGGGCAATGTCGCAGGTGGTGGATGCCGGTACCGCACGGCGGATCTCCGGCAGCTTCAAGCTGCACGACGGCACTTCGCTGGTCATGGGCGGCAAGACCGGCACCGGCGACAACCGTATCGAAAGCTTCGGCGCAGGCGGCCGCCTGATCGGTTCGCGTTCGCTGAACCGCACCGCCACCTTCGTGTTCTTCCTGGGCGAGAACCACTTCGGCACCCTCACCGCTTTTGTCCCGGGCCGCACGGCAGAAGCCTTCACCTTCACCTCGGCCCTGCCGGTGCAGGTCCTCAAGGGCATGGCGCCGATCCTCATGCCCTATTTGGAACCGGGCAGCGCCACCGAATGCAAGGCACCGCAGCTGGCCGCGCATTGATCCGGGGCAGCGCTCGATCTGTGGGAGAGGCCTGCGCCGTGAAAGGGCCGCAAAGCGGCCCTGCCCTCCCTACCCATCGAAACCATAGATGAGAATCATCAGCATTCAGGTGCTTGTCTTTAGATATATCTTGAGTAATATCTTGCGATATATCTAAACACACAGGCGCCTTCCGAATGCGAGACCACGACCCCTTCGAACGCCGCCCCACCCGAGGCGAGCGCGGCCCCCGGGTATTCGCCCCCGGCGACCTCAGGCTGCTCATGCTGTCGATGCTGGCCGAACAACCTGGCCACGGCTATGACCTCATCCGCCAGATCGAGAACCTCTTCGACGGCAGCTACACCCCCAGCCCCGGCGTCATCTACCCCACCCTGAGCTACCTGGAAGAAGCCGAACTGATCACCGGCCACGTTCAGGGCAGTAAGCGCCTCTACGCCATCACCGAGGCCGGCCGCCATGCCTTGGCCGATCAGGCCGTAGCGCTGGATGGCGTACGCATGCGCATCGAGGTGAGCAAGCGCGCCCTGCGTGGCCATGACCGCCCGGCGGAAATCCACGAGGCGGTCGGCAACCTGCGCCACGCCCTGCACATGCACAGCGGGCGCTGGAGCCCCGAGGAAATCGAGCGCGTGCGCAAACTGCTCAACGATACGGCCAAGGCCATCGCCTCCGGCCCGGACGAGGCTGTCACGGAGAACACCCCATGAACGACACCATCCATCGCGTGAACCACCAAATTCGCCAACGTCGCCTGCAGGTGCTGCGGGTCGAAGACCTGACTCCACGCATGCGCCGCATCACCTTGGGCAGCCCGGAGCTGGAGGGCTTCACCAGCCTTGGCAGCGACGATCACATCAAGCTGCTGTTCGCCCAAACCCCGGAGGAACAACAGGCCATCGACGCCCGCACCCTCGGCCGTGACGGCGGCGCCCGCCCGACCATGCGTGAATACACGCCACGGCGCGTCGACCTGGTGGCCAACGAACTGGACATCGACTTCGTGCTGCACGGCGACGGCCCCGCCTCGACCTGGGCCGCCCAGGCCACGCCCGGCCAGACCCTGGACATAGCAGGCCCACGCGCCTCGATGGTGGTGCCGGACATCTTCGACAGCTATCTGCTGATCGGCGACGAAACCGCCCTGCCCGCCATCGGCCGGCGTCTGGAAGAACTGCCTGCCGGGCGCCAGGCGCTGGTGTTGGTCCAGGTCGAGAACGAGCAGGAACGCCAGCCGCTGCCGAGCAAGGCGCAGGTCGAGGTGATCTGGGTACATCGGCATGAGCAAGACCTGCTGACCTTGGTGAAGGGCCTGGCGCTACCGCAAGGTGCGCTGTACACCTGGGTCGCCCTGGAGAAGACGCTCACCCGCCAGGCCAAGGCGCTGTTGCTGGAGAAAGGCGTGCATGAAGATGCGCTGAAAGCGGCCGCCTATTGGCGCCTGGATGGGAGTGCCGACGACGAATGATTGGTGGAGTGCGGGCCCCATCGCGGGACAAGCCCGCTCCCACAAAGGACCTGCAAACTCAAATAGTTATGCGTTGTTCTGTGGGAGCGGGCTTGCCCCGCGATGGCCTCCACACCGCCTCAACGGCCTGGCACCGACCGCCGCCCTCGCCATCGATCCAGCCCGATCAGCACCAACCCGATCACCCAGAACCCGGCCAGCACTCCAAGGGCGTTGAGCATCACCTGCCCATACCCAAGGCTGGCCACGTCGATGAACGGGTAGGCGTACACGCCGATCTCATTCCCCCGCCACAAGGCATAGGCAAAATACAGCGCCGGGTACAGGCTCCACGCCGCCAGGTGCCACAACCGCAGGCTGCCCTTGGGCACCACGCGCCACCAGTACAGCACGCACAGCAGCGGCATCACGTCGTGCAAAAGCTCATCGGCCAGCCATTGCCAGCCCTGGGGCTGCCACAGGTGGCGCAGCAGCACGCTGTAGGCCAGCGCCACCAGCACGATGCTCGCGGTAATCCCCGAACCCACCATGGGCGAGAGGAACAACCGCCGCGCGCCTGATGCCCGGCCGAACGCTGCATAGCTGAGCAGCGTGGCGACCAGGGTGTTGGTCAACACGGTGAAATAGCCAAAGACATTGATCAGCCCGCCGACCAGGCTGGCCTGCTCCTGCCAGCGCGCCCAGAGCACCAGGTAGACCTGAATCGCAAGGCCGCTCCAGCCCAGCAGTGCGCTCAAGCTCAGCCAGGGATGTCGCCGCATTTACCCGGCCCGTTGCAGCTTCACGTAGAGCTGCTCGACCTTCTCCCGGGCCCATGGCGTCTTGCGCAGGAAGGTCAGGCTCGACTTGATGCTCGGGTCGCTCTTGAAACAACGGATGTCGATGCGCTCGGCCAGGCCCTGCCATTGGTAGTGGGCAACCAGCTCGGTGAGGATCTGTTCCAGGGTCTTGCCATGCAGCGCGTTGTGTTGGGCCGTGCCCATGGTTGTGCTCCAGCGGGTAAAGATGCGCACCTTACACGAGTGTAGTGGGCTGGTGGACCGCCGAGCGCTGCTGCGCTGCATGGCAAGCTGAAAACCGCTGGCCAGAGGGAAACGGCTTGTGCTGAAATAGTGATGTTATATTGTAACAACAGCCATTTCTGCCAAGGAACACCACAGCCCCATGCGTCACATCCCGCTGCGCCTCTCTCCCCTCGCCGTCGCCCTCTGGCTGGCCTCCACGCCCAGCCAGGCGGTGGAACTCGAACCCCAGGTCATCACCGCGAACCCGCTGGGCAATCGTCAACTCGCCACGCCCACTACCGTCCTCGAAGGCGACGACTTGTTGCAACAGCAACAAGGCAGCCTCGGCGAAACCCTCAACAAACAACCTGGCGTCGCCTCCACCTGGTTCGGCCCTGGCGCCAGCCGCCCGGTCATCCGCGGCCTGGATGGCGACCGCATCCGCATCCTGCGCAACGGCGTCGGCGCCCTGGATGCCTCGTCCCTCTCCTATGACCACGCCGTGCCGCTGGACCCGGTGAATGTGGAGCGCATCGAGATCGTCCGCGGCCCCGCAGCACTCTTGTATGGCGGCAATGCCATCGGTGGGGTGATCAATACCTTCGACAACCGCATCCCCGACGCGCCCATCGAGGGCATCCACGGCGCCGGTGAACTGCGCTACGGCGGCGCCGACACCACCCGCAGCAGCGCCGGCAAGCTCGAGGCGGGCAATGGCGCCTTCGCCCTGCACCTGGACGCCAACAGCCGCCAGTTCAACGACCTGCGCATCCCCGGGTATGCTCGCAGTTCCAAAGTGCGCGACGCCGATGAGCCCGGCAGCCGGCACCGCTTGGAAAACAGCGATGGGCGCCAGGACGGTGGCGCGATCGGCGGTGCCTACCATTGGGACCACGGCTATACAGGCCTGTCCTACAGCCGCTACGACAGCAATTACGGCTCGGTCGCCGAACCGGGCGTACGCCTGGACATGCAGCAGGACCACTACGGTTTCGCCTCCGAATTGCGTGACCTGGATGGCCCGTTCAGTTCGGTCAAGTTCGATGCCGGCTACACCGACTACCAGCACCGCGAGATCGAAAGCGGCGAAGTCCACACCACGTTCAAGAACAAGGGCTATGAAGCCCGTATCGAAGCCCGTCATCAGCCGCTCGGGCCCCTCGAGGGCGTGATTGGCGCCCAGGTCGCGCGCAACGAATTCTCCGCCTTGGGCGAGGAAGCGTTCGTGCCGCACACCGATACCGACAGCCTGGCGCTGTTTCTGCTGGAGCAGTGGCAAGCCAGCGAACGCCTGGCCCTGAGCTTGGGCGCCCGCCTGGAGCACACCCGGATCGACCCCGATGCCAAGGGCAACGACACGTTCGCCGGGGCAGACAACACTGCCAGCTTCAATGCCGCCAGCCTGTCTTCAGGCGCGGTGTACCAGCTCGACCCGGTCTGGTCGCTGGCTGCCAGCCTGGGTTACACCGAGCGTGCGCCGACCTTCTACGAGCTGTACGCCAACGGTGCCCATGTGGCCACGGGCGCCTATGAAGTAGGCGACCCGAACCTGGACAAGGAAAAGGCCATCTCCGCCGATTTGGCGCTGCGTTTCGACAACGGCACGCACAAGGGCAGCGTCGGCGTGTTCTACAGCCATTTTCGCAACTACATCGGCCTGATCGGCACGGGCAACCTGCGCGAGGGTCATGACCATGACCACGAAGAACATGAGCATGAACACGATCATGATCACGGCGACCTGCCCGAATACTTGTACCAGGGGGTGCGGGCCCGCTTCTACGGCATCGAGGCCCAAGACCGCTGGGAGTTGCTCGAGAACCGCTACGGCAGCTTTGCCCTGGAACTGTCCGGCGACTATACCCGCGCCAAGAACCTCGACAGCGGCGAGGCGCTGCCACGCATCGCACCGCTGCGCCTGAACACCGGGTTGGTCTGGGAGCGGGATCGCTGGCAGGCACGCGTTGATGTGCAGCATGCCGCTTCGCAGCATCGCAAACCCGCCAACGAGACCAGCACCGATGGCTATACCACCCTTGGCGCGAGCCTGGGCTATCGCTTCGATATCGGCCAGAGCGAATGGCTGGCCTTCGTCCGCGGCGAGAACCTGACCGACCAAACGGTACGCTATGCCAGCTCGATCCTGCGGGATGTGGCGCCAGCCGCCGGGCGCAGTGTGCAGGTCGGGTTACGTACGAGCTTCTGATCGCCACGGCCTGCTTCGCGCGCCAATCGCCGGCAAGCCGGCTCCCACCTGCTCTGCGCTGCTTTCAGAGACATCGCCGCACCGGTGGGAGCTGGCTTGCCAGCGAGAGGGCAACTCAAGACAGTTGCTCCACAAGCTCAGCGGCTCTCCATGCCGTACTGTTACTGCTCAAGCAACAATCAGCTGCGACATTTTGTCTTTTTTTCTTACAAGTTCCTCTATATCCTCCACGCCGCACGCTGAAACGCTTCACCCTTGAACCTTGCAGCCGCTTCCATCGATGGGCCCTCCCATTCGATGCGTTTGCCGTTGCCAAACAATCAAAAGATAGCGCTATCTCATGTTCCAACTGCCCAATATCCGTTCTTCGAGCCTTGCCCTCGCCGCCCTCCTCGGTGGCGTGTCGCCCACCAGCGGCGCCCATGAAATGTTCGCCAGCGATTCGCCGTGGATGCTCGGCGACTGGAACGGTACCCGTACCGAACTGCTGGAAAAAGGCTACGACTTCACCTTTGGCTACACCGGCGAAATGGGCAGTAACCTGCACGGCGGCTACGACCATGACCGCACCGCGCGCTATAGCGACCAGTTCACCTTCGCCAGCCACCTGGACCTGGGGAAGATCCTCGGCTGGCACGACACCGAATTCCAGCTGACCATCACCGAACGCCACGGCCAGAACATCAGCAACGACCGCATCAACGACCCACGTGTCGGCGGCTTCACCTCGGCCCAGGAAGTCTGGGGGCGTGGCGAAACCTGGCGTCTGACCCAGCTGTGGATCAAGCAGAAGTACTTCGATGGCGCCCTGGACGTGAAATTCGGCCGTTTCGGGGAAGGCGAGGACTTCAACAGCTTCCCCTGCGACTTCCAGAACCTGGCGTTCTGCGGCTCCCAGGTGGGCAACTGGGTGGGCGGCATCTGGTACAACTGGCCCGTCAGCCAATGGGCGCTGCGCGTGCGCTACAACTTCAACGACGAACTCTACGCCCAGGTCGGCGTGTTCGAGCAGAACCCCTCGAACCTGGAGTCGGGCAACGGTTTCAAGCTCAGCGGCAGCGGCACCCAAGGCGCCGTCATGCCGATCGAACTGGTATGGAGCCCACGGGTCAATGGCCTTAAAGGGGAATATCGCGCCGGCTACTACTACAGTAATGCCAAGGCGCAGGATGTTCTTAAGGACAGCAACGGTCAGCCGGCAGCCCTGAGCGGCCAGGCCTACCGCAGCAGCTCGAGCAAGCATGGCTTCTGGCTCGGCATGCAGCAGCAGGTGACCTCGCTGGCCTCGGACCAGTCCCGCGGCCTGAGCCTCTTCGCCAATGCCACGATGCACGACAAGAAGACCAATGCCATCGACAACTACGTTCAGGCAGGTGTGGTGTACAAAGGGCCTTTCGATGCCCGCGCCAAGGACGACATCGGCTTCGCCCTCGCCCGCGTGCACGTCAACCCCGGCTACCGCAAGAACGCCCGCCTCACCAACCAGGCCGCAGGCCTGGACGACTACGACAACCCCGGCTACCTGCCCGTGCAGGACACCGAGTACAGCGCCGAACTCTACTACGGCATCCACGTTGCCGACTGGCTCACCGTGCGCCCCAACCTGCAGTACATCCGTCACCCGGGCGGTGTGTCGCAGGTCGACGCCGCCCTGATCGGCGGCCTGAAAATTCAGAGCAGTTTCTAACCCCACCCTTCGACCTACGGAGAACATACGATGAGCACTGACGGTGCCAAGAATGGAACCCGCTGGCTACCGCGCCTTCTGGGCGTGCTGCTGTTGCTGATGGGCCTGGCCCTGCTGGCCGGTGGCATCAAGCTGAGCCAGCTGGGAGGTTCCCTGTACTACCTGATCGCCGGCATTGGCTTCGCCTTGTCCGGTATCCTCCTGCTGGCCATGCGCCGCATCGCCCTGGGCCTGTACGGCCTGGTGCTGCTGGGCAGCACCGCCTGGGCCCTCTGGGAAGTGGGCTTGGACTGGTGGCAACTGGTGCCGCGCCTGGCCATCTGGTTCGCCATCGGCGTGCTGTTGCTGCTGCCCTGGGCCCGTCGCCCGTTGCTCGGCCCTTCCTCCAAGGTCAACACCGCGCTGTTGAGCGTCGCGGTCGTCGCCGCCGGTGCCAGCGCCCTGGGCAGCCAGTTCACCCACCCGGGCGAGGTATTCGGCGAGCTGGGCCGCGAGAGCAGCGAGATGGCCAGCGCCGCGCCGGCCATGCCGGATGGAGAGTGGCAGGCCTACGGCCGCACCGAGCACGGCGACCGCTATTCGCCGCTGCGCCAGATCACCCCGCAGAACGCCTACCGCCTGGAAGAAGCCTGGCGTATCCGCACCGGTGACCTGCCAACCGAAAACGACCCGGTGGAGCTGACCAATCAGAACACCCCGTTGAAGGTCAACGGCAAGCTCTACGCCTGCACCGCCCACAGCAAGCTGCTGGCCCTGGACCCGGACACCGGCGCCGAGATCTGGCGCTACGACCCACAGGTCAAGAGCCCGGTCGGCACCTTCAAGGGCTTCGCCCACATGACCTGCCGCGGTGTTTCCTACTACGACGAGAACCGCTACGTCAGCCGCGACGGCAGCCCCGCGCCGAAGGTCTCCGAGGCCGGCCAGGCCGTGGCCCAGGCCTGCCCGCGCCGTCTCTACCTGCCCACTGCCGATGCGCGCCTGATCGCCATCAACGCCGACACCGGCAAGGTTTGCGAAGGCTTCGCCAACCAGGGCGTGATCGACCTGACCCGCGGCATCGGCCCGTTCACCGCCGGTGGCTACTACTCCACCTCGCCCGCGGCAATCACCCGTGACCTGGTGATCATCGGCGGCCACGTGACCGACAACGAGTCGACCAACGAGCCCTCCGGCGTGATCCGCGCCTACGACGTGCACGACGGCCGCCTGGTGTGGAACTGGGACAGCAACAACCCGGACGACACCGCCCCCCTGGCCGACGGCAAGATGTACAGCCGCAACTCGGCCAACATGTGGTCGATTGCCAGCGTCGATGAAGAACTGGGGATGATCTACCTGCCATTGGGCAACCAGACCCCCGATCAGTGGGGCGCAGACCGCACCCCGGGCGCGGAGAAGTACAGCGCTGGCATCGTCGCCCTGGACCTGGCCACCGGCAAGGCACGCTGGAACTATCAGTTCACCCACCACGACCTGTGGGACATGGACGTGGGCAGCCAGCCGACCCTGGTGCACCTGAAGACCGACGACGGCGTCAAGCCTGCGGTCATCGTGCCTACCAAGCAAGGCAGCCTGTATGTGCTCGACCGCCGCGACGGCACCCCGATCGTGCCGATCCGCGAGATCCCGGTACCCCAGGGCGCAGTGAAGGGCGACCACACTTCGCCGACCCAAGCCCGCTCCGACCTGAATCTGCTCGGCCCTGAGCTGACCGAACAAGCCATGTGGGGGGCCACGCCGTTCGACCAGATGCTGTGCCGCATCCAGTTCCGCGAACTGCGCTACGAAGGCCAGTACACCCCGCCGTCCGAGCAGGGCTCGCTGGTCTACCCAGGCAACGTCGGTGTGTTCAACTGGGGCAGCGTCTCGGTCGACCCGGTGCGCCAACTGCTGTTCACCTCGCCGAACTACATGGCGTTCGTCTCGAAGATGGTGCCGCGCGAGAAAGTCGCCGCCGGCAGCAAGCGCGAGAGCGAGACCAGTGGCGTGCAGCCGAACACCGGTGCGCCGTACGCGGTGATCATGCACCCGTTCATGTCGCCGCTGGGCGTGCCTTGCCAGGCGCCGGCCTGGGGCTATGTGGCCGCCATCGACCTGTTCACCAACAAGGTTGTGTGGAAGCACAAGAACGGCACTACCCGTGACAGCACCCCGGTACCGATCGGCCTGCCCGTGGGCGTGCCGAGCATGGGCGGCTCGATCGTCACCGCAGGTGGCGTCGGCTTCCTCAGCGGCACTTTGGACCAGTACCTGCGCGCCTATGACGTGAACAACGGCAAAGAGCTGTGGAAAGCCCGCCTGCCGGCCGGCGGCCAGGCCACGCCGATGACCTACACCGGCAAGGACGGCAAGCAGTACGTGCTGGTCACCGCTGGCGGCCATGGTTCGCTGGGCACCAAGATGGGTGACTACATCATTGCCTACAAGCTGGCCGAGTAACACTCTCGGGCCCCGCCTGCGGGGCCCATTGGCCTGAAGCGGCCATCGCCGGCAAACCGGCACCCCGGCCCTTGTGGGAGCGGGGTGCCGGTTTGCCGGCGATGAGGCCCGTGCAGGTCATCTCAAATGAAACCCTCCCCCTGCCCCCTCGTCTACCATTGAAACCTGCCAACCACCGCCCCATCTAAGCACCATAGTCATTCACGCAGGTGCCCCATGAGCGACCAGCAGGATCTACCGGACCATCCAGACGAACACGACACAGTCGAACACCTCGAAGCCAAGGCCACGCCCGGCCACCACCTCGCCCTGCCCGGCCAGCAACTGCCGGACAAGGTCTATGTGATCCCGATTCACAACCGCCCGTTCTTCCCGGCCCAGGTCTTGCCGGTGATCGTCAACGAAGAACCCTGGGCGGAAACCCTCGACCTGGTGGCCAAGACGCCACACCATGCCCTGGCGCTGTTCTTCATGGACGAGCCCGCCGAAGACCACCGCCATTTCGACACTTCGGCCTTGCCGCAGTACGGCACCCTGGTCAAGGTGCACCATGCCAGCCGCGAGAATGGCAAGCTGCAGTTCGTCGCCCAGGGCCTGACCCGGGTGCGCATCCGCACCTGGCTCAAGCACCACCGCCCGCCGTACCTGGTCGAGGTGGACTACCCGCACCAACCAACCGAGCCCACCGACGAAGTGAAGGCCTACGGCATGGCCCTGATCAACGCGATCAAGGAGCTGCTGCCGCTCAACCCGCTGTACAGCGAAGAGCTGAAGAACTACCTCAACCGCTTCAGCCCCAACGACCCGTCGCCCTTGACCGACTTCGCCGCGGCGCTGACCTCCGCCACCGGTTCGCAGCTGCAGGAAGTGCTCGACTGCGTGCCGATGCTCAAGCGCATGGAGAAAGTCCTGCCGATGCTGCGCAAGGAAGTCGAGGTCGCGCGCCTGCAGAACGAGATCTCCGCCGAGGTCAACCGGCAGATCGGCGAGCACCAGCGCGAGTTCTTCCTCAAGGAGCAGCTCAAGGTCATCCAGCAGGAGCTGGGCCTGACCAAGGACGACCGCAGCGCCGACCTCGAGCAGTTCCAGCAGCGCCTGGAAGGCAAGACCCTGCCGGACCAGGCGAAAAAAAGGATCGACGAAGAGATGGGCAAGCTGGCGATCCTGGAAACCGGCTCGCCCGAATACGCCGTCACCCGCAACTACCTGGACTGGGCCACCGCCCTGCCCTGGGGCGTGTACGGCCAGGACAAGCTCGACCTCAAGCATGCGCGCAAGGTGCTCGACCAGCATCATGCCGGCCTCGATGACATCAAGGAGCGCATCCTCGAATTCCTCGCCGTCGGTGCGTGGAAAGGTGAGATCAGCGGCTCCATCGTGCTGCTGGTGGGCCCGCCTGGGGTGGGCAAGACCAGTATCGGCAAGTCCATCGCCGAGAGCCTCGGCCGGCCGTTCTATCGCTTCAGCGTCGGCGGCATGCGCGACGAAGCAGAGATCAAGGGCCACCGCCGCACCTACATCGGCGCCCAACCAGGCAAACTGGTGCAGGCGCTGAAGGACGTCGAGGTGATGAACCCGGTGATCATGCTCGACGAGATCGACAAGATGGGCCAGAGCTACCAGGGCGACCCCGCTTCGGCCTTGCTCGAAACCCTCGACCCCGAGCAGAACGTCGACTTCCTCGACCACTACCTGGACCTGCGTCTGGACTTGTCCAAAGTGCTGTTCGTGTGTACCGCCAACACCTTGGACTCGATCCCCGGCCCCCTGCTCGACCGCATGGAAGTGATCCGCCTCTCCGGCTACATCACCGAGGAGAAACTGGCAATCGCCAAGCGTCACCTGTGGCCCAAGCAATTGGACAAGGCCGGTGTGGCCAAGAGCAGCCTGGGCATCAGCGACAGCGCCCTGCGCACGGTGATCGAGGGCTACGCCCGCGAGGCCGGCGTGCGCCAGCTGGAAAAACAGCTGGGCAAGCTGGTACGCAAGGCAGTGGTCAAGCTTCTGGAGAACCCCGACGCCAAGCTCAAGATCGGCACCAAGGACTTGGAACCGGCCCTAGGCATGCCAGTGTTCCGCAGCGAGCAGGTGCTGGCCGGCAAGGGCGTGATCACAGGCCTGGCCTGGACCAGCATGGGTGGGGCCACCTTGCCGATCGAAGCCACCCGTATCCATACCCTCAACCGTGGCTTCAAGCTCACCGGCAAGCTGGGCGATGTGATGAAAGAGTCCGCCGAGATCGCCTACAGCTACGTCAGCTCCAACCTCAAGCAGTACGGTGGCGACCCGGGCTTCTTCAACGAAGCCTTCATCCACCTGCACGTACCCGAGGGCGCCACGCCCAAGGATGGCCCGAGCGCCGGCATCACCATGGCCAGCGCCCTGCTGTCCCTGGCCCGCGACCAGGCACCGAAGAAAGGCGTGGCCATGACCGGCGAACTGACGCTGACCGGCCAGGTGCTGCCGATCGGTGGCGTGCGCGAGAAGGTGATTGCAGCGCGGCGACAGAAAATCTTCGAGCTGATCCTGCCGGAAGCCAACCGCGGCGACTTCGAGGAACTGCCCGATTACCTGCGCGAAGGGCTGACGGTGCATTTCGCCAAGCGCTTTGCCGACGTGGCGAAGGTGTTGTTCTGATGCTGTAAAGCCCCATCGCCGGCAAGCCGGCTCCTACAGGCCCTGCGTCAGCGCAGGTCATGTGGGAGCGGGATTGCCCCGCGATTGGCGCAGGCCAGGCAACACAAAACGTCTCCCGGTTCGGTTATCCTCAGGCCATTGCCAGCCTCCGGAGCCACCATGACCGCCTTTCGTCTGCTCGCCCCCCTGAGCCTCGCCCTACTCACCGCCTGCGCCCAGCACCCTGCAAAAACTGTCGTACTGGACGCCGAGAGCGAATGTCCCCAGCAGCTTCAGGTCGGCCAGAACCTGACCCTGACCCTGCCCAGCAACCCCAGCACCGGTTACCGCTGGCTGGTGCAAAACCCTGCACCGGAGGTCCTGCAAAGCATGGGCCCGGAGGTCTACAACACACCGGAAGAGGCCGGTATCGTGGGCAGCGCAGGGACATCCACCTGGCGCTTCCTGGCCAAGGCCAGCGGCGAAGGACATTTGATCCTGGTCTACCAGCAGCCCTGGGCGCCGGAAGTACGGCCAGTGCAGACCTTCGATTGTGCGATCCAGGTGCGATAACGGCAGCTTCCGATCAGTCGGTCATGCATCCGCGTCCCGGTTTGGCTAAAATGCCCGCCCTTCATATCGCTAGCCAGCCGGACCCACCGTGAGCAAAGAACCCGACCGCCTATTCGCCCAGCCCCTGGAGCAGGTGCCCGACTTCGTCTTCAACGAGGACGTGGTGCGCGTGTTCCCGGACATGATCAAGCGTTCGGTGCCTGGTTACCCGACCATCGTCGAAAACCTCGGCGTGCTCGCCGCCCGCTTCGCCCAGCCGAACACCGCCCTGTACGACCTGGGTGCATCGCTGGGCGCGGTGACCCAATCGCTGCGCCGCCATGTGCGCAACGAGGGTTGCCGGGTCATCGCGGTGGACAACTCCGCGGCGATGGTCGAACGTTGCCGCCAATACCTGACCGCACAGGACTCGATGTTCCAGGAGCTACTGCCGGTACAGGTGCTCGAGGCGGATATTCTCACCCTGCCCCTGGAGCCGGCCTCGGTGGTGGCGATGAACTTCACGCTGCAGTTCATCGCGCCCGAGCGACGCCTGGAATTGCTCGGCCGCATCCGCCAGGCCCTGCTGCCTGGGGGCGCGCTGATCCTTTCCGAGAAGCTGCGCTTCGAAGACGACCAGGAGCAGGCGCTGCTCAATGAACTGCACCTGGACTTCAAACGTGCCAATGGCTACAGCGAACTGGAAATCGCCCAGAAACGCAGTGCCATCGAGAACGTGATGAAGCCCGACACCCTGGAAACCCACAAGCAGCGCCTGCGCGACGCCGGGTTCTCCAAGGTCGTTCCCTGGTTCCAATGCCTTAACTTCGCCTCGCTGATTGCCCTGCCATGATCGATCTCTCTCCCCTCGTCCGCCGCCTGGCGGGAACCCCGCTTGCCGCTTGGTCCCAGGGCCTGCAGGCACAACTGCAGGCCAAGCTGGAAAAAGGCCATGGTGATCTCGACCGTTGGCGCGGTGCCCTGGACGCCTTGCCGCAGCTGACGCCGAGCGAGGTCGACCTGGCCAACGGCCTGCGCCTGGATTGCGCCTGCGACGATGCCACTCGTACCCGGATGCACGACGCCCTGATGGGCCTGTCGCCCTGGCGCAAAGGGCCGTTCGACCTGTTCGGCGTGCATGTGGACACCGAATGGCGCTCGGACTGGAAGTGGTCGCGGGTCAGCCCGCACCTGGACCTCAAGGGCAAGCGCGTGCTCGATGTCGGCTGCGGCAACGGCTACTACCAGTGGCGCATGCTCGGTGCCGGTGCCGACATGGTGATCGGCGTCGACCCGAACTGGCTGTTCTTCTGCCAGTTCCAGGCGGTGCAGAAGTACCTGCCCGACCTGCCCGCCTGGCACCTACCGTTCGCCCTGGAAGACTTGCCGGCCAACCTCGAAGGTTTCGACACGGTGTTTTCCATGGGCGTGTTCTACCACCGTCGCTCGCCCATCGAGCACCTGCTGGCCCTCAAGGATTGCCTGGTAAAAGGCGGGGAATTGGTATTGGAAACCCTGGTGATCGAGGGTGATGAACATCAGGTATTGGTACCGGAGGACCGCTATGCGCAGATGCGCAACGTCTGGTTCCTGCCGTCGGTACCGGCCCTGGAGCGCTGGTTGCGCCGTGCCGGTTTCAGCGATGTGCGCTGCGTGGACGTCAGCGTCACCAGCGTGCAGGAACAGCGCAGTACCGACTGGATGCGCTATCAGTCGCTCGAGCACTTCCTCGACCCGAACGACCACAGCCGCACGGTCGAAGGCCTACCGGCCCCGCGCCGCGCCACCTTGCTGGCGCGCAAATAAAAAAGACGTTCCGTCTGGGCGAATCAGGGCCGCTGCGCGGCCATCGCGGGGCGAGCCCGCTCTCATAGAACAACGCATAACTATTTGATTTCGCAGGCCCTGTGGGAGCGGGCTTGTCCCGCGATTGGGCCGGGCCCGATATCACCGTCGCCTGGCAAGGGCTTCGCCCTTGATCGCGGGACAAGTCGGACCGCCGCACCGCCGCTCCCACAGGAGGTGGCGCTAGCAGCTTGTTCTCTGCGCGACAGCGCAGCCCGAAGGGCTGGGTAATCTCCCACAAGGTTGAGCGCCAGCCTGACCCTGAGGGAGAAGCGGTGTGGCCCTTGGAACGCCAAACACGCCTTCGACAGAGGAGCGCCTGCGAAGGCGACGATACCGTCAATCCTTGGCCAGCTTGCGGGCCCGCTCCTGCGCCTTGCGCTCACGCTCCACCACCGCTTGTTCCTTGTCGCCGTGTATACGCTGCTGGTCTTGCCGGAAGGCTTCCCAGAACTGGCGGGAACGTTCGGCGCCGCCTTCGGCCAGCGCCGCGGTGCTGCCCAGGGTGAGTACGGCGAGCAACAGATACTTGGTCAGGTTCATCGTGTTTGCCTCGTGATAGCCATTCATGGGAGCCATCCTAGCGAGGCACAGCTAACGCCAAGGTGAGGCGGACATTACAGTGTTGCAAGGCGTGCCCCCTCGTACACCTCCCCCGAAAAGCACCGGTCTATCGCCAGGATGACCGCTGCATTACAAATCCGTTATCCACGCCCCCCCGCCATTCGCATACCGTAACATCCCTGCCCTTGACCCTGATCCTGCTACAGGGTCGAGAATCACCGCCTTTCAGCACACGAGCCCTGCCCATGCGCCTACTGATCATCGAAGACGAACTGCGTACCGCCGACTACCTGCAACAAGGCCTGCGCGAGAACGGCTACGTGGTCGACTGTGCCCACACCGGTATCGACGGCCTGCACCTGGCCCGGCAACAGCCCTACGACTTGGTGATTCTCGACGTCAACCTGCCTGAACTCGACGGCTGGAGCGTGCTGCAGCGCCTGCGGGCGGAGTCGTCCACGCGCATCATGATGCTTACGGCCCATGGTCGCCTGGCCGACCGGGTCCGGGGGCTGGACTTAGGCGCCGACGACTATCTGCTCAAGCCGTTCGAGTTTCCCGAGTTGCTGGCGCGCATCCGCACCCTGTTGCGGCGCAACGACCAACACCTGCAACCGAGCACCCTGCGCGTCGCCGACCTGGAACTGGACCCCGGCCGCCACCGCGCCTTCCGTGCCGGCCGGCGCATCGACCTCACTGCCAAGGAGTTCGCCCTGCTGCACCTGTTGATGCGCCAGAGCGGTGAGGTACTGTCGCGCACGCAGATCATCTCGCTGGTCTGGGACATGAACTTCGACTGCGACACCAACGTCGTGGAGGTATCGATCCGGCGTCTGCGGGCGAAGATCGACGACCCGTTCGACGACAAGCTGATCCACACTCTACGCGGTGTTGGCTATGTGCTCGAGGCACGCCCGTGAAGCAGGCAAGCCTGTCCGTTCGCCTGGGCCTGACGGTGACGCTCATGGGAGCGGCCCTGGTGATGCTGCTGGCCTGCCTGGCGGTGTTCGCCCTGGACCACGAACTGGACAGCCGCGCGCGCAAGGACCTGACGCGCAAGATGCTGCAGGTCGAGCACAACCTGCGCGTGGACATGCGCAACGAAGACCTGGGCAGACGCGCCCACCCTTTGCTCGACTTGGTCATGGGCCATGACAACCTGAGCCTGAGCGTGCTGGCCCTGAACGGTCGTCACCCCTTGCTGCTGAGCCTGGGCCCGGCCCTGGCGACACAGGCGAGCCAACTGCCGGTCGAATCCCGATTGACCTTCCATACCTGGCGCGACACAGCCGGCAACCAGTTCCTCACTGCCACCCGCCTGATGCGCCTGCGCGACGACACGCCCGTGCGGGTGATGATGTCACTCAACCGCGCGGACGATAGCGCCTTGCTCCAGGCTTACCTGCACTCGACCCTATGGGCCCTGCCGCTATTGCTGCTACTGATCGGCTTCAGTGCCTGGAAATTGGTTCAACGAGGTCTCCGCCCATTGCGCCATTTCCGCCGCATCGCCGGCCGGGTGTCAGCCCAGGACCTGGAGCATCGCCTGCCCGACAGCGGCCTGCCCCAGGAGCTCGCGGAGCTGGCCCGGGCCATCAATGTCATGCTCGACCGCCTGGACCAAGGCGTCAGCCAACTGTCCCAGTTCTCTGATGACCTGGCCCACGAACTGCGCACGCCCATCGGCAACCTGATGGGCAAGGCCCAGGTCACCCTGGCTCGCGAGCGCGAGGGTCTGCGCTACCGGGAAGCCCTGGAAGAAAGCGTCGAGGAACTGACCCGGCTCAACCGCATCATCAACGACATGCTCTTCCTCGCCCAGGCCAGCCAGCCGCAGGCGCAGCTCACCCAGGTGCCGCTGGCGCTGGCCGAGGAAGCCGGGCGAGTCGTCGAGCTGTTCGCCTTCAGTGCCGAGCTCAAGGGGGTCGAACTGCGCTTGCGGGGCTGGGGCACCGCACTTGGGGATCGGCTCATGGTCCAGCGGGCACTGTCCAACCTGCTGAGCAATGCCATCCGGCACAGCCCTGAGCACCACGTGGTGGACGTGACGATCGAGCGTCGGGGCGACGAAGTCAGGCTGGCGGTGCGAAACCAGGGGCCGGGCATTGCCCAGGCACACCTGCCGCACTTGTTCGAACGCTTCTATCGTGCCGGGAGTGGGCGTTCCCGGCAGGAAGGCGGGACCGGCCTGGGGCTGGCGATCGTGAAGTCGATCATGCAGCTGCATGGAGGGCGGGTCGAGGTCAGCAGCCAAAGCCTGGGGCCGACGCAGTTCGCATTAGTGTTTCGCGCGGAATGATGTTTTCCGTACCGGCCTGATCGCGGGACAAGCCCGCTCTCGTAGAACAACGCATAACCATCTGATTTTGCGCGCCTCTTGTGGGAGCGGGCTTGTTCCGCGATCAGGCCACGCGGAAAATCAGCGGGAAGCGGCCACTATCAGCGCCTTCATCTCCGCCACCGCCGCCTTGAAACCGACGAACAGGGCATGGGCCACTAGCGCATGGCCGATATTCAGCTCGTTGATGCCCTTGATCGCCGCTACTGCCTCGACGTTGTGGTAGTGAAGGCCGTGGCCGGCGTTGACGATCAGCCCCTGTCCCACGCCAAAGGCCACGCCATCGACGATACGCTGCAGCTCTTCGGCCACTTCGGTGGGCGTCTGGGCATCGGCGTAACGGCCGGTATGCAGCTCGACGGCAGGTGCGCCGACGCGACGCGAAGCCTCGATCTGACGCTCGTCCGGGTCGATGAACAGCGAAACCTCGGCGCCCGTACGCGCCAGGCGCTCTACAGCGGCCTTGATCCGCGCTTCCTGGCCAGCGACATCCAGGCCGCCTTCAGTAGTGAGTTCCTGGCGGGTTTCCGGCACCAGGCAGATGTGCGCCGGGCGGATTTTCTCGGCGAAGGCCATCATCTCTTCGGTGATGCCCATTTCGAAGTTCATGCGCGTCTGCAGCACATCCTTGAGCAACAGCACGTCGCGCTCCTGGATGTGCCGGCGGTCTTCACGCAGATGCACGGTGATGCCGTCGGCTCCCGCCTCCTCGGCATCCAGCGCGGCCTTGACCGGGTCCGGGTAACGGGTGCCCCGGGCTTGGCGCAGAGTCGCCACGTGGTCGATATTGACGCCAAGAAGCATGCGGTTGCTGTGAGTCACGAAAGGGCTCTCCTGAAGTGTTAGCCCCACAGCATACGATGTGCTCAGCGCTTGCGAAACAGTTCCCGACTGACCAGCGGCTTGGGGCCCAGGTGCACCGCCAGGGCCTGGCGCATGAGGCGCTTGGCGGCCAGCAAGGCGCCAGGTGTCGCCCAGTCGGCCTGGCCCAGCGCCAGCAGCTCGGCACCGGTGAACAACCCGGGCTGCGCCAGGTGCACCCGCTCCAGCCCTGCATCTACTTGCAAGCGGTACAGGCCGCTGCTTTCGATCGGATCGTCGTTGATATCGCGGTCCAGTGCGAAGGCATACCCCAGCTCGTCCAGCAGGCGCCATTCGAAGGCACGTAGCAGGGGTTCCAGTGCACGCCCGGCGGCCAGGGCCTGGAGCGTCAGGGAATAGTGTTCGAACAAGCCGGGGTGCGGGGCCTCTGCCGGCAGCAGGCGCATCAGCAGCTCGTTGAGATAGAGCCCGCTGAACAGGGCGTCGCCGTGCAGCCAGCCGGCAATGCCGATGCTCTCCAGGTGGTAGACATTCTTCAGCTCACCACGCCCACGCAGTTCTACTTCCAGCTCCACGAACGGGCGCACCAG
This sequence comes from Pseudomonas sp. NY15372, assembly GCF_048068215.1. Lineage (NCBI taxonomy): Bacteria > Pseudomonadati > Pseudomonadota > Gammaproteobacteria > Pseudomonadales > Pseudomonadaceae > Pseudomonas > Pseudomonas sp. NY15372. The sequence continues at coordinate 110,401 of NZ_JBLUPY010000007.1, forward strand.
GCTGCCGCCTTTGCCCCGAGCACGGCGCAGCACGGCCCGCACGCGGCCCTGCGGCGTGAAGAAGTCCACCAGCGCACTGGTTTCCTTGTAGGCACGGCTATGCAGCACGTAGGCCGGTTGGCCGACAGGTTGTTCCATGGAAATCACTCGCCCCGGTTCGGCATATGCCCCTGTAGGAGCGGCCTTGTGCCGCGAAGGGGCTGCGAAGCGGCCCCAATTCGTCATGCAGCGACGCTTGAACGTGGGGGCCAACGCAGCCCTTCGCGGCACAAGGCCGCTCCTACAGGGGGGGTGACCAGCCTGTGGGGTTACAGGTCGCCGTAGCCCAGCGAGCGCAGGGCACGTTCGTCGTCGGACCAGCCGCCCTTGACCTTGACCCAGAGGTTGAGCATGACCTTGGCGTCGAACAGCAGCTCCATGTCCTTGCGCGCCTCGGAGCCGATACGCTTGATGCGCTCGCCCTTGTCGCCAATGATGATCTTCTTCTGCCCGTCGCGCTCGACCAGGATCAGCGCGTGGATGTGCAGCACGTGACCTTGCTGCTTGAACTCTTCGATTTCCACGGTGATCTGGTAAGGCAGCTCCGCTCCGAGCTGGCGCATGATCTTCTCGCGGACCAGTTCTGCGGCCAGGAAGCGGCTGCTGCGGTCGGTGATCTGGTCTTCGGGGAAGAAGTGCTCGTTCTCCGGCAGGTGCTTGGCGATCAGCGCCTCGAGGGCCTCGAGGTTGTGCCCCTGCTGGGCGGAGATCGGCACGATCTCGGCGTTCGGCAGTTGCTGCTGCAGCCATTGCAGGTGCGGGATCAGCTCGGCCTTTTCATCCATGCGGTCGGTCTTGTTGACCGCCAGGATCACCGGGCCAGTGACGTACTGGACGCGCTCGAGCACCAGTTGGTCCTCGTCGGTCCAGCGGGTACGGTCGACCACGAAGATAACCACGTCGACGTCCTTCAGGGCCGCCGAGGCGTTGCGGTTCATGTAGCGGTTCAGGGCCTTGTCGTTGGCCTTGTGCATGCCGGGGGTGTCGACGTAGATCGCCTGCACGTCACCCTCGGTCTTGATGCCGAGCATGTTGTGGCGGGTGGTCTGCGGCTTGCGCGAGGTGATCGCCAGCTTCTGGCCGAGGATGTGGTTGAGCAAGGTCGACTTGCCCACGTTGGGGCGGCCGACGATGGCCACATAGCCGCAGCGGGTCGGGTTGCTATCAGTCATTGCCATTCTCCACGCCCAGGGCGATCAATGCGGCGGCAGCGGCGACCTGCTCGGCGATACGCCGGCTCACGCCCTGGCCACGGCTCTTGTTGTTCAGCAGCACCACTTCGCATTCGACGAAGAAGGTACGGCAGTGCGGTTCGCCCTGGATATCCACCACTTCGTAGCGCGGCAGTTCGCAGGCACGCGACTGCAGGAACTCCTGCAGGCGGGTCTTGGGGTCCTTGTTGGTGTCGACCAGCGTCAGGCCGTCGAACTCACCGGCCAGCCAGGCCAGAATGCGCTCGCGCGCCGCCGCCATGTCGGCGTCCAGGTAGATCGCACCGATCAATGCCTCGAGCGCATCGGCCAGGATCGACTCGCGGCGAAAACCGCCGCTCTTGAGCTCACCCGAGCCCAGGCGCAGGTACTCGCCCAGGTCGAAGCCACGGGCCAGACGGGCCAGGGTCTCGCCCTTGACCAGGCGTGCGCGCAGGCGCGACAGCTGGCCTTCCCGGGCCTGGGGGAAACGCTCGAACAGCGCTTCGCCGACCACGAAGTTGAGGATGGCATCGCCCAGAAACTCCAGGCGCTCGTTATTGCGCCCGGCATAGCTGCGATGGGTCAGGGCCAGCAGCATCTGGTCCTGATTCTTGAAGGTATAGCCGAGCTTGCGCTCCAGGCGGGCAAGGGAAGCACTCATGGGGCCACCCGTGGGTTGTTCAACGCGTTGTTCAAATCAACATCCTGAAAGACTGTTTGGCTGTGGTCCACCACCTTGTGGGCAGCAGAATCTCTCGATCCCTGAGAACACAGCCTATGTCAGAAATGCATTCGGCGCTGTCTGCCAGACAGCGCCGTTGGGTATCAATGGATCAGGCCGACCCGCGACAGGTTGGGGAAGTGGCTGAGCTTGGGCTCCGGCCAGCTCATCCAGACCGCGAAGGCCTTGCCGACGATGTTCCGATCCGGAACCATGCCATGCAGTTCCTTCGGAATGTTCGGGTCGTCCCAGTAACGGCTGTCGTTGGAGTTGTCGCGGTTGTCGCCCATCATGAAGTAATGGCCGGCAGGCACGGTCCATTGCTGGTCCGGCGGCATGCGGTAGCGGCTCATCTCCTTGCGGATCAGGTGCTCGGCCTCGCCCAGTTTTTCCTTGTACAGCTGGGCGCTGCCCAGGGTACCGGGCTCGGTGCCGACCAGTTGCTCGGCTACCGGCTGGCCATTGACATACAGGCGCTTGTCGCTGGTGTAGCGAACCTGGTCGCCCGGCAGGCCGACCACGCGCTTGATGTAGTTGACGTTCGGGTCGCTGGGGTAGCGGAACACCATCACGTCGCCCCGCTGCGGGTCACCGATCTCGATGACCTTCTTGTCGATCACCGGCAGACGAATGCCATAGGAGAACTTGTTCACCAGGATGAAGTCACCCACTTCCAGGGTGGGCTTCATCGACCCCGAAGGGATCTGGAACGGCTCGACCAGGAACGAACGCAGCACCAGCACGATGAACAGCACCGGGAAGAACGACTTGCCGTATTCAACCAGCAACGGCTCCTTGTTCAGGCGCTCGAGCACAGCCATTTCAGGCTGGCTGACGCTGCCCTGGTAGTTGGCGACCGCCGCTCGCCGGCGCGGGGCCAGGAACAGCAGGTCGATCAAGCCCAACAGGCCGCAGACGGCAACGGCGATGACTAGCAACAGCGGGAAATTTAGCGACATAGGACCTAGCTATCCAACCTGAGCACGGCGAGGAAGGCTTCCTGTGGGATTTCCACGTTGCCGACCTGTTTCATGCGTTTCTTACCGGCCTTCTGCTTCTCCAGCAGCTTCTTCTTACGGCTGACGTCACCGCCATAGCATTTAGCCAGTACGTTCTTTCTGAGTGCCTTGACGGTGGTACGCGCCACGATCTGGCCGCCGATGGCTGCCTGGATCGCCACGTCGAACATCTGCCGAGGGATCAGTTCCTTCATCTTTTCAGTCAGCGCACGGCCCTTGTAGTGGGCGTTGTCGCGGTGAACGATCAGCGCCAGGGCATCGACCTTGTCGCCGTTGATCAGCACGTCCAGCTTGACCAGGTTGGCCGACTGGTAGCGATCGAAATGATAGTCCAGCGACGCATAGCCACGGCTGGTCGACTTCAGCTTGTCGAAGAAGTCCAGCACCACTTCGTTCATCGGCAGGTCGTAGCGCACCTGCACCTGGCTGCCGAGGAACTGCATGTCGCGCTGCACACCACGCTTCTCGATGCACAGGGTGATGACGTTGCCCAGGTGCTCCTGGGGCACGAGGATGGTGGCGGTGACGATCGGCTCACGGAAGTCCTGCACGGCAGAGACGTCCGGCAGCTTGGACGGGTTGTCGACGTAGATGGTCTCGCCGGTCTTGAGGACCAGCTCGTAGATCACGCTCGGCGCGGTGGTGATCAGGTCCAGGTCATATTCGCGCTCCAGGCGCTCCTGGATGATCTCCATGTGCAGCATGCCGAGGAAGCCGCAACGGAAGCCGAAGCCCAGGGCGTCGGAGCTTTCAGGCAGGTACTGCAGCGAAGAGTCGTTCAGGGTGAGTTTCGACAGCGCGTCGCGGAAATCCTCGAAGTCGTCGGAACTGACCGGGAACAGGCCGGCATAGACCTGCGGCTGGATCTTCTTGAAGCCGGGCAGCACTTCGACCTCGGGGGTCGAGGACAGGGTCAGGGTGTCACCGACCGGGGCACCATGGATGTCCTTGATGCTGGCGATGATGAAGCCCACTTCACCGGCCTTGAGGTCGGCGGTCTGGGTGTGCTTGGGGGTGAAGACGCCGACACTGTCGACCAAGTGCACCTTGCCGGTGGACTTGACCAGGATCTTGTCGCCTTTCTTGACCCGGCCATGGCGTACACGGACCAGGGAGACGACGCCCAGGTAGTTGTCGAACCAGGAGTCGATGATCAGCGCCTGCAGGGGTGCGTCGATCTCGCCTTCGGGCGCGGGGATGGTCTGCACCAGGCGCTCGAGCACCTCGTCCACACCCATACCGCTCTTGGCACTGCAGGCCACGGCGTCGGTGGCGTCGATGCCGATGATCTTCTCGATCTCGTCTTTGACGCGGTCCGGGTCGGCCTGGGGCAGGTCCATTTTGTTCAGTACCGGCATGACCTCCAGGCCCTGCTCGATGGCGGTGTAGCAGTTAGCCACGGATTGGGCCTCGACACCCTGACCGGCGTCCACCACCAGCAGCGCACCCTCACACGCAGCCAGGGAGCGGCTGACTTCATAGGTGAAGTCCACGTGACCGGGGGTATCGATGAAGTTCAGCTGGTAGATCTTGCCGTCCTGGGCCTTGTAGTGCAGCGTGACGCTGTGGGCCTTGATGGTGATACCGCGCTCGCGCTCGAGGTCCATGGAATCGAGGACCTGGGCTTCCATTTCGCGCGCAGTCAGGCCACCGCACATCTGGATGAAACGGTCGGCCAGCGTCGACTTGCCATGGTCGATGTGGGCGATGATGGAGAAATTGCGGATATGACTCAAATCACTCACGGGTCAACACTCGAAAAGGCTGCGAGCCGGACGCCCGCCGAAAAATAGCCGGGAATTGTACCTCAAGCCGCGGGGTTATGGGAGATTCCTGATCAAGCGGCATGGCAGCCGATGCTTACCCTACGGGAACAGGCGCAGTATCGACCTACCCGCCCCGCGATCAAGGGCGCAGCCCCTTGCCACACGGGTTCGATAACAGAGTCGAGCCAATCGCGGGGCAAGCCCGCCCCACAGGATGTACTGCGATCGGCGGCATATTTCATGAAATTCATGAAAAAGGGCAGCCGAAGCTGCCCTTTTCCTACGCCACCTTCAGGTTTATTCCGCCAGCTTGAAGGTGATGAAGCTCGCGCGGCCTTGGCGCAGTACGCGCATGGATACCGAACGGTTCTTCGGCAGGTCCTTGGCGATTTCGGTGAACTGCTTGGCCGAGGTGATCGCCTGGTTGTTCAGGTGGCTGATGACGTCACCTGGGCGCAGGCCGATCAGCGCTGCCGGGCCGTCCTGGATTTCCTTGATGACCACGCCGCCCTTGAGCTCGAGCGACTTCTTCTGCTCGGCGGTCAGGTCGGTCACGGAAACGCCCAGGCGGTTGCTGCTGCGCTCGGCGCCGCTCTGGCCACCGGTACCGATGTCGGCATCATCCTCCGGCAGTGCGCCGATGGTGATGTCCAGGTTCTGGCGCTTGCCGTTGCGAATGATGTCCAGGCGCGCCTTGTCGCCGTCCTTGAGGCTGCCCACCAGGTGAGGCAGGTCGGCCGACATGACGATCGGCTGGCCGTTCATGCTCAGGATGACGTCCCCCACCTGCAGGCCGCCCTTGGCCGCCGGGCCGTCTTCGAGCACCTGGGCCACCAGGGCGCCGGCAGGCTTGTCCAGGCCGAAGGATTCGGCCAGGTCCTTGTTGACCTCCTGAATCACCACGCCCAGCCAGCCGCGGCTGACCTTGCCGTCTTTCTTCAGCTGGTTGGAGACATCCAGCGCCACGTCGATCGGGATGGCGAACGACAGGCCCATGAAGCCGCCGGAGCGGGTGAAGATCTGCGAGTTGATACCGACCACCTCGCCCTTCATGTTGAACAGCGGGCCACCGGAGTTGCCTGGGTTGATCGCCACGTCGGTCTGGATGAACGGCACGTAGGTGTCATTGGGCAGGGTCCGGCCCTTGGCGCTGACGATACCCTTGGTCACCGAGTGGTCGAAGCCGAACGGCGAACCGATGGCCAATACCCACTCGCCGACCTTGAGCTTCTCGGAGTCACCCAGCTTGACGGTCGGCAGGTTCTTGCCCTCGACCTTGAGCAGGGCCACGTCGGTGCGCGGGTCGGTGCCGACCAGCTTGGCCTGCAGTTCACTGCGGTCGGACAGGCGCACGATGATCTCGTCGGCGTCAGCCACCACATGGTTGTTGGTCAGCACATAGCCGTCGCTGGAGATGATGAAGCCCGAACCGAGCGACTGCGCTTCACGCTGGCGATCGCCACGGGGCGAACGCGGCATCTGCGGCATGTTGCGCTCGAAGAATTCGCGGAACATCGGGGGCAGGCCTTCGAGGTCCGGCATCTGCCCGGCGGCGACACGGCGGTCCGGCAGTTTCTGTTTGGTACTGATGTTCACCACCGCCGGCGAGGCCTGCTCGACCAGGGTGGTGAAGTCCGGCAGGGCTTCCTCGGCCTGGGCGGTGAGCACCTGGCCGAGCATCAGCACGGCGGCGAACATCGAGAGATAGGATTTCAAGCGTGGTATCGACATACGGCTCCCGTCACAACGAGCGTAGTTAACAAAGTAAGGCCCTTGCACAAGCAAGAAAGGCCAGACCCCGAGAAGCCTGACCTATAAAAAATTTACGAAAGGATTGCAAATGACAATGCTTTAATTTCATGTCAGCCGCATGACCTACGTGTTGTAGGAAAGCGCGCCATCATTGGCGCGCCTGGGCATCCTGGGGGCGCATGGACAAGGCGACACGCTCGGCGGTCCCCAGGGGAATCTCCCCGACCACCGTGACCATGACCTTGCCCTTGGGCGTATTGAGATGGCGCGAAACCGCCACCGTTGGCCCCAGCTGCGCCCGCGTGTCGGGGCCGACGTCATCGTTGACAGGCTCCAGGAACACCGAGAAGCGTGCCAGGCCATCGTCATACATCAGGCTGCTGACCATGCTGTCGCGTTTCGGGTCGCGGCGTACCGAGCTGTTGATCAGCTCGAAGCCCGGCGGCAGCCAATCCGAACGCCAGCCAGCGACGGCCTCGGTGCTGGCCGAGGCGACACGCTCGACCGGCTTGCACGCGGCGCTGGCCTTGAGGTCATCGTCGGTGGGCAGGTCATCGGTGTCCAGGCGGGTCATCTGGAAACGTTCGAGCAACTGGCTCTTGTCGTTGAGCATCAACGAGCGCAGCGGCAGGCCGGTGCGGCGATCCAGGTGCAATTCGAAGGCGTAGCGGTGCTGGTCCCGTGGGCTGAGCGTGACGATCACGGCGTCGCGACCGGCGACCCGCGACTTGCCTGCCACGCTCAAGTCGTACCAGCTCATCAGTTTCAGGGGATCGAGTACACGCGGTGCGGAGTCCGGTGGCGTGCCTACACCACTGGCCAGGGCCCCACTGACGCATTGCACCTTGCCATCGACGCGCACGATTTCCTGGGCCGCGCCATCGAGCTGCAATAGACGCTCGCTGACCTTGCCGTCCTGGACGCGGTGCCAGATATCGTGGGAGGAGAAGCTGCCATTACGCTCGTAGACGAAGGAACCCTGGTAACTCTGCTCTTGCTCGGCCCGTGCCAGCTTGTTCAACCATTCACTCGCCTCGGGCGAGGAGTTGGCCGCCAGTGCCGGCACCGTCATGCAGCTGCCGAGCAGCAGCGACAGGAGAGGTAGCGCGCGCATGATCCTCCTTACTTAACGGTTTTCCAGGCTGGCGGCGCGTGCGTAGGGCAGAGCGGTTTCGGTGCCCTTGAGCGCGGATTCCTGGGCATGCTGGCGCAGGTAGCCTGGCAGACGCTGGTCCCAGCCGGCCTGGTTCTGCAGCACGCCGTTGGCCATCGGCCCGGTCGGTTGCTCACTGCTTTCACTATAGCCTGCCAAAACAGCCGGGCCTTTGCTTTGTGGCACGCTCAGGCCTTGTTGGGCTGGCTGCTGGGAAGCGAGCTCGGCACCAGTGATCTCGTCCTGGTTGTACAGGCGCACGCCAGCGAGCACGGCCACGGTCACCGAGGCTGCGACAGCCAGGCGGCCGATGCTGCGCCATGGGCCTTGCTTGACCTTGGCAGGTACGGCTTCGTCGGCCAGCGCAGCGGACACCGCCGAGGCGATATCGAGTTTCGGCAGCACCAGCTCGTTGTGCATGGCTGCGCGGGCAACCTGGTAGCGCGACCAGGTGGCACGGGTTTCAGGATCGTCGACGGCGTTCAACACCCGACGCAGTTCCAGTTCGTCCGCTTCGTTATCCATCACCGCGGACAGCGATTCCTGCAAAGCTTCACGACTCATGGCGGTTCCTCTCTTGGCTGTCGCCGCTGTCTCAGGTTTCCTGCAACAACGGTTGCAGGGCTTTGTCTATGGCCTCCCGAGCGCGGAAGATTCGAGAGCGCACGGTACCCACCGGACATTGCATGACGCTGGCAATGTCTTCGTAACTCAGTCCGTCGAACTCACGTAGGGTCAATGCCGTGCGCAGGTCCTCGGGCAGCTGCTGGATGGTGCGATGGACAGTGCCTTCGATTTCATCCCGCAACAACGCGCGCTCTGGGGACTCGAGATCCTTGAGACCATGATCGCCGTCGTAAAACTCCGCATCCTCGGAGCTCACATCGCTGTCTGGCGGCCGTCTTCCACGGGATACCAGATAGTTCTTCGCCGTATTGATGGCGATGCGGTACAGCCAGGTATAGAACGCACTGTCACCGCGAAAATTTCCCAGCGCCCGGTAGGCCTTGATAAAAGCCTCCTGCGCGACATCCTGGGCCTCGTGGGTGTCGTGTACGAACCGCACGATCAACCCGAGAATCTTGTGCTGATACTTCAGCACCAACAGATCGAACGCTCGCCTGTCGCCGCGCTGCACGCGCTCGACCAGCTGCTGATCCTCTTCCTGGGTTAGCATGAACACTCCTCAGTGATCTCGAAGGAGCGTTGCAACAGCCATCGTTCAGGCTTGCAACCATAGACTCGGCGTTTGCGCAAAAGTTCTCCCCTCCAAGCAAGTTTCCTGCGGCCCTTGGTCGGCTCGCACGAAAGACGCAGCGCGGACATGGCCGGCTGCGTCGATAATCAGGTCTCGAATACGCACGTGTCAGCCCGGATAGAGCGGCTGCCATGCATCGCCGCGGCATTCAGTGACGTACGGGCAGCCTTCTTAGGATTTCCGCCGGTATCGGAAAGTTCCCACAAAGATCGCCTCGACGGCGCAGATGCCATTGGAAATCAGGCACCTGTGGCTGCTATAAAGGCAGCCGGACAGGATCAACGATAGTTTCACAATGCCATCTGTGCATGACTATTGTGCCGCTCCCCCTCTCAAGATTACTAGTGTCAAGACATGAGCCAACAATTCCAACATGATGTCCTGGTGATCGGCAGCGGTGCCGCTGGCCTGAGCCTGGCACTGAACCTTCCCAGCCACCTGCGCATCGCCGTGCTGAGCAAGGGCGACCTGGCCAACGGTTCGACCTTCTGGGCCCAGGGCGGCGTCGCCGCGGTGCTGGATGACACCGATACCGTGCAGTCCCATGTCGAGGACACCCTCAATGCCGGTGGAGGCCTGTGTCATGAGGACGCCGTGCGCTTCACCGTCGAGCATAGCCGCGAAGCCATCGAATGGCTGATCGAGCAAGGCGTGCCTTTCACCCGTGACGAGCACTACAGCGTCGATGACGGCGGCTTCGAATTCCACCTCACCCGCGAGGGCGGGCACAGCCATCGGCGCATCATCCATGCTGCCGATGCCACTGGCGCGGCCATCTTCACCGCGCTGCTGGCCCAGGCCCGGCAACGGCCGAACATCGAGTTGCTGGAGCAGCGGGTGGCGGTCGACCTGATCACCGAGCGTCGCCTGGGCCTGCCGGGCGACCGCTGCCTGGGCGCCTACGTGCTGGACCGCAACACCGGCGAAGTCGACACCTTCGGCGCACGCTTCACCGTGCTGGCCACCGGTGGCGCGGCCAAGGTCTACCTCTATACCAGCAACCCCGACGGCGCCTGCGGCGATGGCATCGCCATGGCCTGGCGCGCCGGGTGCCGGGTGGCCAACCTGGAGTTCAACCAGTTCCACCCCACCTGCCTGTACCACCCCCAGGCCAAGAGTTTCCTGATCACCGAGGCCCTGCGCGGCGAAGGTGCCTTGCTGCGCCTGCCCAACGGCGAGCGTTTCATGCCACGCTTCGACCCGCGCGAAGAGCTGGCCCCCCGCGATATCGTGGCCCGGGCCATCGACCACGAGATGAAGCGCCTGGGCGTGGACTGCGTGTACCTGGACATCAGCCACAAGCCGGCCGACTTCATCAAGAGCCATTTCCCCACGGTCTACGAGCGCTGCCTGGCATTCGGCATCGACATCACTCGTCAGCCGATCCCGGTGGTGCCGGCGGCCCACTACACCTGTGGCGGGGTGATGGTCGACGACCGCGGGCACACCGACGTGCCTGGCCTGTATGCCATCGGCGAAACCAGCTTCACCGGCCTGCACGGGGCCAACCGCATGGCCAGCAATTCGCTGCTCGAATGCTTCGTCTATGGCCGCGCAGCCGCCGCCGACATCGAGGCGCACCTCGAGCAAGTGGGCATGCCCACCGCCCTGCCCTGCTGGGACGCGAGCCAGGTCACCGACTCGGACGAGGACGTGATCATCGCGCACAACTGGGACGAACTGCGGCGCTTCATGTGGGACTACGTAGGCATCGTACGCACCAGCAAACGCCTGCAACGCGCCGAACACCGCGTACGCCTGCTGCTGGACGAAATCGACGAGTTCTACAGCAACTACAAGGTCAGCCGCGACCTGATCGAGCTGCGCAACCTGGCCCAGGTGGCGGAGCTGATGATCCGCTCGGCGATGCAGCGCAAGGAAAGCCGAGGGCTGCACTACACCCTGGATTACCCGGGGATGCTGCCCGAGGCCAAGGACACCGTCCTCGAGCCATTCTGAGATTCGTGCTTGCCCCATCGCCGGCAAGCCGGCTCCCACCTGTCCTACGGCCGCCGTACCTGTGGGAGCTGGCTTGCCAGCGATAGGGCCGGGCAAGCAACAAGGCAGTTCTCCCTGGCTCAGCGCTGCTGCTCGCCCTGCGCAATGGCCCACCGCCTGCGACTGAACTTCAGCCGCACCCGCAAGCGCCGATGCTGCTCGGCATCCAAAGCGTCACGCGGCACGCATTGACCCTGGCCAAGCCAAGCCCCCGGCCTTGCGAAACGCAACACCACCAACCCGGGCAACGCCATGCTGTCCCGACATAACCGCACCCGTTGCCACCCTCGAGCACGGCTGAACACACGCCAGCCCGCCGGGTCACGACGCAAGCCAGTAATGGCCTCGGGATGGGTCAACAGGATGTGTCGGGGAATCACCCAACAGGCATGGGCAAGGCAGGCAACGGCGAGGGAAAGGCCGAGCCACCAGGGCAGCGCGCTCGAGACCAGGGCCAAGCACGCCAGCACCTGGAAGGCCAGGTAGGCCGTCAGCAGCAGGCGTGAGCCTCGCCAACGGCACTGGAAATGCTCACTTGGGCTGGACACGATCCAGGATGATGCGAACCATGCGTTGCAGCTCGGGGTCGTCGGACTCGGTGCGCTCCATGAACCAGCCGAACATGTCCTGGTCTTCGCAAGTCAGCAGGCGACGGTACAGCTCGCGGTCCGCTTCGCTCAGGGTGGGGTAGACCTCCTGGGTGAATGGCACCAGCAGCACGTCCAGTTCCAGCATGCCGCGGCGGCTGTGCCAGAAAAGCCGATTGAGTTCAGTTTGTTCGACCATGGGGCCCTCCTCGAATGGGCGGCCAGTATACAGCGGGGCGGTCGCGGCGGCACAAGGCGTTGGTCTAGTCACCTACCTATTTTGTTACCAGCGTTCTATGATGGCCGCCAGTCTCAAGCAACCGCGATGACCCATGGCCGATTCCGCTTTCTTCTGTCCCCTATCCCACGAGGGCATCCTCGCCGTCCGCGGCTCCGACGCCGGCAAGTTCCTGCAAGGCCAGCTGACCTGCAACCTCAACTACCTCAGCCTGGAGCACGCCAGCCTCGGTGCGCGCTGCATGGTCAAGGGTCGCATGCAGTCGAGCTTCCGTATCCTTCCTGAAGGCAACGGCTACCTGCTGGCCATGGCCAGCGAACTGCTCGACGCGCAGTTGGCCGACCTCAAGAAGTATGCTGTGTTCTCCAAGGCCACCCTGGCCGACGAGAGTGCTGCCTGGGCGCGTTTCGGCCTGCAGCGGGGCGATGCCGCGCTGCAGGCTTTGGGCCTGGCGATACCTGCCGAGGCGGGTGCCACGGTACGCCATGACGACCTGATCGCCATCGCGGTCAGCAGCGGCCGCGTGGAGCTCTGGGCCCCTGCCGCGCAAGCGCACACCGTGCGCCAGGTGCTCGCCACGCACCTGACCGAAGCCCCCCTCAACGACTGGCTGCTCGGCCAGGTCCGCGCGGGCATCGGCCAGGTCATGGGCCCGACCCGCGAGCTGTTCATCCCGCAGATGATCAACCTGCAAGCCGTCGACGGCGTGAGCTTCAAGAAAGGCTGCTACACCGGCCAGGAGATCGTCGCGCGCATGCAGTACTTGGGCAAGCTCAAGCGTCGCCAGTACCGCCTGGCCCTGGCCCAGGACACCGTGCCCGCGCCGGGTGCCGAGATCTTCTCGCCCACCCATGGCTCCTCGGTGGGTGAAGTGGTGATCGCCGCCAGCACCGGCCAAGGTTGCGAGTTGCTGGCGGTGCTCAGCGCCGAGGCGGTGGAAGACGACAACCTACACCTGGGCAGCCTAGAAGGCCCAAGGTTGGAAGTGCTCAGCCTGCCCTACGAACTGGACCGCGACCGGGAAATCCTGCGCTGACCAGCCTGCCCCGCCGCCTGGGCGGGGCCGCACCACTGCGTTAGAGAAGCTACATGAACAAGCTGGCCGAGATGGTTCAAGCACAATTGCTCGCAGCCATCGAAAAGGACGACCTGGTCCTGCCGACCCTCCCGGAAGTTGCCCTGAGCATCCGCGAGGCCGCCGAGGACAGCGAGATCAGCGTCGCCGCCCTGAGCCGGGTGATCGGCCGCGATGCCGCCCTTTCAGCGCGCCTGATCAAGGTGGTCAACAGCCCCTTGCTGCGGGCCTCGGTGGAAGTCACCGACCTGCACACCGCCATTACCCGCCTGGGCATCAACTACAGCTGTAACCTGGCGATCGGCCTGGTGATCGAGCAGATCTTCCATGCCCGCTCGCCGTCGGTAGAACACAAGTTGCGCGATATCTGGGCCAACAGCCTGGATGTAGCCGGCATCAGCTATGAACTGTGCCGGCGCTACACCCAGCTCAAGCCTGACCAGGCCACCCTGGGCGGGCTGGTCCACCAGATCGGTGCGCTGCCGGTGCTGATCTACGCCGAGGAGCATAACGAGCTGCTCTCGGACCCGGTGTGCCTGCACTACGTGATCGAGCAGATCCACCCGGTGCTGGGCGACAAGATCCTCAGTGCCTGGGAGTTCCCCGAGCAACTGGTCAAGCTGCCCAGCCAGGTACAGGACCTGGACCGGCGCACCGCCAAGATCGACTACATCGATATCGTGCAGATCGCACGCCTGCTCAGCCATCGCAACCGCAGCCGCCCACTGGCTGCCCTGCCGGCCTACCAGCACCTGGGCTTGCCCCAGGGCATGGAACTGGACGTCGCCGACCTGCTCGATGCGCGGAGCATGCTGCGCTAGCAGAGCGCTGGTCCTCCCCTGTAGGAGCGGGCTTGTCCCGCGATTAGGTCGAGCCTGATATCACCGTCGCCTGGCAAGGGCTTCGCCCTTGATCGCGGGACAAGCCCGCTCCTACAGGGGTCGGCACAGGTGGGTGAGCTATCACCGGCTGGATCAATCGGCGATAAAACTCACCCGCACCCGTAGCCCACCCTTCTCGCCGTCATGCAGGCTGATCTGGGCCAGGTGTGCCCGGCAGATCTCGCCAACGATCGCCAGGCCCAGCCCGGTGCCCTGGGCACTGCGTCGGTAGAAGCGCTCGAATACCCGTTCGCGCTCCTCCAGGGGAATGCCCGGCCCATCGTCCTCCACCTCGAGCACGGCTGGCGCCAGTACCCGCAGGATCACGTTGCCGCCCTTCGGCGTATGGGCCAGGGCGTTGTCCACCAGGTTACTGAGCAATTCGTTGAGCAAGGTCGGCTCGCCCTTGAGCCACACCGGCGCCTCGGCCTCCAGGGCCAGGGCCACGCCCCGGGCATGGGCCAACGGTGCCATGGCCATGCCCAGTTCGCGGGCCAGCTGGCTCAGGTCAAGGCGCTGGGCGCCGCCTTCGGCGATGGCCCGGGCGCCGTTTTCGACGCGCGCCAGGGACAGCAACTGGTTGGCCAGATGGGTCAGGCGGTCGGTCCCCTGGGCGGCGCTCTCCAGGGTCTGGCGCCACTGCTCCGGCTCCTGGGAGCGCAGCCCCAGCTCCACCCGCGCCTTGAGCGCCGCCAGTGGTGTGCGCAGCTCATGGGCCGCCTCGGCGATGAACTGCGCCTGGCGCTCGAACTGGCCCCTGAGGCGTTCGGTGAAATGGTTCAGGGCGCGCACCAGCGGGCCCAGTTCCCGCTGCACCTGCACCACCGGCAGGGCCCGCAGATCGTCGGGCTGGCGCTCTTCCACCGCCGTGCGCAGGCGTTCCAGTGGGCGCAACGCAGCGCTGACCGCGAACCACACCATCACCAGAGCGCCAAGGGCCAGCATGCCCAGGCGCAGCAGGGTATCGGCCATCAACCCCCGGGCCATGCGCACCCGCGCCTCTTCGGTCTCGGCCACACGGATCTCGGCCATGCCGTTCATGTTCGGCTCGCTGACCGCCTTGAGCAGGCTGACCACCCGCACGTCCTGGCCCAGGTAGGTGGCGTTGTAGAACCGCGCCAGGGCCGGGTAGTCGTCGGTACGCGGGGTACCGGGCGGTGGCGCCGGCAGGTTTTCGTAGCCCGAGATGAGCGCGCGGTGGATATCCAGCACCTGGTAGTAGATGCGCCCGGCGCTGTCGTAGGCGAAGGTGTCCAGGGCCACGTAGGGCACATCGGCGCTGAGCGTGCCGTCGCGCTGGGAAAGGCCGGCGGCGATGGTCCGCGCCGAGGCCAGCAAGGTACGGTCGTAGGCAGTGTCGGCGGCTTCGCGGCCATTCCAGTAGGCGCTCAGGCCACTGGCCAGCATCAGCACCACCAACAGCAGCGCCAGGTTGCCGAGCAGGCGCCCGCGCAGGCTGCCGTTGTCACGCATCGCGATGCTCGAGCAGGTAGCCAAGCCCGCGGAAGGTGACGATAGCGACCGGGTGGCCATCGAGCTTCTTACGCAGGCGATGGATATAGATCTCGATGGCGTCGGGGCTGGCCTCCTCGTCCAAGCCGAACACCTGGGCGGCCAGCTGCTCCTTGCTCATCACCCGGCCTGGGCGGGCGATCAACGCCTCGAGCACGCTCTGCTCGCGCTGGGTCAGGGTCAGGGCCTCGTCCCCCAGGGTGAAACGGCGGGTGTCGAGGTCATAGACCAGCGGGCCGCAGCGCTGCTGGCGTTCGCCGCCCAGCACGCTGCGGCGCAAAAGGGCCTTTACCCGCGCCTCGAGCTCCGTCAACTCGAAGGGCTTGGCCAGGTAGTCGTCGGCCCCCAGGTTCAGCCCGTGGACCCGATCCTTGACGTCGCTGCGTGCAGTGAGCATCAGCACCGGCAGGGTCTTGCCACGGCCGCGCAGGCGCGCCAGCACCTCGAAACCGTCCATGCGTGGCAGGCCGACATCGAGCACGGCCACGGCGTAATCCTCGCTGGCCAAGGCCAGGTCGGCGGCCACGCCATCGTGCAGCACGTCCACGGTCAGGCCGTGGCTCTTGAGGGCCTGGGCCACGCTTTCGGCCAGTTGCAGGTGGTCTTCGACCAGCAACACACGCATCGGATTCTCCCTGCTCGGGTGGGGCTTTGCCGCGGAGTGTAACGCCGTCGAAGGGCCTGTGAAGCCCTCGCGGCAAACCTTTCACGCTGAAAGGTTAGCGAAAGGTTCATTACCTAGCATCGCACCACGGTCGCCCCGCGCGCCGAACAAAGCACCAGCAAGGTGCAACCGATAAGAACAATAAACGGAGTCATCGACGATGCTGTCCACGCAGCCTCAGGCCCTCGCGCCTACCCGTTCCCCGTACGTACGCCCTTCCGTCATCGCCAGCGCCGTCGCCCTCGCCGGTGTCGCCCCGATGAGCCAGGCCGCTTTCTTCGAAGACAGCACGGCCACCTTCGAAACCCGCAACATGTACTTCAATCGCGACTTCCGCGATGGCACCAGCAGCCAGCAGTCCAAGCGCGACGAATGGGCCCAGGGGTTCATGCTCAACTTCGAGTCCGGCTATACCGAAGGGACCGTCGGGTTCGGCCTGGATGCCCTGGGGATGCTGGGCATCAAGCTCGACTCCAGCCCCGACCGCACCGGCAGCGGCCTGCTGCCCACCCATGACGACGGTAAGGCCGCCGACGAATACGCCAAGCTCGGCCTGACCGGCAAGGTCAAGGTCTCGAAGACCGAACTGAAGATCGGCACCCTGATCCCCGAACTGCCGACCCTGCAGCCCAACGATGGGCGCATCCTGCCGCAGACCTTCGAAGGTGGCCTGGTCACCTCCAAGGAGATCAAAGGCCTGACCTTCACCGGTGCACGCCTGGAAAAGGCCAAGGACCGCAACGACACCAACTGGGAAGACCTGGCCCTCAACAACAAGAACGGCCGCTTCGGCGGTACCTTCAGCGCCGACCATTTCGACACTGGGGGCCTGGACTACCAGTTCACCGACCGCATCACCGGCAGCTACCACTTCGCCCAGCTCGACGACATCTATCGCCAGCACTTCCTCGGCATGGTCGCCACCCAGCCATGGGGCCCGGGCACCTTCGGCGCCGACCTGCGCCTGGCGGTCAGCGACGATGCCGGCCAGGCCAAGGCCGGCGACATCGACAACACCACCGTCAACGGCATGCTCAGCTATGCCCTGGGCGGGCACAAGTTCAGCGCCGCCTACCAGCATCTGTCCGGCGACAGCGCCTTCCCCTATGTCGACGGCGCCGACCCTTACCTGGTCAACTTCGTCCAGATCAACGACTTCGCCGGTGCCGACGAGCGCTCCTGGCAGGCGCGCTACGACTACAACTTCGCCGCCCTGGGCATCCCCGGCCTGACCTTCATGACCCGCTACATCAGCGGCGACAACGTCAGCCGCGCCGACGGCGGCGAAGGCAAAGAGTGGGAGCGCAACACCGAGTTCAAGTACGTGGTACAAAGCGGCCCGTTGAAGGACGTCGCCGTACGCCTGCGCAATGCCACCTTCCGCTCCAACTTCGCCCGCGATGCCGACGAAGTGCGGCTGCTGGTGAGCTACAGCGTGGCTCTGTGGTAACCCAATAACAACAACGCTCACGGAGAAAGACGATGACCTTTTCACTGCGCCGCCTCGTCCTCGCAACCGGCTGCCTGCTGCTGGCCGGCAACGCCCTGGCCGCCGAACCGAAACGCCCTGAATGCATCGCCCCGGCCTCGCCCGGCGGCGGCTTCGACCTGACCTGCAAACTGGTGCAAAGCGCCTTGGTCAACGAGAAGATCCTGTCCAAACCCATGCGCGTGACCTACATGCCCGGCGGTGTCGGCGCGGTGGCCTACAACGCCGTGGTCGCCCAGCGCCCGGCCGATGCCGGCACCCTCGTGGCCTGGTCCAGCGGTTCGCTGCTGAACCTGGCCCAGGGCAAGTTCGGTCGTTTCGATGAAAATGCCGTGAAGTGGCTGGCGGCGGTCGGCACCAGCTATGGCGCGATCGCGGTCAAGAGCGACTCCCCCTACAAGACCCTCGATGACCTGGTCGCGGCGTTGAAGAAAGACCCGAGCAAGGTGGTGATCGGCTCCGGCGGCACCGTCGGCAGCCAGGACTGGATGCAAACCGCGCTGATCGCCAAGGCCGCCGGCATCAACCCGCGCGACCTGCGCTACGTGGCCCTGGAAGGTGGCGGTGAAATCGCCACCGCGCTGCTGGGCGGGCACATCCAGGTCGGCTCCACCGACATCTCCGACTCCATGCCGCACATCCAGAGCGGTGACATGCGCATTCTCGCGGTGTTCGCCGAGAACCGCCTGGACGAGCCGGAAATGAAGGACATCCCCACTGCCAAGGAACAGGGCTACGACATCGTCTGGCCGGTGGTACGCGGCTTCTACCTGGGGCCGAAAGTCAGTGACGAAGACTACGCCTGGTGGAAGGCTTCGTTCGACAAGCTGCTGGCCTCCGAGGACTTCGCCAAGCTGCGCGACCAACGCGAGCTGTTCCCGTTCGCCATGACCGGCCAGGAGCTGGACACCTACGTGAAGAAGCAAGTGGCCGACTACAAGGCGCTGGCCCGGGAATTCGGGTTGATCCAGTGACCCGCCTTGCGCCGCTCCCCTTGTAGGAGCGGCCTTGTGCCGCGAAAGGGCCACAAGCGGCCCCAGGTGTCGAACGATACCGCATCAATCGCCGGGGCTGCCATGCAGCCCTTTCGCGGCACAAGGCCGCTCCTACACAGGGGCCACGTTTTGCCGAAAGACAACGAGGATTCCTTCATGATCCTGCAACGCCTTTTCGCCCTGGCCCTGCTGGCGGTGTGCGCCGCCCTGGCCGTGATGGCCTGGCCCTACCAGGCCGCGTTTTCCTACGAGCCGGTGGGCCCCCGTGCCTATCCCCTGCTGATGCTCGGGCTGATGGGCCTGGCCCTGCTCTACCTGGCCATCCGCCCCACACCGATCGTGCGCAAGGATGACGAGCCGGAGCTCGACCGCGAGAGCCTGGTCAAGATCGTCGCCTGCGTCGGCCTGCTACTCGTCTTCGCCAGCACCTTCGAGCCTCTGGGCTTCATCCTCAGCGCCATTCTGGTCGGCGTGCCCATGGCCCGGCTATACGGCGGCCGCTGGCTGCACAGCGTGGTCGTGGTCGCCGCCATGAGCCTGCTGCTGTACTGGCTGTTCGACCGCGTGATGGATGTGCCCCTGCCCCTTGGCCTGCTGGACGTACTGGAGAACTGACACATGGATACCTTGAGCTACCTGGGCCAGGGCTTCGGCGTCGCCCTGAGCCCGTACAACCTGGTCACGGCCCTGACCGGCACCCTGATCGGCACCGTGGTCGGCCTGCTGCCGGGCCTGGGCCCGATCAATGGCGTGGCCCTGCTGATCCCCATCGCCTTCGCCCTGGGTCTGCCGCCTGAGTCGGCGCTGATCCTGCTGGCCGCGGTCTACCTGGGCTGCGAGTATGGCGGGCGCATCAGCTCGATCCTGCTGAACATCCCCGGTGAAGCGTCCACCGTGATGACAACCCTGGACGGCTACCCCATGGCCCGCCAGGGCCTGGCTGGCGTGGCCCTGTCGCTGTCGGCCTGGAGTTCGTTCATCGGCGCCTTGATCGCCACGTGCGGCATGGTGCTGTTCGCACCGCTGCTGGCGAAATGGGCAATCGCCTTCGGCCCCGCGGAATACTTCGTGTTGATGGTGTTCGCCATCGTTGCCTTGGGCGGCATGGCCGGCGACAAACCACTTAAGACGTTCATCGCCGCGTTGATCGGCCTGTTCCTCTCCAGCGTCGGCATCGACGCCAACAGCGGCGTGTACCGCTTCACCGGTGACAGCGTGCACCTGGCCGACGGCATCCAGTTCGTGGTGCTGGTGCTGGGCCTGTTTTCCATCAGCGAAATCCTCCTGCTGCTGGAAAAGACCCACCATGGCCACCAGGCCGTCAAGGCCACCGGGCGCATGCTGTTCAACGTCAAGGAGGCGGCCTCGGTGTTCGTCGTCAACGTGCGCTGCGGCCTGCTCGGCTTCGTCATGGGCGTACTGCCCGGCGCCGGCGCGACGTTGGCCAGTGCCGTAGCGTACATGACCGAGAAGCGCATCGCCGGTGACAAGGGCAAGTTCGGCAAGGGCGACGCCCGTGGCCTGGCGGCCCCGGAAACGGCTATCGGCGCCTCCTGCTGCGGCGCCCTGGTACCGATGCTGACTCTGGGCGTACCGGGTTCAGGCACCACCGCAGTGATGATCGGCGCGCTGACCCTGTACAACATCACCCCCGGCCCGCTGCTGTTCCAACAGCAACCGGACATCGTCTGGGGCCTGATCGCGTCGCTGTTCGTCGCCAACATCATGCTGGTGATCCTGAACATCCCGATGATCCGCATCTTCACCCGTATTCTCGCGGTGCCGAACTGGGCCTTGGTGCCGGTGATCGCCATCATCACCGGGATCGGCGTGTACGCCGTGCATGCCACCACCTTCGACCTGTTCCTGATGGTCGGTATCGGCATCATGGGCTACATCCTGCGCAAGCTGGACTTCCCGCTGTCGCCGATCCTGCTGGGCTTCATCCTCGGTGGCCTGATGGAGCAGAACCTGCGCCGCGCCCTGTCGATCTCCAATGGCGAACTGGGCATCCTCTGGTCGAGCCCGATCAGCATGGGCGTCTGGGTACTGACCCTCTGCATGCTGAGCCTGCCGCTGCTGCGCATCTGGCGCAAACGCAGCCTGCAACGCCGGGCGCTGGCCGATGCCTGACCGGTCGTTGCCGCTGTTCTGGGCGACCGGGCTGGTCGGCCTTGCTGGCGGGTTTCTCGCAAGCTTGGTCGGCTGGCCCTTGCCGTGGATGGTCGGTTCACTGCTGGCGATCATTCTGGTGCGCTGCCTGACGCCCTGGCAGCTCACGGAAATCCCCAACGGCCGCAAATGCGGCCAATGGATCATCGGTATCGGCATCGGCCTGCATTTCACCCCGGCGGTGATCGAGCAGGTCGCCGGCCATTTCGCCCTGATCCTGTTCGGGGCGTTGTTCACCACGTTCTCCAGCGTGATCAGCGTGTGGTTGCTGCGGCGCACCGGGGAAGACCGCGCCACGGCGTTCTTCGCCAGCATGCCGGGCGGTGCCGGAGAAATGGTCAACCTCGGCGCGCGCAATGGCGCGGTGATCAGCCAGGTGGCTGCAGCTCAGAGCCTGCGGGTACTGGCGGTGGTGCTGTGCATACCGGCGCTGTTCAAGTTCCTGCTCGGCGATGGCGTACCGCTGACCCATTCAGGCAGCGTCAGCTGGGGCTGGCTGGCGTTGATCGCACCGCTTGGCGTACTGGTCGCCCTGGCCTGGCAACGCCTGCGCCAGCCAAACCCGTGGCTGTTCGGGCCATTGCTGGTAGCCGCCAGTGTGAGCCTGGCCGGCAACCTGCAGATCGGCCTGCCAAACGGTGCCAGCCAGGTTGGCCAGTGGCTGATCGGCAGCGGCCTGGCCTGCCATTTCAACCGGGCGTTCTTCCGGCGGGCACCGTCGTTCCTGGGGCGTACCTTGCTGGCGACCTTCCTCTGCATGCTGATTGCCGCCAGCGCAGCCTGGGCCTTGAGCGTGATGACGCAGCTGGACCTGCGCTCGCTGACGCTGGGGATGATGCCCGGGGGCATCGCCGAGATGAGCCTGACGGCGGAGACCTTGCAGCTGTCGGTGCCGTTGGTGACGGCGCTGCAAATGATGCGGTTGTTGTTCGTGCTGTTTCTGGCCGAGCCGTTGTTCAGGTATTGGGTGACGCATCAGCGCTGACATAAGGGGCCGCTTTGCGCCCCTCTTTCAGGTCACAACGGCGGCAACGCCCAGTCGATAGGCGCCAGCCCACGCTGCTCGAGGAAGCTGTTGGTCCGGCTGAAATGCCCGCAACCGAAGAACCCGCGATACGCCGACAACGGCGATGGGTGCACCGACTTGAGCACGAGGTGCTTGGTGCCATCGATCAGCTTCTGCTTGCTCTGGGCATGAGACCCCCACAGCAGGAACACCACGTTCTCGCACTGCTCGCTGACCACCTGGATGACCCTGTCGGTGAACGGCTGCCAACCCGCGTTGGCATGGGAGGCGGCGTTGCCACGCTGCACGGTCATGGTGGTGTTGAGCAGCAATACGCCCTGCTCGGCCCAGCGTTGCAGGTAGCCATGGTTGGGGATCGGCAGGTTGAGGTCGCGCTGCAGTTCCTTGTAGATATTCACCAGCGAAGGCGGCGTGGGCACGCCCGGCTGCACCGAGAAGCACAGGCCATGGGCCTGACCAGGACCGTGGTACGGGTCCTGGCCGAGGATGACCACCTTCACCTTGTCCAACGGCGTGGAGTTCAGGGCATTGAAGATCATCGGCCCAGGCGGGTAGATCTCCTTGCCGGCCGCGTATTCCTGGCGCAGGAACTCGCGTAGCTGCTGCATATAGGGTTGGTTGAACTCGGCGCGTAACGCGGCTTTCCAACCGGGCTCGAGCTTGATGCGATCGTCGTCAGTCATGGGGCCATCCGTAAACAATGGCGCGACACTAGGTAAGCCGTCCGGCCTTGTCAATCGATCCGACCGACGACCGGCATGATCGCGCGTGGGGTCCATACTTGTGCGATGACGTTCGCGAGGTTGCCCATGTCCATTCAATGCGAGGTACTCACCGGAGTCGATGGCGCGCGCATCGGCATCGCCACCCTGGATGCGCCCAAGGCACTCAACGCCTTGAGCCTGCCGATGATCGAGGTGCTCGACCAACACCTGCACGCCTGGGCCGAAGACCCGGGCATCGTTTGCGTGTTGCTGCGCGGCAATGGGCCCAAGGCCTTTTGCGCCGGTGGCGACGTTCGTGCCCTGGTGCATGCCTGCCGCGAGCACCCCGGCAGCGTGCCGCCCCTGGCTACCACCTTCTTCGCTGCCGAGTACCGGCTCGACCACCGCCTGCACACCTACCCCAAGCCCCTGCTGTGCTGGGGGCATGGCCATGTGCTCGGCGGTGGCATGGGCCTGCTGCAAGGTGCCGGGGTACGCATCGTCACGCCCAGCAGCCGGCTGGCCATGCCGGAGATCAGCATCGGCCTGTATCCCGATGTCGGCGCCAGCTGGTTCCTTGCCCGCCTGCCGGGCAAGCTCGGCCTGTTCCTGGGCTTGACCGGGGCGCCGATCAACGCCCGCGACGCCCTGGACCTGGGCCTGGCCGACCGCCTGCTCGGCGAGCACCAGCAGGAGGCGCTGATCGAGGAACTGCTGCAGTTGAACTGGCAGGAGCAGACCGCCTTGCAATTGAACAGCCTGCTCAAGGCCGAGCAGCACCGGGCCTGTGCCGAACTGCCCGCAGCCCAGTGGCTGCCGCGTCGTGAAATGATCGACGCGCTGCTCGACGTGGCCGACCCAGTGGCGGCCTGGCGCGCCTTGTCAGGGTTGAGCAAGCATGCCGACCCGCTATTGGCCGAGGCCGGGCAGCGTTTGCACGAAGGCTGCCCGCTGACTGCGCACCTGGTCTGGGAACAGATCCGCCGCGCCCGGCACCTGTCGCTTGCCCAGGTGTTCCAGATGGAATACACCATGAGCCTGAACTGCTGCCGGCACCCGGAATTCAGTGAAGGCGTGCGCGCTCGCCTGCTGGACAAAGACAACCAGCCGCGCTGGCACTGGCCGGATATCGACCAGGTACCAGCGGCAGTGGTGGAGGCGCATTTCGCCAAGGTGTGGGAAGGGCGGCACCCGCTGGCCGACCTGAGCTGAAATTCAGTGATCAGCGCTGCCAGTGGCGGTTGTCCCCACGCCGGCCATCAGGCCGACGATTGTCGTCACCACGGCCGTTGGAATGCCAGCGCTCGTTCTGGTGGCGGCGGTTGTCGTTGCGATAGTCGTGTCGGTCTCTGTCACGCCCATAGTCGTAGCGCTGGCGGTTGCCATAGTCGTTACGCGGGTTGCCATGCCATTGGTTCACGCGGTGGGCGGGGTATGGCTTGTAGTACGGCGAAGGCGCCGAGCGGTAGTAGCGAGGTGCCGGTTGATAATACCGGGGCTGGTAATAGCGCGGCTGCGGCGCGACATAGTAACGGTCGTGACGGTAGTAGCTGGGGTAGTAGTAGCGATCGCTCGTGTAGTAGTCCGAGCGGTAGTACCTACCCTCCTCGTAATAGGGAACACAGGCGCTGGTGAGCAGGCCCAACAAGGCGATCAGCAGAATTCGACGGTACATGGCGGCCTCCTGGACCGCAGGCTGCCCGACACAGCGGCGCTGGCGAGCGTCGATGCAAATGCGTTCATCGACACCCGATCAGACCATCAAGCGAAGGTCCAGTGCCCTTTTTGCAATGAATTGAAACAGGTTGTCGACGACCGGAAGCCGGCAAGGTTTTTCCCCGGTAGAATCGGCTTCATCCCTGTACATCGCGGTTCGCACCATGAACGATCCCCAACGCTGCCCTGCATGTGGCGCCCTCAACCAGTGCACCTTGGCAGACCCTCGCAGCGCTACGCAGCCATGCTGGTGCTTTGGCGTGACCATCGACCCGGCGGTACTCCAGGCCCTGCCCGAGGCATTACGCGACAAGGCCTGCCTGTGCCCGCGCTGCGCGGCGGTGGATGACCGGCTCAAGGCAGCGCAGACGGCGGCAACACGCTAGAATCCGCCACTTTTCTCAAGACCGCCCCCATGCGCCTCGACCGCTTCCTCGCCAACCTACCCTGCTACAACCGCCAGCAGGTCCGCCTGCTGCTGGCCCAGCGGCGCGTGCGCGTCGACGATGTGGTGACCGTAGAGCCCGAGCGAGACGTACGCGAATTCAGCCGCGTCGAAGTGGATGACCAAGTGCTCCAGGCTGGGCGTCCGGCGCGCTACCTGATGCTGCACAAGCCCACCGGTTGCGTCAGCGCCACCCACGACCCGCAGCACCCCACCGTGCTCGACCTGTTGCCGGCCGCGTTGCGCGAAGACCTGCACATCGCTGGCCGCCTGGACTACAACACCACCGGCCTGATGATTCTGACCAACGATGGCCAGTGGTCCAGGCGCCTGACCCAACCAAAGACGAAGCTGGCGAAGGTCTACCAGGTGCATACCGAAGACGAGATCGGCGAGCACTACGCGGCCAGGTTCCGCGAAGGGTTGTACTTCGCCTTCGAAGACCTCACCACCCAGCCCGCGCATCTGGAGATCCTGGGGCCGCGCATGGCGCGGCTGGCAATCGTCGAAGGGCGTTACCACCAGGTCAAACGCATGTTCGGGCATTTCGACAACAAGGTGGTGGGATTGCACCGAGAGCGGATGGGCGGCATCGACCTGGACCCAGCCCTGGCACCGGGGGAATACCGCGACCTTACGGCCGAAGAGATCGCGATGGTCTGACTTCTGCGGGTCGCCCGTCAGGGCCCAATCGCGGGGCAAGTCCACTCCCACAAGGAGCGCACCGCCCCTAATGAGCCTGTGGAGGTCCTGCTCGGTCTTGTTGACAGCGCTGCCCCTGTGGGAGCGGGCTTGTCCCGCGATTGGGCCGGCCCTGCTGCCCACCTTCCCCCAGCGTTTTTCCGTCGCGCATCCTCCAAACGGCACTTGCACGATCCCTACCCTGCTGCTTGAATCAAACTGGTCGGTCTGCATGTGACCAAACAGTCACGCCCGCAGTCCAAGACGCCTTTTTGCCGGCCACCCAGGGCCTCGATGTCTTGGGGCACGGCAGATTGCCCACCTAGAACAAATACCGTCGACACGCCTGCCAAGGATCGACACAAGGGCTCCCGGTTTCTCTTCCAGGCGAATGCCTACCTGTCATAAACAACGTGCACCCTAGGTCACGCGAATACCCTTTTTGCGCCAGGAGTCGATGACATGAGGCCAGAAATCGCTGTGCTTGATATTCAAGGTCAGTACCGGGTTTACACGGAGTTCTATCGCGCGGAAGCAGCCGAGAAGACGATCATCCTGATCAACGGCTCCCTGGCCACCACGGCCTCTTTCGCCCAGACGGTGCGCAACCTGCACCCCCAGTTCAACGTCGTGCTGTACGACCAGCCCTACGCGGGCAAGTCCAAGCCGCACAACCACCAGGAACGCCTGATCAGCAAGGAAACCGAGGCGCACATTCTCCTCGAGCTGATCGAGCACTTCGAGGCCGACCATGTGATGTCGTTCTCCTGGGGCGGAGCCTGCACCCTGCTGGCGCTGGCGCACCAGCCGCGGCGGGTGAAGAAGGCCGTGGTGAGTTCGTTCTCGCCGATCATCAATGCGCCGATGCGCGACTACCTGGAACGCGGTTGCCAGTACCTGGCCGCCTGCGACCGCTACCAGGTCGGCAATCTGGTCAACGACACCATCGGAAAGTACTTGCCGTCGCTGTTCAAGCGCTTCAACTACCGGCATGTGAGCAGCCTGGACAGCCACGAGTACGCGCAGATGCACTTCCACATCAACCAGGTGCTTGACCATGACCTGGAGCGGGCATTGAAGGCGGCGCGCAACATCGACATCCCGGTGCTGTTCATCAATGGCGACCGTGACGAGTACACCACCGTCGAAGATGCCCGGCACTTCAGCCGGCACGTGGGCCAGAGCCACTTCAGCGTGATCCGCGACGCCGGCCACTTCCTCGACATGGAGCACAAGAGCGCCTGCGAGGACACCCGTGCCGCGATGCTCGGTTTCCTCAAGCCGACCGTACGCCAGCCCCGTCAACGCAGTCATTACGTACAGGGGCAGCATGCACTGGCTATCTGAGAGGTTCGGCGACCTGTGGCCCTGTATTACCTTGGGCTACAAGTCGCCGACAGGTCTTTTTACACACTCGGGCTTTCCAGGCCTTGGGGGATCTGGTAAAAATGTCGGCCTCTGAAGCGGGTATAGTTTATTGGTAAAACTATAGCTTCCCAAGCTATTGAGGAGGGTTCGATTCCCTCTACCCGCTCCACTTCAACTTTCCTGGGCGCTCCAAGGACGTCCATGGAAGTCATTGTCACGGTTCGGCCTTTCCAGAAAATCCGCTCCAGTGACGTCCAGCGAAACCCACTGACAGCCGGTCCAAACTGGTACAAAAAGTGGCCCAAACAATGCGCGAACTTTCCTTGCCGCATCGTTGCTGGAGGAGCCGGGGTCCGATGGGAGACATGGCGTCGGCGAGCACACCTTCATGGCCATCTACGAGCAATGGCTGGCCCATCGCCGGCTCTCGCTGGAGGAAGGACGGCAGACCAGCCTGGAGCAGATCGGGCGCGTCTTCAAGAAAGACATTTTTTCGTCGCTGCGACACCTGACCATCTACGAGATCCCCCCGCGCAACTGCTGGACATCATCGGCAAGGTGGAAAAGCGCGGCTCGCTGGCGGTGGTCGGCGTGCAGCATCCCCGTCAGGTGTTCTTCCTCACGCTGGAGGACACCGCGCCCGACGCCTGAGGCGAGCCTGTGATCCGACGCGTCCATGCGAAACTGCGGCAGGAAGACCGCGACACGCCTGCACTGGACCCGGTGGACTTTGTGATGTGGGTGGATGACGAGGCGCGCGTCGAATCGACCACACCCTGACGCCATCGGCAGAAAATGCCGCTACGGCCGAGAATCGTCCTGGACTGTTGTGACCAACGCGGCACATAGCCAGCGATAGCCGATGCGTTCCTGTTCCAGCCGCAGTTGTGGTCGGATTCGATCATCGCGCAAGTCGTCGTAGAGAGCGGCTTCCTCATCGACCAGTCGGGACAAGGGCAACGTATGGCGTTTGTCGAGGGGCTCCTCACCCCATTGAAGTGCGTGGGCCACCAGGGTAGAGCGGTCCATGAGGAACGAAGCGGCTAACGGGAAATACTTGCGCAGGCTGTCCAGAATGGCAAAGCCATGGGTATCGATATCCCCCCAGTAGTGCAGAGAGGCACGATGCAGCCAGCTGGCTCGGGCGAGCGCTCCCCAGCCATAGCCGGCACCAAACACGACGATGGCATTGGGGACCGGTGGGAACGCCAGGAAGTTCACCTCGTTTTCGGTGATGAAGACACGCTGCGCAGGCAGGGCGAGCGTGGCGAAGCTGTCCTCATCCAGGGTGATGTCGGTCAGTCCCGTGCAGCCGGGAAGCTGGGGTAGTTGCGGATCAAGCAAGCGCAGGCGGATGCGAACGGGCTTCTCCAGAAAGCCGTAGCGACGGGCAAACCCGGCCACCCCGGTTGCAGCAGGCTCGATGGCCTCAGTCGGTAAGGCCAGGTCCAGCCATTGGCCCAGTATGCCGCGATGCGCTTCGATGAACTTGCTGTCCACGCCCGGCGCGTCGACCTGCCGAAGATAGACGCCGGGGCGCGGATGGGTTTGCACCCAAGCCACCACGGCCAGCAGGCGCGGCCAGTGTTCGGCCAGTGCCAAGGTCTGCAACGGTAACCTGTGCAGCCACGGCAGCAGTGCGGGTTGCGCTTCGGCAGTTTGCTGCCAGAGCGCCTGGAACCGGTGGGCATCTCCGGTCTTGCCGATCATCGCCAGTGCGTCTTCCAGCGTATCGATCCAGAGCGTGTCCGGCAGGCGCTGCCGCCCCTGCACCCGGTGCGTCCACTCGCGCCATTCAATGCGCACGCGTGGCATGGCGCTGACGTCGCGCACCCAGCCGCGCACGGCATCGAAACGGTTGCTGAGATCGGCAGCGGACGGCGACTTCAGCGACAGCCGCAACGGCCAGCCCAGCGTGCCGTCGCCGACCACGGCACGCAGCAACTCGCCGCGCTGCCACAGCCGCTCGACTTGCGCGCGAAGGTCGGCGGGCTGGCTCCATGTCATACAGCGTCTCCCGTGGCGGCAGCCTTCTGTGCCCGGTATTCCTCAATGCTCAGACTGCGCAGCCGCGACTCGCGGCCGCCTTCGTTGTGCACGAAGCCGACGCTGGACACGTAAGGCTCGATGATGTGGATCTTCTGCAGCGGCGTAATGATCAGCAGTTGCAGGTTGAGCTGGCGGAACAGTTCCAGCCCATACTGGGCCGACTCATCCGAGCCGCGCCCGAAGGCTTCGTCGATCACGACAAAACGGAACGAGCGCGAGCGCACCGCCCCCCACTCCAGGCCGAACTGGTAGGCCAGGCTGGCGGCCAGCACGGTATAGGCCAGCTTCTCCTTCTGCCCGCCGGATTTCCCGCCGGAGTCGGAGTAGTGTTCGTGCTCGGCATCGTCCTCGCGCCAGCGCTCGCTGGCGGAAAACAGGAAGCCGTTGCGCACGTCGGTCACCTTCTGCATCCAGCGCCGGTCGATCTCAGCCAGTCCCTCGCGCCCCCGGAAGCGGTCGATGATGGCTTTGACCTGCAGGAACTTGATCTCGGAATACTGTTCGTCTTCCGAGCCGCTCAGCGCGCCTTCGGTGCAGGCACGCAGATCCTGTAGGAAGTCGCGGATCTCCGCATCGGGACTGGGCTGCGCCAGCAATCGAATGTAGCGTCCGGGGTTGTAGTCGATCACCTGCAAGGATTGGTTGATGACATCGACCCGCTCCTTGATGGTTTCCCGCTCGCGCGCGAGCTGGGCGTTGAAGTTGGCGATCTCATTGATGGTATTGACGTTGAGCAACTCCTTGAAACGCGCTTCGAAGCGCGGCAGGTCGTCGTGCTGCAAATACTTCATCAAGCGCTCGAACTCGGGCAGCGCGGCCAGGCTGATGTCGATCTCGACGGTCTCTGCCTTGAAGGCCTCCTTGAAACCGCGCATGGCGTTGATGATGCGTTCGGTCAGGCGCGAGAGACGCTTGTCTTCGGCATCGATGCGCGCCTGCAAGCCATTGCGCACGTCCTGTTCGCGGTTGTCGCAGGACTCCACCGTGAGCTGGTGGTCGCCCAGGACTTCGGCACGCCAGCCCTCAAGAGATTGCAGCAACATGTCGTCGAGTGCGGCTTGCGCTTGGATATCGAGAGCCTGCGCATGCTGTGTCTGGGCAGTTTCGTGTTTGCTGCGGGTTTCTCCGCGTTTGCCTTGTGTCTCGCCAAGATCGCCTTCGATCTCCTTCAAGCGCTCCATGATCTGCGCCAATTGGCTTTCCAGTTCTCGCAGGGTATCGGAGGCCGCCTTGAGGCGGTCGCGTTCCTCGGTCAGCCGAGCAACCTCGCGCGCCGGTGCTTGCCAGTCGATCTCGCTGTAGCGGGTGAAGACTTCGAGCTTGGCCAAAGCCTCCAGTCGCTCCAGGCATTGCCCGCGCAATCGCCCTGTGTTGGCAATGCGCAGACCAATGTCGCCCAGTCGCTGCTCCAGGCCCTCGCGTTCGTCACGCAAGGTGCGCAATTTGTCTGCGTTGCTCCAGCCCAGCACGTAGCGACTGCGATCGTCGATACGGCGGCGGTCATCCTTTTCGTGACGTCCGCTCGGGTCCTTGATCTGTCCGGCGCGGGTGATGGCGCGGGTCTCGCGGCGGAACTGCTCGGTGCTGTCGCAGCAGGCCAGGTCGAAGCGGTAGAGCAGTTCGCGTTCCAGCCAATCGTAGTGCGGCGTGTCGGGCTTGATGAGCAGCTTGCGCACCAGCGACTGGGGGTGCAGGCTGACGGCCTGCGTGGACTTGCGCGCACGCATGTGGAAGTACACCATACGTGTGCCCAGGTGCTGGCGGTCCACCCAATCGGCCACGTCCTTGTAGTGCACATCCGGCACCAGCAGTGACAGGCCGAAGCCATGCATCAGGCGTTCAGCCGCGCCCTCCCAGTCGCGTTCGTCCTCGCGCACCTGGATCAGTTCACCGGCAAAGGGCAGATCTTCCTCTGCGATGGACAGGGCGGCGCACAATGCGTCGCGGATGCGCACTTGGGCCGCGTCGATATTGCTCTTGCGACGCGCAAGGCTGTCGATCTCGTCGCTGAGCGCTTTGTGTTCTTCCTGACCCCGCCGCAGCGCATAGCCGTCTTCATTGATCTGCGTATCGTGGTCCGCAATGCTTGTGCGCAGCGCTTCGGCGTGTTCTCCGATGGTGGATCTTTGTGTAATGAAAGCAGCTTCGTCTCCCGGCGCTGCTTCGCCAATGCGCGTCAATAGCGTGGCGTACGCGTCGGCTTTCTCCTGCCGTTGCTGTTTCTCGGCCTCTCGCTGATGAATGGCGGCAGCGAGTTGTTGCAACCGGTCGCCGCCGTTCTCGCGCAGTGCACCTTCGAGCTTTCCCTGCTCGATTCGGGCGTTGTCTCGTTGCTCTCCCAATTGCTTGATGCGGGCATCCCAGCGCGTCGCCTCCTGAGTCAACAATTCCAGGCGCCTCTCCAGCAGTGCTGCCTTCAAGCCGGCGAAGTATGGGCGTAGTGCATCGCGTCCTTCGCGCAGGACCTGGATCTCGGCGGCTATTTGCCCGTGGCGACGGCCATCCTCCACCAGCGGAGTCAACAACTCTATCTGGCGCTTGGCCTTGAGTACCGACTGGTGGGCGCGGTCGAGGTCATCGAAATGGCCGAGCAGTGCCTCGATGCGGCCCCCCACGTCGAACGGTTCGAGCATGTGGCTGCGCACGAAATCGGTCAGATTGCCAACCGATTTCATGGAAACCGTCTGATGGAACAGTTCCAGCGCCTGCTCGTGCTCGATGCCGAAGCGGCGGCGGAACCAGGCGCCGTAGGGCGGGAAGCTGTCGTTCAGTTCGCAGCCCATCGCGCGCAACCTCTTGCGCAGGCCGTTGATGTCGCTGCCGAATCCGGAAAAGTGCTCGGTGATGGACAGTTCCCGCTCTACAGTCACGAACAAGCGCGCGGGCTGGCCCTGTGGTTCGCGAAACCAGAAGACTTGCGCCAGTGTGACCGCCTGGCCGTAGCCTTCGTTACGGAAGACACCCAGGATCACGCTGTAGCTGTTGGTGTCGCGTAGCGCCACCGGGCGGGCGCTGCCGGTGGCTTCGTTGCGCTCGCTCTTGTAGTGGCCCAGCACGTATGACCGCAATGATCGCTCACGCGTCTCGGCGCCCGCGGCCTTGTTGTAGGCGATGCGTTGTGCTGGCACCAGCAGCGTGGTGACGGCATCGACCAGGGTGGATTTGCCTGAACCGATGTCGCCAGTGAGCAGGCCGTTACGCCCATCGAGTTCATAGCGCCAGACGCGCCGGTCGAATGTGCCCCAGTTCAGGACTTCCAGCCGCTGCAGGCGAAAGCCGACGCGGCTGTCGTCGGCCACGAAATCGAGTTCCTGTGGCGAAAAATCGTTCATCGGCCGGCTTCCTTGTCGTGATCGGCACCTGACAATGCGGTGCGATAGCCCTCCAGGCGCGCATCGAAGTCGGCCAACCACTGTGCATCGACGAACGCCTTGAGGATGCGCCGCACCTCGTAGCGAGGTGCCTGCTGAGCTGCGCCGGCAGCGGGCTTGAGCTTGCGCAGATAGCCCAGTTCCACCACCTTGGTGATGGTCGAATCCACTTGGTCGATGAGGCGCGCCTCATTGGTGCCGTCCGGCAGGAACACGCGCATCAGTTCGGCGATTTCCTCGCGTGAGAGCACCAGCCGGGTATCGCCGCCGCTGGCGTCGGATTCGGCCATGCGCTTGCGCAGCAAGGCCAGCATCAGGCTGACCGGGTAGGACAGCGGCCGTCGCGCGATCAAGCGTGGCGGACGGGATGTGGCGTCCGCATGCTCCGGCTCCGGCTGGCTTTTGAGGAAGGCGTACCCCTCGGCTTCGTCTAGTACCAGATCCAGCAACAACACCGTCGCCTGCTCCCGCACACGCGCTTGCAGGCTCAGCAGGCTGACCCATAGGCGCTCGTCGTCCTGACGGTACAACACGCCTTTGAGCAAATGCACCATCAGTTGCGAGAGTTTCGCTACAACGGGCGGGCAGGACTCGGTGCTACCTTCTGGATCATCCTGGTGCATATCGTTCATGGGTCTTCGCTCTATCGGTCGCAGCTTGTGCATTCAACGCGCAAAAATAACGCGGGGCATTCGCGCCCGCCGTCGTACCGTTGAGCCATCGCTGTCCTGCATGGCCCATTCAACGATCTCCTGCACATCGTCATCCACCGTGGCCCTGAGGCCATCCAGCCCGCGGCTGCCCGCGTGGGCCAGTTCCAGCCAAGTCACCAGCTCTGCCAATCCCTGTTGCAGCGGCTGAGTCTCCAGCAACGCGCGCAAGCTGATCTGCGACTGCTGCCGCAATGCCTGCCGCAGGGTCTGACGCAGGCGGGTCTTGTCCACGACGTGCTGGTCGAACAGGCGTGCGGTGTCGATGTCGTCGTCACCGTCCTCAAGGACCAGTTCCGCCAGGCGTGGCTTGGTATGAAGCGTAAACAGGGGGCGCTCCTGTGTCAGGGCAATGTCCGCGCCCATCTCGTCGAGGGGCATCACGTCGCCGGCCGGAGGCATGTCGCGCAAGGCCAGCGCCTTGGTTTCGATGCCGTGCAAGAGTTCGAGGATGCGGCGGTTTTCCTGGAAGGCCTGGTCATCCAGGAAGCGGCGCAGTTGTTGCGACAACTGCGCCACCATGCGTTGGGTATGTTCGCCCGCTTCCAGCCAATCGTGGTGCACCCGGCGGGTGCGCGGCTCCGGCTTGAGCGCAGCCACGGCGGGCAGGTCGAGGATCTGGTCGAGCCGTGTGGACAGTTCCTCCTGGCGACGGCTGGACATCAGGAAATCCCAGAATGCACGGAAGCTGCGCCCCTGGTCGGAATCCCCGATGGCATCGCGCTCTCCCATGACTTGGTCGAGCAAAGCCCCCTTGCTGCCGTCCCACAACGCGATCTTCTCGCGGACGCTGCGGTCGAGCTGGCGGAAGTTATGTTCCACCTGGCGGAAATCGCTCAACAGTTCGCGCGCCAACTGCTGGAATTGCAGAAAGCGATCCTTGATGGCCGTGTCATCCATGAGCGGTACATCACCGGACAGGACGCGGCCGATCTCGGCATCGATCTCGTCGCGCTTGCGACGCAGTTCCTCCAGGCGCCTGGCTGGATCGGCCTCGCTTCCGGTGCTGATCTGCTCCAGCAGCGCAAACAAGGTCAGCAGGCGCGATTCCGTACCGACGAAAGGCCGTTCGGTCAGCGACACCAGCCAGGCGATGGCCTTTTCTGTGGCGGGGGTGAGATCGAACTGGGCCTCGTCGGTGCCGGGCTTGTAGAACTTGCGCAGCCAACCCTTGTCCGGCGCGCACCAGTCATTCAGGTATTCGGTTGCGGCTTTCGGATACACCTCGGCACCGAGCTGTTCGTGCAGGGCAAACAACTCGTCTTCCAGCATTTCGGCCAGATCCGCTTCGCTCGTCAGCCGCACATTTGGTGCAACGAACACCCGGTACAGGAAGCTTGCTACCAATGGCGCATGCGGCGAGGCCAGCAATCGCCATGCAGGATGCCGATCACGGTATGTAGTGAGTGTGAGGTGGTCCAGTACCATGATGGGTTGCCTACTCGATCCGTTCATTGACAACGACGTCTCGATCCGAATGCACAGATCGGCTCGCCCAGCAGGCGCGAATTGCCTGGCAAACGGTAGAGGCCGCGCCCGACACGCTCCAACTGCCAGGAAGTGGACAGACGTGTTAGCACCACCCGCGGCGCGCCGATGGTGTCCAAATCGCTGGTGCTCAGGAAGCCCTGCTTGTGGAGCAGGGCAAGAACGCGCTGGGCATGTGAGGATCTTTTCATCGCCTCAAAGATGTCCCTTGATTTCGTTGATCTTATACATCAAACGATAGGGTGAAACTCGTCTATCTGGAATGCGCGAGGATAAGCCTAGGCCCTGAGCCAGGGTTCGCCATTGACCAACAATATCTCGGAAGTCCTCGATGATCTCACTGGCGAACCTGCGAGCCTGCGCTGGAGCGACCTCACCGCCCTGGACCTAGAGCCGCGGCACCTGCAGCGCAAGGGCGCCTACCTGACTGCCGCCGCGCGTGCCTTCATCGAGGTGGCGATGCAGGTGGCAACGGCATTGCAGGAGGCGTGAGCACAGCCAACAAAAGGCGGGCTGACCAACGCCTCGGTCGACGAGCAGACCAGCGCCGGCCTGGACGCCCTGCCCCAGGACGAGGAAGCGCACCTGCAACGGATGAACCGCCAGTACCGCGAGCGCCATGGTTTCCCCTTCATCATCTGCGTACGCCACCACACCTAAGCACAATCCCTATGGGAGATTACCCAGCCCTTCGGGCTGCGCTGTCGCGCAGAGAACAAGCGGCTAGCGCCGCTCCCCCTGTGGGAGCGGCGGTGCGGCGGTCCGACTTGTCCCGCGATTAAGGGCGAAGCCCTTGCCAGGCGACGGTGATATCCGGCCCGGCCCAATCGCGGGACAAGCCCGCTCCCACAAGGCCCGCAAACTCAAATAGTTATGCGTTGTTCTATGAGAGCGGGGTTCTCCGCATCCGTGAGGAAATGACCTACGTACTTGCAGGAGCGCTTCTTATTCAGGGGGATGACGCAAGACAGATAGTCTCTCCTCTCCATTCCTGTAGCGCTGACATGCCAGGCACTACGCCAATGACGTATGCCATGCTATGCTTTTCATCGAAACGCCAGTGTTCACCAAACGCGTAAAAAGCCTGCTCGATGACGAGGCCTACCGTGCGTTGCAATTGAAATTAATGGGCACGCCCGAAGCAGGTGACCTCATCGAGGGTACAGGCGGATTACGCAAGATTCGTGTCGCAGCAAAAGGCCATGGAACACGTGGCGGAGCCAGGGTTATCTATTACCACTTCGGATCCACCTCGCAACTGGCCATGCTCTACATCTACCCCAAGAACGAAGAGCAGGAGTTATCCAGCGCCAAACGCAGCGCATTGAGAACAATCATCGAAAACTGGAAGCGGTCATGAGCAGATTCTTCGACGAGCTGATGGAAAGCGTCCAACAAATGGACGAAATTGTACAAGGCACCCGCAAACCTTCTCGCATCTTCGAAATCGATGCCGTGCAAGTCAGAAACATACGCAAGGCCACTGGCCTTTCACAGGCACGTTTCGCAGAGATGATCGACGTTCAGGTTGCGACATTGCGTAACTGGGAGCAAGGACGCCGGGAGCCTACCGGCGCGGCCAAGGCGCTACTGCGGGCGATACACAACGATCCCGAACATGTGCTCAAAGCCTTGTCCCATTGAGCTACCGGGCAGGACGGTTGCACGGAGGCTGTCCCGCACAACGTGCCCGGCATGCTAAAGTCCCCGCGTTTCTCGCCCAGCCCAATGGACTCATCATGCCCGCTCTCGATGCCCACTTGCCCGCCTGGCAGGTGCTCAACGACCGCCACCCCTGTTCTGCCCTGCTGCTGGGCAACGGCGCCAGCCGCGCCTTGTGGAAACCGTTCGGTTACTTCTCGTTGTTCGAGGAGGCCCAGCGGGTCCGTCACAAGGCACTGGGCGTAAGCGACCAGGCGCTGTTCAAGGCCCTGGGTACCGAGCTGTTCGAGCCGGTCTTGAGTACCCTCAACACCACCGTGCGTGCCAATGCCGCGCTGGCGATCAACTCCACCGCACCGCTGAACCGCTACTACTCGATCAAGGAAGCCCTGATCCACGCCATACGCGCCGTGCACCTGCCCTGGGCGCGGGTGCCAGGTAATACGCTGGCGACGATCAACCAGGCGCTACGCGACTATCGCAACGTCTACACCAGCAACTATGACCTGGTGCTGCCCTGGGCCATGCAGCAAGCGCCCGAAGGCTTCGCCGCACTGTTCGACGAACAGGGTTTCTTCGACGTGCGTCGTACTGCAGGCGAAGGGACACGGGTCGTCCACCTGCACGGTGGCCTGCACTTGCTCAAGCTGCCCGACGGCACCACGCGCCTGCGCAGCGCCGAGTGCAGCGAACTGCTCGATGGGTTTGCCGTGAACATCCCCGGCGAGGTGCCGCTGTTCGTCAATGAAAGCCGCAGCGAAGAAAAGCTGCGCGCCATTCGCGCGTCGGATTACCTGTCGTGGGGGTTGGGGAAACTTGCCGAGGAACGCGAAGGCTTGTGCCTGTTCGGCCAGCATCTGGACGCCAGCGACCAGCACCTGCTCGATGCCATCCGTCAGGCTCGGCCAAGGCATCTGTCGATTGCCATCCGGCCATTGAGCGAAGCATCGGTCATCAACCAAAAGCAACATTTCGTTCAGCGGTTTGCCGACATGCCGGAAACGGAACTGCATTTCTTCGATGCCAGCAGCCATCCGCTGGGTAGCCCGGAATTGGCGATCGAGGTACCCGCGGATTACATGCAGCGGCGGTAAGCCACCCTGATTCTATCTACCGACATTCCCACTGCATTGATAATGTCTCATGAGCAACTGTTTTAACAGCCTGTGGCACACTGCCCTGAATATCCATCAAGGTGCATGCAGCGATGGTCGTTTCAGGCACCAAGCCATCACTAAGTAGCATGTGAGCCGCCATCAATCGCGGCATTATCACCGTAAAATCCTAGTCGTTTATCAAGCTGATCTGGTCAGACCCAGTGCCTATGCATTCGTTTTGGGCTCTACGTATTTTCTTGCCTCGACTCATCCTGCAGGACATGTGCTTGATCGCATCCACAAACACTGAACATTTAAAATCGCCCCCACCCGCCATAAACAAGAAACTCCCTACAAAATTTTAGGCCCCATCTGTAGTCCCGCGCTGAAATTACAATAGCCCTCTCGAAAAGCGTTGACCCATTTTACCTCCTATTGTTTTATCTGGCTCACACATTGCCTGAGCAGTCTCACAAGCAATGCACCATAGAGTTCGAACCGGTCACACGCATTCACGACTAAAACCAAACAGAGCCAGCAGATGAAGATAATAATTATTGGTTACGGGGCGGTATCCGCTGCTTTCTTACCCATTCTCGTCAGCGAACTGGGTCAGACAATCACATCACTGAAAATCATTGCGCCTTGCATTGAAGACAGACAAACGCGTACACATGGGCTCACTATAACCTGGCACAACCAAGCGCTGACAAAAGAAAACTATACGAACATCCTCAAAGATTTAGATGAGGAAACCTGCCTCATCAATCTTTCCGTCGATGTCGCAACTCTCCCACTCGTATTATTTTGCCAAGAGAAAGGAGCTCTATACTTAGACACCTGCATTGAACCATGGGCCGGGCACTATACAAACAGCAACATAGATCTCCAAAAAAGAACGAACCACTCTTTGCGAGCGCACCTTCTCGCGGAGAAACGGCTGTTTCGCAATGGACCAACGGCTGTCATCGCTCATGGAGCAAACCCCGGCTTGGTATCGCACTTCGTCAAACAAGCCTTGCTCAACCTTCGACATGATTTGATGGGAGCGAGCGATCACATCCCTGCTACGCGCCAAGAGTGGGCGTAACTGGCCTGGAAACTAAACATTAAAACAATACACATCGCTGAGCATGACACTCAAGCAGCCAAGATCGCAAAGCATCCGGATGAGTTTGTAAACACATGGTCTGTGGATGGATTTATTGGAGAAGGATGCCAACCCTCAGAGCTCGGGTGGGGGACACATGAACAGACACTACCTGACGGTGCTAAATTTCATACACCCACGTGTAAAAAATCAATTTACCTGAACCGTCCAGGCACTTCCGTCCGGATAAAGACCTGGACACCGGCATGCGGCCCGTGTTTAGGATTTCTTATCACCCACAATGAATCCCTCTCGTTATCTGACTATCTGACATACAGGCCCAACGACCAAGAAATTTATAGACCGACCGTAACCTATGCCTATCATCCATGCAACGATGCGATCCTATCCGTGCATGAACTCAACGGCAACTCATTGAAGCCGCAGCGGCACAGACGCGTGTTAAAAGGTGAAGAAATAATTAGTGGTGCCGACTATCTCGGCGTACTTCTCATGGGGCATGAAAAAAATGCGCATTGGTACGGCTCCGTGCTGAAGAACACTACCGCTCAGACTTTGAACCCTGCAAGCTCAGCCACCACACTACAAGTAGCAGCTGGCGTTCTTGCTGGCATAAAGTGGGCGCTTAAACACCCCAAGCAAGGCATCGTGGAGGCGGAAGAAATGGACTTCGCGTTTGCGCTTGATATTTCTCGACGCTACCTAGGCGACATGGTCGGCGTCTACACGGAATGGATACCCACTTGTAACAAAGAAGTTCTGTTTCCGAGCGAATCCAACTCCGATGATGCTTGGCAATTCGAAAACTTCTTAGAGTAAGCACAAGGAGTACACCCATGAACCATACAAAAACAGCCATCAACCTGAAGTACTACGACTGGTCCTCTGTAGAGCTGCTGAAAGATTTAACGCCAGATACAATTACCGGCTGCAGAAAAAGAATCAACATACGCCAACGAAATTTCTGGCACGACATGAGCTCAGAGTTCGACTCAAGACACTTTCTGACTTACCTTCTTAGGCGAGAAGACTTGTTCCTTAGCGATGAATTCCTCGAATTTGTCTGCTTATGGTATCTTGACGAGCAAAATCACTACCGGGGACTTCGCAAAATAAACAGCGTCCTTTATGCCCAAAGCGAAGAACACATTGACCAGAAAATCAAATCCAGGAAACCTGACTTCGAATTAATCTCCCCGTTCCTACGCGACGAATTTACTATATTGCTATCCATTGCTTTTGACGAAATCACCAGCACAAGAGCCTACAAACAAGACTTTGAGCTCTATGACAGCCTGGGCCCGCACTGCTTATCAACCTGGATAAGACATGCCGCAAGAGATGAAGCGGCTCATTATGGAAACGCCATTAAACTTTTAAAACTCCACCACACATCAAGGTTCGAAGAGGCGTCAGATTTCTTGAGCGACATCATCGACTTCGAGAGCAGCCATGCGTTCACTTACCAAAACACCTTTATATTCGACCATGACACAGACGACTTCTCGAACGTGCTTTTTCATCAAAGCCGAACAACGATACTTGACACCCTAGGAAAAGCGTCATGAGCTGGCTATTTCTTTCACTCATGGCTCCACTGCTGTGGAGCCTGTCCAACATGATCGATAAATTTGCAATCAACAACCTAACATCCAATTACATCTCTTTTATCTTCCTATTGAGCATTGGAAATATTTTTTTCGCCGCCATTATTTATGCTTTCCTAAGGCCCAAAGACCTAGACATAGCCATCGCCTGTATAAACTTAATTTCAGGCATTGCTATATTTTTGCAATACTTCGCCTACAGCTACTCTCTAGAAGACATGGATGTGTCGATTGTAATACCGATTCACCAATCCGAACCTCTATTCGTACTGATCGCTTCAGCACTGCTATTCAATAGCATCCCCACATACGGGCAAATGGGAGGTTTCTTATTGATAACGAGTGGTATCCTCTTGCTATGCGCATCTGGTAAGACCCTTGACGGTCTAGGTCAGAAAAAGCACATCATGATGATCTTGGTTTCCGCTTTTTTTGGCGCAACATCAACAGTAATTTCAGATGAGATACTTAAAGTAACAAGTTTAGCGCCCGTACTGCTCTTTAACTTTCTAGGTTACGCGCTCGGTGGTTTACTGCTGCTTTTGATTCCTCATTGCCGAAGGTTGATCACGCATGACTTGAAGCAATTTAACCTCAAGCAGTTTGGGGTCTTCGGCCTCACCAACATTTTCGATGTCGGCGGCTATATATTCTTTATGGCGGCTCTGTCTGCGGGCGGTGGTGCTGCGTTGGTATCCGTCGTCGTCAGCATCCACCCCTTATTTGTCCTACTGTTTGGGTTCCTTGCCACCCGCTATTTTCCAACTCTTCTAACCGAGGACATCGCACCGACCAGCCTATTACGCAAAACCACATCCATTCTGGTAATCGTAGCTGGCGTTGCCGTCATATCATTACACGATGGCTGATATCGAAGGGCGCTGGACTATCAAATCAACCCATCCTGACGCAACAACGTCTCCAGGCAATGCTCCTGCACCCCGTAGAACGCCTTGAGCTGCCCGATCTTTTCCAGCAGCGCGCGGTTATCCACCGGCTGCCGGCGCTTGACCGCCAGGATCATCTTGTTCTTGTTGGTGTGCTCCAACGAAATGAACTCGAACACCTTGGTCTCGTACCCGCAGGCCTCCAGGTACAACGCGCGCAGGCTGTCGGTGAGCATCTCGGCTTGCTGGCCGAGGTGCAGGCCGTATTGCAGCATCGGCTGCAGCAGCCCTGGACTGTGCAGCTGCGGGCGGATCTGTTTGTGGCAGCACGGCGAGCACATGATGATCGCGGCGTTGCAGCGGATGCCGGTGTGGATGGCGTAGTCGGTGGCGATGTCGCAGGCGTGCAGGGCGATCATCACTTCGATGGCCTCCGGCACCACGCTGCGCACGTCGCCGCACTGAAACTCAAGGCCCGGGTGATCCAGGCGCGCGGCGGCGGCATTGCACAAATCGACCATGTCCTGGCGCAGTTCGACGCCGGTCACCTGCGCCTCACGGGCCAGGGTATTGCGCAGGTAGTCATGCATGGCGAAGGTCAGGTAGCCCTTACCCGAACCGAAGTCCGCCACCCGCAGTGGCTGATTCGCAGCGAGCGGCGCGCTGGCCAGGGCATGGTCGAACACTTCGATGAATTTGTTGATCTGCTTCCACTTTCGCGACATCGACGGAATCAACGCGCCCTGGGCGTCGGTCACGCCGAGGTCGCGCAGGAACGGCCGCGACAGCTCCAGGTAGCGCTTCTTCTCCCGGTCGTGGGCAGCGCCCGCCTGCTCACGGGCCGGCTGGGCGACATGGCGCTGGAGCATCGGCTTGCCCTTCTTGCTGAAGCCCAGTTGCACTTCACCTTCTGCGGTGAACAGGTGGGCATTGCGAAAGCTTTCTGGCAGCAGGTCGGCGACCAGTGCCTGGGCCTCCTTCAGCGGCAGGTTGCGGGTGATGTCGCGGGTCTGGTGACGGTAGACCAGCGACAGGCACGGCTGGCCTTTGACCACCACGGGCTTGGCGATGATCCGCTGCAGGGTCTGGTCGGCGCCGACCGGGCGCGCCAGCACCAGCTTGGCCAGGCTGCCCCCGTGCAGGGCATCGGCCAGCAGGCCAAGGAACTGGGCACGCGCATCCGGCGCGGTGGTGGCGGAAGGTGTGGCGGACATGGGAAGTGGGTGCCTCGAAATGCGGGGAGCGCAACGCGCAATGGCGGGCATTCTACGTCGATGCCCGCCCAGCGCGAAGGCTTTCTCGATGGACGCGGCTAGTCGAGGATCACCAGGCGGTTGGGCAGTTCGTTGCGCGCGCAGGTCGGCGGCACATGCTCGCTGAACAATTCGCCACACGCTTCGATGCACTCGACGAAGCCTTGCAGGGTCTGACCTTGGCGCACCTGCTCGGTGAAGCGCGCGACGAGCGCCTCGCGGGCCTGGTCCGGCAGATGACGGGCAATGCCTTCGTCCACCAGGATCTCCACATGGCGCTCGGCTTCGCTGACGAAGATCAGCACCCCCGTCGCGCCGGCGGTGCGTTGCAGGTTCAGCTCCAGGAACTGCTGCCGGGCCAGGCCCGACGCACGACGCTGGCGCAACAGACGCGGTACCAGGTGGCTGGCCAGGCGCGGATTGCGCAGTAACAGGCAGAGGATGACGAACGTGATCATCTGGGCCACCAGCAAGGTGCGAATATCGGGCCAACCCAAGGCCAGGCGTGCGAAGCCCGGTATCGCCAGGGCCAGCAGTGCAGCCCACAACAGTGGCAGGTAGGCGTAGTCGTCGGCGCGCCGCGCCAGCACGGTCACCAGCTCCGCATCGGTGCGCTGCTCGGCGCGGGCGATGGCCTCGGCGATCTGGCGCTGTTCGTATTCGTTGAAAACAGTCATGCCCTGGGTCTCTCGGTCGTTCTTATAGTTGTTGTCCCGGCAGCCGGTCGGCGGGAGTGTATCTCATGACACGCCCCAGATGAGGCATAATCCGCCGCTGCATTGGACCCTGCAGGGCGGATCGGCCAAGAAACGCCCGGCGAACCGTACAAGAACAGCCGCCAAGAAAACTCAGGCCGGGCGCGTATCTTCGTGGATACGGCATTGGCCACGACAACGGAATTCATGATGAAACTGTCTTTGCTGGGCCTGGCCATGGGCCTTGCCAGTCAGGTGGCCCTGGCCGCCCCCTCCGCACCGCCCCTGCAGGACAAGCAGGCGTTCATCGAACACCTGATCGGCCAGATGACCGAAGCCGAAAAGATC
Source organism: Pseudomonas sp. NY15372 (assembly GCF_048068215.1). NCBI lineage: Bacteria > Pseudomonadati > Pseudomonadota > Gammaproteobacteria > Pseudomonadales > Pseudomonadaceae > Pseudomonas > Pseudomonas sp. NY15372. Next base: position 153,132 of record NZ_JBLUPY010000007.1, read on the forward strand.
GGCCAGCTTCGCCTGATCAGCATCGGCCCGGAAATGCCCCGGGAGAAGATCCGCGAGGAGATCGCCGCCGGGCGCATCGGCGGCACCTTCAACTCGCGCACGGCGCCGGAGAACCGGCCGATGCAGGACGCTGCCATGCGCAGCCGCCTGAAGATCCCGATGTTCTTCGCCTACGACACCATCCACGGCGAACGCACCATCTTCCCGATCGGCCTGGGCTTGGCCGCGACTTGGGACATGGACGCCATTGCCAAGGTCGGCCGCACCTCGGCCATCGAGGCGGCGGCCGACTCCCTGGACATGACCTTCGGGCCGATGGTCGACATCGCCCGCGACCCGCGCTGGGGTCGCACCAGCGAAGGCTTCGGCGAGGACACCTACCTCACCTCGAAGATCGGCCAGGTGATGGTCAAGGCGTTCCAGGGCTCGAGCCCGGCCAACCCCGACAGCATCATGGCCATCGTCAAGCACTTCGCCCTGTACGGCGCGGTGGAGGGCGGGCGCGACTACAACACCGTCGATATGAGCCTGCCGAAGATGTACAACGACTACCTGCCGCCCTACCGCGCCAGCCTCGATGCTGGCGCTGGCGGGGTGATGGTGGCACTGAACTCCATCAATGGCGTGCCAGCCACCTCCAACACCTGGCTGATGAACGACCTGCTGCGCAAGGAATGGGGCTTCAAGGGCGTGACCATCAGCGACCACGGCGCCATCCAGGAACTGATCCGCCATGGCGTGGCCCAGGATGGCCGCGAGGCTGCCAAGCTTGCGATCAAGGCTGGCATCGACATGAGCATGAACGACACTCTCTACGGCGAGGAGCTGCCGGGCCTGCTGAAGTCCGGCGAAGTGACCCAGGCCGAGCTGAACCAGGCGGTGCGCGAAGTGCTAGGCGCCAAGTACGACATGGGCCTGTTCAAGGACCCGTACGTACGTATCGGCAAGCCTGAGCACGACGTTGCCGACTACTACGCCGAAAACCGCCTGCATCGTGAGGCGGCCCGGGACGTGGCGCGCCGCAGCCTGGTGCTGCTGGAAAACCGCAACCAGACCCTGCCCTTGAAGAAAGCCGGCACCATCGCCCTGGTCGGCCCGCTGGCCGACGCACCGATCGACATGATGGGCAGCTGGGCCGCCGACGGTAAACCGGAACACTCGGTGACCGTGCGCGAAGGCCTGGGCCGCGCGCTGGCGGGCAAAGCCAAGCTGGTGTATGCCAAGGGGTCGAACGTGACCGGCGACAAGGCCATGTTCGACTATCTGAACTTCCTCAACTTCGCAGCGCCCGAGATCGTCGACGACCCTCGCCCCGCGGCTGTGTTGATCGATGAAGCGGTGAAGGCTGCCAAGCAGTCCGACGTGGTGGTGGCCGTGGTCGGGGAATCGCGCGGCATGTCCCACGAGTCCTCCAGCCGCACCACGCTGGAAATTCCCAAGGTGCAGCGAGACCTGATCAAGGCGCTGAAAGCCACCGGCAAGCCGTTGGTACTGGTGCTAATGAACGGCCGCCCGCTGTCTCTGGCGTGGGAGCGCGAACAGGCGGACGCCATGCTCGAGACCTGGTTCAGCGGCACCGAAGGCGGCAACGCCATCGCCGATGTGCTGTTCGGCGACTACAACCCGTCCGGCAAGCTGGCCATCACCTTCCCGCGCTCGGTCGGGCAGATTCCGATGTACTACAACCACCTGCGCATCGGCCGGCCCTATACGCCGGGCAAACCCGGCAACTACACCTCGCAGTACTTCGAGGAGCCCAATGGCCCGCTCTACCCGTTCGGCTATGGCCTGAGCTACAGCAGCTTCGAGCTCTCCGGCCTGACCCTGGGCAGCCAGCAGCTCAAGCGTGGCGGTACGCTCGAGGCCAAGGTAACGGTAAAGAACACCGGTAAGCGCGACGGCGAGACGGTCGTGCAGCTGTACCTGCAGGACGTCAGTGCGTCCATGAGCCGCCCGGTCAAGGAGTTGAGGAACTTCCAGAAGCTGATGCTCAAGGCCGGCGAATCGCGGACCTTGACCTTCCGCATCAGCGAGGACGACCTCAAGTTCTACAATGGCCAGTTGCAACGGGTCGCAGAGCCTGGGCAATTCAACGTCCAGGTCGGCCTGGACTCCGAGGCGGTGCAGCAGCAGAGCTTCGAATTGATGTAAGCCTGCGGTGCCGGTGCGGGCCCCATCGCGGGGCAAGCCCGCGCCCACAGGGATGACGCTGTTCCTGTAGGCGCGGGCCTGCCCCGCGATGAAGCCCGCCATGTCACCGTCAAACAGCCGCACAGGCCAAGGACCTGCCTCATGCTTTTTTCCTTCCGTACCCTGCGCCTGGCCATGATCCTAATGGTGATCCTCGTCGGCACCGCGCTCAGCGCCGGTTGGGCGATGCACCAGGCCAAGCGCCAGGCCATGGAGACCGACGCCCGCCGGGCCAGCCAGCAGCTGACCCTGTACGCCAATGCCCTGCACACACTGATCGAACGCTACCGCGCCTTGCCGGCCGTGCTGGCCCTGGACCCGGAGCTGATCGCCGCCCTGCGCGGCCCGGTCAACGAGCATGTGCAGGATGCCCTCAACCACAAGCTCGAACGGATCAATGGCGCGGCCAATTCCTCGACCCTCGAGCTGCTCGATCGTACCGGCCTTGCCATCGCCGCCAGCAACTGGCGCCTGCCGACCACCTACGTCGGCTCCAACTACGGCTTTCGCCCCTACTTCAAGCAGACCCGCACCCACGGCAGCGGCCGCTTCTATGCGGTTGGCGTCACCAGCGGCGTGCCGGGGTACTTCCTGGCCAGCGCGGTCAACGACGAGCAGGGGCGATTCCTTGGGGCGATGGTGGTCAAGCTGGAGTTCCCCGAGCTTGAGCGCGAATGGCGCCAGGGCAGTGACATCCTGCTGGTCAGCGATGCCCGTGGCATCACCTTCATCGCCAACCAGGACGGCTGGCGCTACCGCGAACTGCAACCGCTCTCCAGCGCCGACCGCGCCGAGCTGGCCGAAACCCGGCAGTACGACAAGCAACCCCTGGTGCCCTTGCAGCATCAGGTGCTGACCGATTTCGGCGACAACAGCCGCCTGAGTCGGGTGCAAGGCCCGGAGGGTAGTGCCGAATACCTGTGGGAAAGCCTGCCGCTGGAGGCCGAAGGCTGGACCCTGCACCTGCTGCGCAAGCCCCAGGTCAGCGCCGATGGCCGCAACGCCGCCCTGGCCGCCGCGGCCATCTGGCTGACCCTGGTGTTCGCCGCGCTGTTCGTCAGCCAACGCCTGCGCCTGGCCCGCTTGCGCAAGCGCAGCCGCGACGAGCTCAAGCGCTTGGTGGAAGAACGCACCCGTGAGCTGCGTACCGCCCAGGAAGGCCTGGTGCAATCGACCAAGCTGGCCGCGCTGGGGCAGATGTCTGCGGCCCTGGCCCATGAGATCAACCAACCCCTGACCACCCAGCGCATGCAACTGGAAACCCTGCGCCTGCTGCTCGACCATGGCCGCATCGACGAAGCCCGCCGCGCCCTGGAGCCCCTGGAACAGATGCTCAAGCGCATGGCAGCACTGACCGGGCACCTGAAGACCTTCGCCCGCAATAGCCCAGGTGGCCTGCGCGAGCGCCTGGACTTGGCGACCGTGGTCGACCAGGCCCTGCATCTGCTCGAGGCGCGCATCCGCGACGAAGGTGTCGAGGTCGCACAGTACCTGGCGCGCCCGGCCTGGGTCCGTGGCGACGCGATCCGCCTCGAGCAGGTGCTGATCAACCTGCTGCGCAACGCCCTCGACGCCATGGCCGATAAACGCTACAAACGCCTGGAGATTCGCATCGAAGCCGACAACGGCCAGTGGCGGCTGAGCGTGCTCGACTCCGGCGGCGGCATCCCCAAGGCGGACCTGAGCAAGGTCTTCGACCCCTTCTTCACCACCAAGCCGGTGGGCGAAGGGCTTGGCCTGGGCCTGGCGATCTCCTACGGTATCGTTCAGGAGGCCGGCGGCCAGTTGCAGGCCGAGAACCTGCCGGGCGGTGCACGTCTGAGCTTCACCCTGCCCCGTGACCAGGAGCCCGTATGTTGAATTCGGTGATCGTCGTCGATGACGAAGCCAGTATCCGCACCGCGGTGGAACAGTGGCTGAGCCTCAGCGGCTTCAGCGTCCAGTTGTTCGCCCGTGCCGAGGAATGCCTGGCGCACTTGCCGGCGCATTTCCCGGGGGTAATCGTCAGCGATGTGCGCATGCCGGGCATCGATGGCCTGCAGTTGCTCGAGCGACTGCAGGCACAGGACCCGGACCTGCCGGTGATCCTGCTCACCGGCCACGGCGACGTGCCCATGGCGGTCGAGGCCATGCGCAGCGGCGCCTACGACTTCCTGGAAAAGCCCTTCACGCCACAGACCCTGTTGGGCAGCCTGCGCCGTGCGCTGGAGAAACGCCAGCTGGTGCTGGAGAACCGGCGCCTGCATCAACAGGCCGACCTCAAGTCGCGGCTGGAGGGCACGCTGCTGGGTATGTCCCAAGGCCTGCAGAACCTGCGCCGGCAGGTCCTGGACCTGGCCAGCCTGCCGGTGAATGTGCTGGTGCGCGGTGAAACCGGCAGCGGCAAGGAGCGCGTCGCCCGCTGCCTGCACGACTTCGGCCCGCGTGCCGACAAGCCGTTCGTGGCCCTCAATTGCGCAGCGATCCCCGAGTCACTGTTCGAGGCCGAGCTGTTCGGTCACGAAAGCGGCGCCTTCACCGGCGCCCAGGGCAAGCGTATCGGCAAGCTGGAATACGCCAATGGTGGCACGGTGTTCCTGGACGAAATCGAGAGCATGCCCCTGGCCCAGCAGGCCAAGCTGCTTCGCGTGATCCAGGAGCAGAAGCTGGAACGGCTGGGCGCCAACCAGAGCATCAGCGTCGATCTGCGGATCATCGCTGCGACCAAGCCGGATCTCCTGGAAGAGGCCCGGGCCGGACGGTTCCGCGAAGACCTGGCCTACCGGCTGAACGTCGCCGAGCTGCGCCTGGCCCCCTTGCGCGAGCGGCGCGAAGACATCCCCTTGCTGTTCGAGCACTTTGCCCGGGCCGCGGCCGAACGCCTGGGCCGCACCGCGCCGCCCCTTTCGGGCGTGCAACTGGCGCGGCTGCTGGCCCATGACTGGCCGGGCAATGTACGCGAGCTGGCCAATGCCGCCGAGCGCCATGCCCTGGGGCTGGACGCGCCCAACGTCGAAGCGGCGCCGGACGGGCAATCCCTGGCTGGGCAGATGGAAGCATTCGAAGCCCAGTGCCTGCGGGCAGCCCTGCGTCAGCACAAGGGCGAAATCAAGGCGGTAATGGAAACCTTGCAGCTGCCGCGGCGTACGCTGAACGAAAAAATGCAGCGCCATGGGTTGGTGCGGGAGGATTTTATCGAGCGGGAATAGGCGGATTCTTGCCTATCGTTTGGCCTGAGTGAGCAAGATATTGCTTATCCGAGTGATCGGATGGGGGCTGCTGCGCAGCCATCGCGGGGCAAGCCCGCTCCTACAGGGGGGGCGCGAATGCCTGGATTTCAGGGACCTGTAGGGGCGGGCTTGCCCCGCGATGGGGCGCGCTGCGCCACCGTTGCACCATTTGGCACACCTTCTGCAATCGCCTTCTCAAGCCGCGCCCAGGCGCGCTCCACAAAAACAACGAGAAGGTATCCCCTGATGGATAACGCCAGCACCCTGCCCACCGGGGCGGTCGCCGCGCCCGCCGCGGAAAAAACCACCGCCAGCCGCCTCAAGTCGATCTTCAGTGGTTCCATCGGCAACATGGTCGAATGGTACGACTGGTACGTCTACGCCGCGTTCTCGCTGTACTTCGCCAAGGCCTTCTTCCCGGCCGGCGACACCACCGCACAATTGCTCAACACCGCTGCCATCTTCGCCGTGGGCTTCCTCATGCGCCCGATCGGTGGCTGGCTGATGGGCTTGTACGCCGACCGCAAGGGCCGCAAGGCCGCACTGATGGCCTCGGTGCTGCTGATGTGCGCTGGCTCCCTGGTCATCGCCCTGACCCCAGGCTACGAAACCATCGGTGTGGCTGCGCCGATCCTCCTGGTGCTAGCACGCCTGATGCAAGGTTTGTCGGTCGGCGGTGAATACGGCACCTCGGCCACCTACCTCAGCGAAATGGCCAGCAAGGACCGCCGTGGTTTCTTCTCCAGCTTCCAATACGTGACGCTGATCTCCGGCCAGCTCATCGCCCTGGCGGTGCTGATCATCCTGCAGCAGACCCTCACCACCGAGCAGCTGTATGCCTGGGGCTGGCGCGTACCGTTCGTGATCGGCGCGCTGTGCGCGGTGGTCGCCCTGTACCTGCGTCGTGGCATGGAAGAAACCAGCTCCTTCACCAAGAAGGAGAAGGCCAAGGAAAGCCTGATGCGCACCCTGCTGCGCCACCCCAAGGAACTGATGACCGTGGTCGGCTTGACCATGGGCGGCACCCTGGCGTTCTACACCTACACCACCTACATGCAGAAGTACCTGGTCAACACCGTGGGCATGAGCATCAGCGACTCGACCACCATTTCGGCGGCCACGCTGTTCCTGTTCATGTGCCTGCAGCCGGTGATCGGCGGGCTGTCCGACAAGATCGGCCGCCGCCCGATCCTGATCGCCTTCGGCGTGCTGGGCACCCTGTTCACCGTGCCGATCCTGAGCACCCTGCACACCGTGCAAACCTGGTGGGGCGCCTTCTTCCTGATCATGGCGGCGCTGATCATCGTCAGCGGCTATACCTCGATCAACGCCGTGGTCAAGGCCGAGCTCTTCCCCACCGAGATTCGTGCCCTGGGCGTCGGCCTGCCCTACGCCTTGACCGTATCGATCTTTGGCGGCACCGCCGAGTACGTGGCCCTGTGGTTCAAGAGCCACGGCATGGAGACCGGCTTCTACTGGTACGTCACCGCCTGCATCGCCTGTTCGCTGCTGGTGTATGCCACCATGAAGGACACCGCCAAGCACTCGCGGATCGTGACTGACTGATCCTCACAAGTACCGCTGCACCAAAGGGGCGCCCCGTCTGACGGGGCGCCCCTTTTTTCGTCCGGCTCATTTCTTCGATAAAAGCGGCGCTCACCACTCGATCCGATCCGCTTCAAAGCGAGGCACTGCGACTCCAAACAAATCGAATAAATTGATTTGTTATCGCGAATTTTTGCGCTTTTTTATCAATTAAATCGGCGTAGCATTGAACCCATAGAAACAAACAACCCCACGATTCCACTGGAGCAACGACCATGAAAAGCAAACTGATCCTGACCCTGGCTCTGTCGGCACTGGCTACCGGTGCATTCGCCGAAGACGGTTTCGACCGCACCAACGCCCACACCTTCAGCGCCGTCCAAACCCAGTCGGCCACTTATGCAGAAGATGGTTTCGACCGCACCGGCGCACAGCGCTTCGCTGAAGACGGCTTCGACCGCACCGGCGGCCAGCGCTTCGCTGAAGACGGCTTCGACCGCACCGGCGGCCAGCGCTTCGCTGAAGATGGCTTCGACCGCACCGGCGGCCAACGCTTCGCCGAAGACGGCTTCGACCGCACCGGCGGCCAACGCTTCGCCGAAGATGGCTTCGACCGCACCGGCGGCCAGCGCTTCGCGGAAAACGGCTTCGAACGCACCAACGCCCACCGCTTCAGCTGATCACTGAAGATGAGTACCCAGCCCGGCCTCGGTCGGGCTCGATCATTTCCAGCCAGGCCAAGCCTTGGCAAACTAGGCGCTTCGTCCACACACAGGAAAGGCCCATAGGCCTTGCGCAGATGTATTACTACGAACCCGCCAAAGGCCACGGCCTGCCCCACGACCCCTTCAATGCCATCGTCGGCCCACGGCCCATCGGCTGGATCTCCTCCCAGGATGCCGAAGGTCGCCTGAACCTCGCGCCCTACAGTTTCTTCAATGCCTTCAACTACATTCCACCGATCATCGGTTTCTGCAGCGTCGGGCGCAAAGACAGCCTGAACAACATTGAACAGACCGGCGAATTCGTCTGGAACCTGGCGACCCGCCCGCTGGCCGAGCAGATGAACCAGAGCTGTGCGGCCGTGGCTGCGGATGTGGATGAGTTCGTGCTCAGCGGCCTGACCCCGAGCGCTTCACGTGTGGTCGAGGTACCCCGGGTAGGCGAAAGCCCGGTGGCCTTCGAATGCAAGGTGAGCCAGATCGTCCAGCTCAAGCGCGCCGACCAGGCGCCAGTGCCGAGCTGGCTGATCCTTGGGGAGGTGGTAGCGGTGCACATCGCCGAGCACTTGCTCAAGGACGGCATCTACGACACCGCGGCGGCCGAGCCGATCCTGCGCGGCGGCGGCCCTGCGGACTATTTCGAGCTGGGCAACCTGTTCAAGATGACCCGACCCCAGGTCAACGGCTGATCACCAGAGCAGCTCGCCTTCCTCGCTGACGCCCTGCAGGCGCGCAAGCTCGGCACAGGCGGCCTCATCGGCCGCCACTGCGCTCTTGAACACCTGGCCGTCGAGTACCTTGTGAAAGCGCGGCGCGCCACCGGCGCCCAGCCCCTTCACGGCAATTGCCGCGTTGTAGCCGCCACCTTCGACGGGAACCATCGCCGAAACCGCTTCGAAACGAGGAAACTCTCTACGTGCCATCGTGCAAATCCGTGTCTAGGTCAAAGGGCGGCATTCTACCGCACCCGTCACAGTGACGACGGGCCTCAGACGAAGGTGTGCAGGTCCAGGCTGCTGACCACCTGGGCCTGCACCAGCTCACCGAAGACGTCCAGGGTGGGCGATGCGAAATAGCCGCTCATCGCCTGCTGGTCGCACCAACTGCCGCTGAGCAGCCAAAGGTCGCCATCGGCCTGGGATTGCTGCACGACGAAGCTCAGGCAACCCGGCGCCCGCAGCGACGGTTCCAGCAGGTCACGAAGGCGCGCGCCCAGCTCTGCCGAGCGACCAGTGCTGGCGCGAATGAAAGCCAGGTGAGTGACCGGTTGTGACAGGGTCATGATCGATCTCCATGAACGAGGGGGCAATGAAACCAGGCTGCCAAGGTTAGGCCCTCGCCTGCGCGCGTGGTTAGGCGATTACTGTCGCTCGATTGCCTGATCCTGCCGCGCGACAGGATCAGGCAATCGAGGTGCAGCTTTCGACTAGCGCCCGCCCTTGCCCAAACCTATGCTGCGTCGGTCCATAGAGGAAACCGCCCCATGCCCATCGACCCCGCACTGGAATCGCAGCGCCAGGAACTGGCCGGCTTGATCCTGCGCCATGCCAGCGACCCTCTCGGCCCGGCTTCGGCCATCGACGACCTGTACCCCACGGCCTATCGTGAGAACATTCGTTCGGTGCCGACCCTGGCCCAGCCCGCCCTGTGCATCCTGGCTCAAGGCAGCAAGAGCCTGTTCCTGGGCGATGAGCAATACGCCTACGACCCGCTGCACTACATGGTGGTGTCGGTGACCCTGCCGATCAGTGCAGTACGCCTGGATGCCAGCCCGGAAAACCCCACCTTGGGCCTGCGCCTGGACATCGACCCGACCCAGATCAGCCAACTGATCGCCGAAAGCGGGCCGATGCTGGTACCCAACCTGCCTTCTGGCCGAGGTTTGTACGTGGAAAAGAGCGACCCGCAGTTGCTCGATGCCTTGATACGCCTGATGCGCCTGCTCGATACGCCGCGGGATATCCCGGTCATGGCGCCACTGATCCGCCGCGAGATCCTGTACCGGTTGCTGCGTGGCCCTCAGGGCCATCGCCTGTATGAAATCGCCCTGGCCAACAGCCAGACCCACCGCGTGAGCCAGGCCATCACGTGGTTGAAGCAACACTACCACCTGCCCTTGCGCATCGAGGAGCTGGCGCGGGAAGTCAACCTGAGCACTTCGACGCTGCACCACCGGTTCAAGGCCGTGACCTCGATGAGCCCATTGCAGTACCAGAAACAACTGCGCCTGCAGGAAGCGCGGCGGCTGATGCTCAATGACGGTATGGAAGCGGCGGTGGCCGGGTATCGGGTGGGCTACGAAAGCCCTTCGCAGTTCAGCCGCGAGTACAGCCGGTTGTACGGCGCGCCGCCGATTCGCGATGTGGCGCGGTTGCGCGGCAATACGGGCTGAACAGGGGGTTGTGGGGCCAGTTCTGCGATCGGGCGGCCCTACCGGGCAAGGGCTTCGCCCTTGATCGCGGGGCAAGCCCGCTCCCACAAGCCCCGCAAAATCAAATAGTTATGCGTTGTTCTATGAGAGCGGGCTTGTCCCGCGATCGGGCCGTAATGCCCTGCGCTGAACGTCAGCCCGCCACCGCCGCCTGCCACTGCGTCTGGTCGACCTGAATCAGCGTCGGGCCCTGGCGCTCCACTGCCTGCTTCAACGCTGCCTGCAACTGCGCCACATCGCCTACCTGCTGCGCCGCAGCGCCCAAGGCGCGGGCCACGCCGATGAAGTCCGGGGTATTAATGTCCACGCCCACCGGCTCGATGGCCCGGTTGACCATGTACTTCTTGATTTCCTCGTACCCCTGGTTGTTCCACAGCAGCACGATCAGCGGCACCTGTGCTTCCACCGCGCTGGCCAGTTCCGGCAAGGTGAATTGCAAGCCACCATCGCCGATCAGGCACACCGTTGGCGCACGCTCATCGGCATGCGCCGCGCTGCCAAGCCAGGCGCCCATGGCCGCAGGCAACGCGTAACCCAGGGTGCCGTAGCCGGTCGAGGCGTTGAACCAGTGCCGCGGCTTGTCCATGTCCAGGGTCAGGTTGCCGGTGTATACCGGCTGGGTGGAATCGCCCACCAGGATCGCATCGGGCAATGTCGCCAGGATACCCGTGAGCAGGCGCGTCTGGCTCAAGGTCGGCTGGTCCCAGCCTGCCGCCAGGTCCTGGCGCAGGCGAGCCACACGACCGACGCCCCAATCAGAGCCTCGCGCAGGCTGCGGCAACGCTCGCAGGGCGGCGAGCAAGGCCTGCGCCGCTTGCTCGGCATCGGCCACCAGGGCGAGCTCCGGCAGGTAGTTGCGCACGGTCTGGTCTGGGTCGATATCGATGCGCAACAGGCTGCCGGGGATCTCGAAGCCGCCCTTGAAGGTCACATCGTAGTCGGTTTCAGCCAGCTCGGTGCCGATGGCCAGCACCACGTCAGCCTCGGCGACCAGGGCACGGGTGGCTGGCAGCGACTGGGTCGAGCCGATCTGCAGCGGGTGGCTGGACGCCAACAAGCCCTTGGCGTTGATCGTCAGCGCCACCGGGGCCTGCAGGTGCTCGGCAAGCCCCGCCAGGGCCGGGCCAGCTGCCAGGGCGCCGCCGCCCGCCAGGATCAGTGGCCGCCGGGCCAGGGCCAGGCGCTCGGCCATCTGCGCCACCATGCGGGGCGAGGCACCAGCACGCGTGGTGCGCACCGGCCGAGCGGGCAATAAATGGTCGGCAGGCTCGACCAGCACGTCCAACGGGATCTCGATATGCACGGGGCGCGGCCGGGCACCGTCGAACACGGCAAAGGCTCTGGCCAGGGCCTGCGGGAGGTCATCGGCACTCATCAGGGTCTGGGAAAACGCTGCCACGCCACCGACCAGTGCACTCTGATTAGGCAACTCATGCAGCTTGCCGCGCCCACCACCGAGCTGGTCGCGCGACTGTACGCTGGAGATCACCAGCATAGGGATCGAGTCGGCGTAGGCCTGGCCCATGGCGGTGGTGATGTTGGTCATGCCGGGGCCGGTGATGATGAAGCACACCCCCGGCTTGCCCCGAGTGCGGGCATAGCCATCGGCCATGAACCCGGCGCCCTGCTCGTGGCGCGGCGTGATGTGCCGGATCGAGGAGCCCGCCAGGCCACGGTAGAGCTCCACGGTATGCACGCCGGGAATCCCGAAGACATGGTCCACGCCATAGCCTTCGAGGAGTTTGACCAATACTTCGCCACAGGTTGCCATTGGAATTACCCTGGTTCTTGTTGAGTTCAGGTGCCCATGGAAGCAAGGCGCGGCTATCGCCACAATGCAAAAAAACACATACTAGCCATGTCCCTGGATCATGGCTTACGACAATGAAACGCCTGCCGCCCTTGCCCGCCCTGCATACCTTCCTGGTCACCGCCCAGCACTGCAATTTCACCCGTGCAGCGCAGCAGTTGCACATTACCCAGGGCGCGGTGAGCCGGCAGATCGCCGGCCTCGAGGAACACCTCGGCTATCCGCTGTTCCAGCGCCAGGCCCGTGGCCTGAGCCTGACCCGCGAGGGCCAGGACTGGCTGCCTCGGGTGCAGCAGGTGTTCGCATTGATCGAGCAAGGCGTGCGTGAGGTCGGCGAACGCAATAGCACGCTGCAGCTCAAGGCGCCTACCTGCGTGATGCGCTGGCTACTGCCGCGGCTGATGGAATGGCAGGCCCTGCGCCCGGATGTGCCGGTGGAGCTGACCACCACTGTCCAACATGGTGTGGATTTTCGCCGCGAAGGCTTCGACGCCGCAGTGGTCTACGGCGCGCAGCCTAACGGCGGCCTGCAGGTGCGCAAGCTGTTCGACGAGCAACTGACCCCGGTGTGTGCACCGTCGCTGCTGGAAGGCGCGCTGCCCCTGGCCCAGGTACATGACCTTGAGCGACACATGCTGCTGCACCCTTCCCGGGACGAACACGACTGGCAGCTCTGGCTGCAGGCGACGGGCACCGACATCGTGCCCCACGGGCCTCGCCAGCATTTCGAGACATTGGACATGGCCATGGCCATGGCAGCCCAGGGCACCGGCGTGGCGATCGGGGATTGGGCGCTGGTGGGCGATGACCTGCGCAGTGGCCGGCTGTGCATGCCGTTCGGGCTGAAGGTGCTGACCGGCAAAGGGTACTACCTGGTCAGCCCTTCGAAGCACATGCCCGCGGGGTTGGGCGAACTGATGGACTGGCTCGAAGGGCGAGCTCGTCAGTGAATGCAGCGTAAGTCTTGAGTAGCTGGAGGCTAGGCAACGCCCATCACCACTTCATCTCCCCCTTGGCCACCTTGGCGCTGAGTTCCAGTGAGCTGCCATCGGCAAGATTCGGGTAACGTCGCTCCATCGCCTTGACCAGCGCGGCGGCATCGGTGGCCTTGGCCGTTTCGGTATCGAAGGCACGGATGTAATCGGCCGTGAAGCGTACCGCCTCCAGCGAACGGCTGCTCTGGCCCAAGTAATGGCCGGGGATCACGGTACGTGGCCCGAGCTGTTCGATACGTTCGAGGGTCTTGAGCCAGTCGGCATGGGACTGGGCGGTCTGGGTATCGGCCATCCATACGTGAATGTGCTCCGCCACGACCACGCCACCGACCACTGCCTTGATAGAGGGAACCCAGACGAAGCTGCGGTCCGGCTGCGGACCGTCCAGGCCCACGACTTCCAGCGCCTGGCCTTCCAGCTCCAGGCGATCGCCATCCAGGACCTGCGGCACGACCAGTTGCTCAGGCTTATCGGCCCCCATCTGCGGCCCCCAGTAGGCCAGCTTGGCATCCATGGTCTTGCGGATATGCGCCACGGTGGCAGCCGAGGCGACCACCCGTGCCTGGGGAAACGCGTGGGTCAAGGTGTCGAGGCCGAAGTAGTAGTCCGGGTCACCGTGACTGATGTAGATGGTGGTCAAGCGCTTGCCGCTGGCGCGCAAGCGCTCGACCAACTGCTCGGCCTGGGCCTTGCCGAACTGGGCATCGACAAGGATGGCATCGTGCTCACCGCTGACGATCACCGAACTGACCGGAAAGATGGCTTCATGGCCGGGGTTATAGACCTCCAGGTGAAGCGGGTCGGCGGCCAGGGCGTGGCCGGCCAGGGCTAGGCTGGCCAAGGCCAGGCCGCGCAGGGTATTGATCAGCGACATCGTGTTTGTTCCTGTGAGCGAGAAGTGGGCAACAGCTTAGTTGCCTGATCCGTCACAAAAAATGCGATGCTTGGACATAGTTTGTTTCTGAAAGCGAGCAGATCATGGACCGTCTCAACGCCATGCGCGTCTTCGTCACCGTCATCGATCTAGGCAGCCAGTCGGCCGCAGCCGATCACCTGCAGCTCTCGCGGCCAGTGGTTTCGCGCTACCTGGCAGAGCTCGAGGAATGGGTCGGTGCCCGCCTGATGCAGCGCACCACGCGCAGGCTCAGCCTTACCGCCGCCGGCCAGGAAACCCTGCCCCGCTGTCGCCAGTTGCTGGAACTGGCCGGCGACCTGCAGGCCGCCGTGCGACAGCCTGACGAAGCACCACGCGGCGAGCTGCGCATCAGCGTCAGCACCTCGTTTGGCCAAGCCCAGTTGGTGGATGCGGTGGCTGACTATGTGAAGCGCTACCCGGGGGTGAAGGTCGAGTTGCAGATGCTCGATCGCACGGTCAACCTGGTAGACGAGCGCATCGACCTGGCAATCCGCACCAGCAACGACCTGGACCCGAACCTGATCGCCCGCCGCCTGACCGTGTGCCGCTCGGTGGTGTGCGCCTCCCCGGCCTACTTGCGCGCACATGGCGTGCCCGAACAGGTCGAGGCGTTGAGCCGGCACAACTGCCTGACCCATGCCTATTTCGGGCACAGCCTGTGGCAATTCGAGGTGAATGGACAAAGCGTGGCCGTGCCGGTGCAGGGCAACATCAGCGCCAACGAGGCCATGACCTTGCAGAAGGCCGCCCTGGCGGATGCCGGAATCGCCATGCTGCCGACCTACCAGGCCGCACCGGCCTTGCGCAGTGGCGAGCTGGTGCGCCTGCTGCCCGAAGCGCGGCCCCGGGAGCTGAGCCTCAATGCGGTGTACACCTCGCGCAAGCACATGCCGAGTACCCTGCGCAGCATGTTGGACTTCCTGGCGCAGCGGTTCCAGGACGAACCGGAGTGGGACAAAGATTTCTGAACAGGCCGGTCACTCCTCGACGCTCATGTACTCCTTGGCCCAACGAATATATTCCTCGGGCTGGGTATAAGTGTGCGAAAGCTCGGTCGCGTTGAGGTTGTCGGACTTGTTCTGCTGCCCGCGCTGAAGACGCAGACAGTCATAGGTGGCTTTGATGGCGGCGAAATAGGCGGCATGGCCATCGACCACGATGCGCACGCCCAGGCGCGCCAGACGCGCGTCGTCGCGCAGGTTCGGGTTGCCATAGCTCACCAGCATCAGCGGCACGGTCAGGTGCTCGGCGATCCGCTCGAGCTGGTCGAAATCCTTCACCCCCACCATGCAGATACCGTCGGCGCCCGCCTTCTGGTAGCTCTGGGTACGCACGATGATTTCTTCGGTGGTCAGCACGCCGGCGTTGGTTCGGGCAATGATCGACAATGCCGAATCGACCCGTGCCTCGATGGCGGCGCGGATCTTGCCGACGCCCTCCTCCACCGGGATCAGATCCGTGGACTTACGCCCGAACTGCGCAGGCAGGAGAGTATCCTCGATGGTCAGCGCGGCAACGCCGGCACGTTCCAACTCGATCACCGTGCGCATGACATTGAGCGCGTTGCCATAGCCATGGTCGGCATCGGCGATCACCGGCAATTGGGCGACGCGGCCGATCCGGGTGGCCTGCTCGACGAATTCGCTCAGGGTGATCAGGGCGAAGTCCGGCGCGGCCAATACCTGCAGCGAGGCAACCGAACCACCGAGAATACCGACTTCGAAGCCAAGGTCCGCGGCAATACGGGCCGACATGGGGTCGAAGACCGACGCGGTGTGATAGCACGAACCGGACGCAAGCAGTTCGCGGAAGGCAAAACGCAGATCGTGGTGGGAAGCCTTGGGCATGATCACTCCGCAATAACAGGAAAATTTGAACGGGCTGACTACCGACCCCTGAATCGGGTCTACCTGACCTGTTCCAACCGTCGCCATCAGGGCGGTCATGCTCGACATGCAGGCAGAGGAATAGAAGGTGTGGGATACAACGACGGTAAATCGGAGCGGAAAACCTTGCACCATGCTGGTGCAGGCCCCGTATTTCAGCCGCTGCGGTGGAGTCACGATATCACGCAGCCATGCTGCACTGGATGAATGCGCCAATGCCGATCTTGCATAGGGGATGCACATAATACATAGGAAGCTACTTAACTCCGCTACAATGCGGACCTGCCCAGCGCCTGCCCAACATTGCCGACGCCACTTCGACATTGACTTCGAAAGGTTACAACGTGACTGCCGCCCTGCCCCCGACTGTCCTGCGCAGTGTCCTCACCGCCCTGATGCTGGCGATCCTCCTCGGCGCCCTGGACCAGACCATCGTCGCCGTGTCCATGCCGGCGATCTCGGCGCAGTTCAACGACGTCGGCCTGCTGGCCTGGGTGATTTCCGGCTACATGGTCGCCATGACCGTGGCCGTACCGATCTATGGCAAGCTCGGCGACCTGTACGGGCGTCGGCGTATGATTCTCGTCGGCACTGCCCTGTTCACCCTGGCCTCGGTGGCCTGCGCCCTTGCCCAGGACATGCAGCAGTTGGTGCTGGCGCGGGTGCTGCAGGGGATCGGCGCTGGAGGCATGGTCTCGGTGAGCCAGGCAATCATCGGCGACTTCGTTCCGCCCCGCGAACGCGGCCGCTACCAGGGTTATTTCAGCAGCATGTACGCCCTGGCCAGCGTCGCCGGGCCGGTGCTCGGCGGCTGGCTGACCGAATACCTGTCGTGGCGCTGGGTGTTCTGGATCAACCTGCCTCTGGGCCTGCTCGCTTTGTGGGCGATCCGGCGCGCCCTCGGCGGTATGCCGGTACAGCGGCGCGAGGCGCAGGTCGACTACCTGGGCGCACTGCTGTTGATCCTGGGCCTTGGCAGCCTGCTGCTGGGCATTACCCTGGTCGGCCAGGGCCACGCCTGGTTGTCACCACCGGTCCTGGCCCTGCTGGCCGGCGCCCTGCTCGGCCTGTTGCTGTTCGTCGGCCATGAGCGGCGCTGCCAGGAGCCGCTGTTGCCGCTCAAGTTGTTCGGCAACCGCACTGCCGTGCTGTGCTGGTGTGCGATCTTCTTCGCCAGCTTCCAGTCGATCTCCCTGACCATGCTGATGCCGTTGCGCTACCAGGGCATCACCGGTGCCGGTGCCGACAGCGCGGCAGTCTACCTGTTGCCATTGGCCATGGGCCTGCCCTTGGGCGCCTTCACCGGCGGACGGCTGACCAGCCGTACGGGGCGCTATCGGCCACAGATCCTGATCGGCTTCGTGCTGATGCCATTGGCGATCCTCGGGATGGCCCTGACGCCTCCTCAATCGGCCCTGCTCGGCGCCGTGTTCATGCTGCTGACCGGTATCGCCTGCGGCTTGCAGTTCCCGACCTCGCTGGTGGGCACCCAGAGCGCGGTCGAGCTCAAGGATATCGGCGTGGCTACCAGCACCACCAACCTGTTTCGCGCGTTGGGCGGGGCGATGGGTGTGGCATGCATGTCCAGCCTGTTGCTGGCCTTGTTGCACCAGGGTGGTTTCGAGGCGCTTGGCAATCCGCTGCTGGGCAGCCTAAAGGCCGGGGAGCCGGACCCAATCACCCAGGTGCGGTTGATGGAAACCTTCCGCCTGTTGTTGATGACCAGTGCCGGGCTCTCGTTGCTGGGGCTGGTGGCGGCGATAGCCATGCCTGATCGGCAGTTGCGGGGGCGGTGAGCGCAGCGCGATTCGTGGTCATGCACGGCGCCGTCCGTAGGAGCGGCCTCGTGCCGCGAAAGGGCCGCGCAGCGGCCCATTCCGCAAATGCATTAACTTCGTCTTAATGTACGAAGGAAACACTTCATCACAATCATTAACAAAGTCTCATTTGCGTAACGAAGGGCTCAAGCGCAGCATATCCAACCCTGTGTCGACCCATTTCTCCACATCGCGTAGCAGGTCGAAGCTGTCCGGCAGCAACAACCAGCGCCCGATCAGGCCATCGACATAGGCAAACATGGCGACCGCGGCACGCTGCACATCGAGGTCGCTCGGCAATTGCCCGCGACGCACTGCATTGGCCATGGCCAGTGCAATACCCTGGTGGCAATCCAGCACTGCGCTCTGGCGTTGCTGGCGGATCTCGCACATGTCATCGGTGAATTCGCACTTGTGGTGCAGAATTTCATTGATACGCCGGGTCCTGGCATCGAGCACCAACTCGTTGAGGACCTGCAGCAACAAGGTGCGAATGCAGCCCAACGGGTCGAGTTCGTCCTCGCTTTCGCTGGCACGAGCCAGGTGGTCATGGGTTTCATGCAGGCTGTCCAGCAGTGCCTGCACCAATTCGGCCTTGTTGTTGAAATGCCAGTAGATCGCACCCCGGGTAACGCCCGCGAGCTGCGCGATGTCGGCCAGGGTGGTTCGCGCAACTCCGCGCTTGTAGAAGGCCTTTTCCGCCGCCTCGATGATCTGGGCACGGGTTTCCTGGGCTTCTTCTTTGGTTCGACGGACCATGGCAGCTCAACCTCATCATGGCCCGCGTGCGCGTACGGCACGCGGTAATTCAGGCCAGGGCGGCCTATTGAAGGCTCGCCCCGGGGTTATTCGACGAATCCGCTGCGGCGCTTTGCACCCGCTTGCGGTATTTACAAACAAGCATGAATGTAAGTATATTCGTTAGTAAGCTATTTATCCACCGGATAGCACCTTCTCTGAAAACACTTCCATTATTCTTGAGCGTCTCCCAGCTCTAGCGACCCGAGGATCCTCATGCAATTCAAGCCAGCCGTTACCGCCCTGGTTTCCGCCGTCGCCCTGGCAACCCTGCTAAGTGGCTGTAAGAAAGAAGAAGCAGCGCCTGCGGCGCAGGCTCCTCTGGTCGGCGTCGTTACCCTCCAGCCGCAGGCCTATACCCTGACTTCGGAACTGCCGGGGCGTACCACCGCCTTCCGCGTGGCCGAGGTTCGCCCGCAGGTCAATGGCATCATTCTCAAGCGCCTGTTCAAGGAAGGCACCGAGGTCAAGGAAGGTCAGCAGCTGTACCAGATCGACCCTTCCGTCTACGAAGCCAACCTAGCCAACGCCAAGGCCAACCTGCAGGCCACCCGTTCCCTGGCCGAGCGCTACAAGCAACTGATCGACGAGCAGGCTGTCTCCAAGCAGGAATACGACGACGCCAATGCCAAACGATTGCAGGCCGAGGCTTCGCTCAAGAGCGCGCAGATCGACCTGCGCTACACCAAGGTCCTGGCCCCGATCAGCGGCCGTATCGGCCGCTCCGCGGTGACCGAAGGTGCATTGGTGAGCAACGGCCAGAGCAACGCCATGGCCACCATCCAGCAGCTCGACCCGATCTACGTCGACGTCACCCAGTCCACCGCCGAGCTGCTCAAGCTGCGCCGTGACCTGGAGAGCGGCAAGCTGCAGAAGGCCGGCGACAACGCCGCCAAGGTGCAGTTGGTGCTCGAGGACGGCAGCCTGTTCAAGCAGCAGGGCCGCCTGGAGTTCTCCGAAGTCGCGGTCGACGAGACCACCGGCTCGGTCACCCTGCGTGCGATCTTCCCCAACCCCGACCACACCCTGCTGCCAGGCATGTTCGTCCATGCCCGCCTGCAAGCCGGGGTCAATGCCAATGCCATCCTGGCGCCCCAGCAAGGCGTGACCCGTGACCTCAAGGGTACGCCGACCGCACTGGTGGTGAACAAGGAAAACAAGGTCGAACTGCGCCAGCTCAAGGCCAGCCGTACCCTGGGCAGTGACTGGCTGATCGAGGAAGGCCTGAACCCGGGCGACCGCCTGATCACCGAAGGCCTGCAGTTCGTGCGGCCAGGGGTCGAGGTCAAGGTCAGCGAAGCCACCAACGTCAAGAAACCGGCCGGCCCAGCACAGGCCAGCGCGGCGAAAGCAGACGCCAAAGCGGAGTAAACCATGTCGAAGTTCTTTATCGATCGCCCGATCTTCGCCTGGGTGATCGCACTGGTGATCATGCTGGTCGGCGCCTTGTCGATCCTGAAGCTGCCGATCAACCAGTACCCGAGCATTGCACCACCGGCCATCGCCATCGCCGTGACCTACCCGGGCGCCTCGGCGCAGACCGTGCAGGACACCGTGGTGCAGGTCATCGAGCAGCAGCTCAACGGTATCGACAACCTGCGGTACGTGTCCTCGGAGAGCAACTCCGACGGCAGCATGACCATCACCGCCACCTTCGAGCAGGGCACCAACCCTGACACCGCGCAGGTCCAGGTGCAGAACAAGCTGAACCTGGCCACCCCGTTGCTGCCGCAGGAAGTGCAGCAGCAAGGTATCCGCGTGACCAAGGCAGTGAAGAACTTCCTGCTGGTGATCGGCCTGGTGTCCGAAGACGGCAGCATGACCAAGGACGACCTGTCCAACTACATCGTCTCGAACATGCAGGACCCGATCTCGCGGACCGCAGGTGTAGGTGACTTCCAGGTGTTCGGTGCCCAGTACGCCATGCGTATCTGGCTCGATCCGGCCAAGCTGAACAAGTACCAGCTGACCCCGGTCGACGTGCGCACGGCTGTCAGCGCGCAGAACGTGCAGGTTTCCTCCGGCCAGCTCGGCGGCCTGCCGGCAATGCCCGGTACCCAGCTCAACGCCACCATCATCGGCAAGACCCGCCTGCAGACCGCCGAGCAGTTCGAGAACATCTTGCTCAAGGTCAACAGCGACGGCTCCCAGGTACGCCTGGGCGATGTCGCCAAGGTCGGCCTGGGTGGCGAGAACTACGCCATCAGCGCGCAGTACAACGGCTTCCCGGCCTCGGGCCTGGCGGTCAAGCTGGCCACCGGCGCCAACGCCCTGGATACCGCCAAGGCGCTGCGCAAGACCATCAGCGACCTGGAGCCGTTCTTCCCGCCGGGCGTGAAGGCCGTGTTCCCGTATGACACCACCCCGGTGGTCACCGAGTCCATCAGCGGCGTGATCCACACCCTGATCGAGGCGGTGGTGCTGGTGTTCCTGGTGATGTACCTGTTCCTGCAGAACTTCCGCGCCACCATCATCACCACCATGACCGTGCCGGTGGTATTGCTGGGGACCTTCGGCATCCTGGCCGCGGCGGGCTTCAGCATCAACACCCTGACCATGTTCGCCATGGTCCTGGCCATCGGCCTGCTGGTGGACGATGCCATCGTCGTGGTGGAGAACGTCGAGCGGGTGATGTCCGAGGAGGGCCTGCCGCCCAAGGAGGCGACCAAGCGCTCGATGGAGCAGATCCAGGGCGCCCTGGTGGGTATCGCCCTGGTGCTGTCGGCGGTACTGCTGCCAATGGCGTTCTTCGGCGGTTCCACGGGCGTGATCTACCGCCAGTTCTCGATCACCATCGTCTCGGCCATGGGCCTGTCGGTGCTGGTTGCGCTGATCTTCACCCCGGCCCTGTGCGCCACCATGCTCAAGCCGCTGAAGAAGGGCGAGCACCATGTGGCCAAGCGCGGCTTCTTCGGCTGGTTCAACCGCAACTTCGACCGCAGCGTACAAGGCTACGAGCGCAGCGTCGGTACCATCCTGCGCAACAAGGCACCGTTCCTGCTGGCCTATGCACTGATCGTGGTCGGCATGATCTGGCTGTTCATGCGCATCCCCACCGCATTCCTTCCGGAAGAAGACCAGGGCGTGCTGTTCGCCCAGGTGCAGACCCCGGCGGGCTCCAGTGCCGAGCGCACCCAGGTGGTGGTTGACCAGATGCGCGAGTACCTGCTCAAGGACGAAGCCGATACCGTGTCGTCGGTGTTCACCGTCAACGGCTTCAACTTCGCCGGCCGTGGCCAGAGCTCGGGCATGGCATTCATCATGCTCAAGCCATGGGAAGAGCGTTCGGCCGAGAACAGCGTGTTCAACCTCGCTACTCGCGCCCAGCAGCACTTCTTCAGCTTCCGCGACGCGATGGTGTTCGCCTTCGCACCGCCTGCGGTACTCGAACTGGGTAACGCCACCGGCTTCGACGTGTTCCTTCAGGACCGTGCCGGCGTCGGCCACCAGAAGCTGATGGAAGCACGCAACCAGTTCCTGGCCAAGGCCGCCCAGAGCAAGGTGCTCAGCGCCGTGCGCCCGAACGGCCTGAACGACGAACCGCAGTACCAGCTGACCATCGATGACGAACGTGCCAGCGCACTGGGCGTGACCATTGCCGACATCAACAACACCCTGTCGATCGCCCTCGGTGGCAGCTATGTCAACGACTTCATCGACCGCGGTCGGGTCAAGAAGGTGTACATCCAGGGTGAACCCAGCGCCCGGATGAGCCCGGAAGACCTGCAGAAGTGGTACGTGCGCAATGGCGCCGGCGAGATGGTGCCGTTCTCTTCCTTCGCCAAGGGTGAGTGGACCTACGGCTCGCCGAAGCTGTCGCGCTACAACGGTGTGGAAGCGGTCGAGATCCTCGGTGCCCCGGCGCCGGGCTACAGTACCGGTGAAGCCATGGCCGAAGTCGAGCGCATCGCCGGCGAACTGCCTGCGGGCATCGGCTACTCCTGGACCGGCATGTCCTACGAGGAGAAACTCTCCGGCTCGCAGATGCCGGCGCTGTTCGCCCTCTCGGTACTGTTCGTGTTCCTGTGCCTGGCGGCCCTGTACGAAAGCTGGTCGATCCCGATCGCCGTAGTACTGGTCGTACCGCTGGGCATCATCGGTGCGCTGATCGCCACCAGCCTGCGCGGGCTGTCCAACGACGTGTACTTCCTGGTCGGCCTGCTGACCACCATCGGCCTGGCGGCGAAGAACGCGATCCTGATCGTCGAGTTCGCCAAGGAACTGCACGAGCAGGGCCGCAGCCTGTTCGACGCGGCCATCGAGGCCTGCCGCATGCGTCTGCGTCCGATCATCATGACCTCGCTGGCGTTCATCCTCGGCGTGGTACCGTTGACCATCGCCAGTGGCGCGGGCTCGGGCAGCCAGCACGCCATCGGCACCGGGGTGATCGGCGGCATGATCAGTGCGACCGTGCTGGCTATCTTCTGGGTACCGCTGTTCTTCGTAGCAGTGTCGTCGTTGTTCGGCAGCAAGAAGCCTGAATCCGACGCCACCCCTGAAACTACTCGTTATGAGGCTGGGCAATGACCAAGTCTTTGTTATCCCTGGCGGTGACCGCTTTCATCCTTGGCGGCTGCTCGCTGATCCCTGACTACCAGACCCCGGAATCGCCGGTGGCTGCGCAGTGGCCGCAAGGCCCTGCGTATTCCCCGACCGAGTCGGCCAACGTGGCTGCCGCCGAGCAGGGCTGGCGCCAGTTCTTCCATGACCCGGCGCTGCAGAAGCTGATCCAGACGTCCCTGGAGAACAACCGCGACCTGCGCGTCGCAGCACTGAACATCGACGCCTACCGGGCCCAGTACCGTATCCAGCGGGCCGACCTGTTCCCGGCGGTCTCGGCCAATGGCAGCGGCAGCCGCCAGCGGGTACCGGCGAACATGTCGCAGACCGGCGAGGCGGCCATCACCAGCCAGTACTCGGCGACCCTGGGCGTGAGTGCCTATGAGCTGGACCTGTTCGGCCGCGTACGCAGCCTGACCGAGCAGGCCCTGGAGACCTACCTCTCCAGTGAGCAGGCCCGCCGCTCCACGCAGATCAGCCTGGTGGCCAGCGTGGCCAACGCCTACTACACCTGGCAGGCCGACCAGGCTCTGCTCAAGCTGACCGAGGAAACCCTCAAGACCTACGAGGAAAGCTACAACCTCACCCGCCGCAGCAACGAAGTGGGCGTGGCCTCGGCGCTCGACCTGAGCCAGGCACGCACCGCCGTGGAAGGCGCCCGGGTCAAGCTGTCGCAATACCAGCGCCTGGTCGCTCAGGACCTGAACAGCCTGACCGTGCTGCTGGGCACCGGCGTACCGGCCGACCTGCCGGCACCGCTCAAGCTCAACGAAGATCAGCTGGCCGAAGTTCCGGCGGGCCTGCCGTCCGAGCTGCTGCAACGCCGCCCGGACATCCAGGAGGCCGAGCACCTGCTCAAGGCGGCCAACGCCAACATTGGCGCGGCCCGGGCAGCGTTCTTCCCAAGCATCAGCCTGACCGCCAATGCCGGCACCCTGAGCCCGGACATGGGCGGGCTGTTCAAGGGCGGCTCCGGCACCTGGTTGTTCCAGCCGCAGATCAACCTGCCGATCTTCAACGCTGGCAGCCTGAAGGCGAGCCTGGACTACTCGAAGATTCAGAAAGACATCAACGTCGCCAAGTACGAAAAGACCATCCAGACCGCCTTCCAGGAAGTCTCCGATGGCCTGGCCGCGCGCAAGACGTTCGAAGAACAGCTGCAGGCCCAACGCGACCTGGTGGCCGCCAACCAGGACTACTACCGCCTGGCCGAACGCCGCTATCGCATCGGCATCGACAGCAACCTGACCTTCCTCGATGCCCAGCGCAACCTGTTCAGCGCGCAGCAGGCGCTGATCAGCGACCGCCTTTCGCAGCTGGTCAGCGAGGTCAACCTGTACAAGGCCCTGGGTGGCGGCTGGCTGGAACAGACCGGCCAAGCCAACCAACAGGCCGCGGTGCAGTCGCCGAAAGGCTGATCGCCCTGCAATGCATCAAGCCCACCCTCGCGGTGGGCTTTTTCGTTTTTAGGGGCTGCCCATTCGCCGCAGTGATTAAGGCCCATTACCCACGCACGGTTCCAGCTCCGATGGTCGGGCGCTATGCTCATGCCATGGCGGTTCATTCACGGGTAGCCCCGCTCCCACAGGGTGAGCCTGGAGCCACACAGGGAGGAACAACCATGAAAAGCCTCGTCGACCACCTGAGCCAATACGCGGCCTACCACCGCGACCCACGCAATATCGCCACCCATTTCATCGGCATCCCGCTGATCGTACTGGCAGTCACCGTCCTGCTGTCACGTCCAGGTTGGGAACTGGCCGGCATCTGGTTCTCGCCGGCACTGCTCGTGGCCGCCGCATCGGTGTGGTTCTACCTGCGTCTGGACCTGCGTTTCGGGCTGGTCATGGGTGCGCTGCTGGGGTTGTGCCTGTGGCTTGGCCAAGTGCTGGCAATACAGGCTACCGGGCTATGGTTGAGCGCCGGGCTGGGGGCGTTCGTGGTGGGCTGGATCATCCAGTTCGTCGGGCATTACTACGAAGGCCGCAAGCCGGCATTCGTCGACGATGTCAGCGGGCTGATCATCGGTCCGCTGTTCGTCGTGGCGGAGCTGGCGTTCATGCTCGGGCTGTGCCCGGCGCTCAAGCGGGCGGTGGAGGCCAATGCCGGGCCGGTGGCGGTACGGCAGAAGAACGCCGCAGCCTGACAAGGCGGCACACGACTCACTCCTGCAACACACCTAGACTCACTGTAGGAGCGACCTCGTGCCTGATCGCGGCACGAGGCCGCTCCTACAGGGGATGCGTCATGTCCCGTCGAACACGCTCGATCGCCAGTGCCACTCGCCAGGCCTTCGCGCCTGCCGCTCATACCAAGGGATTGGTGTAGCAGACCTGCCTGCCCGAATCGACAACCTACCCAAACAGCTGGTGACACAAGTCCCGGCTGGCCGCCAGCAGGATCGGCAGGAAACGCTGCTCCAGTTCGCTGCGGGTAACCCTCCCCACGTGGGTGCTGACGTTCAGCGCCGCCAGCACCTGCCCCGAGGCGTCATAGATCGGCACGGCAATCGAACGCAAACCTTGCTCCAGTTCCTGGTCGACCACGCACCAGCCCTGGGCACGCACCTGCTGGATGCAGGCGAACAGTGACTCTGGGTCATGCAGGGTGCGGCTGGTACGGGGTTTGAGGTCGGCACGCTCCAGGTATTCCCGAAGGCTCGCATCGTCCAACGCCGCCAACAGGATCCGCCCCATGGAGGTGCAATAGGCCGGCAAGCGGCCGCCAACCGACAGATCGACCGAAATCAGACGCTCCACGGTGGCCGAGCGGGCGATGTAGAGAATGTCGTCGCCTTCGAGGGTCGCCATGTTGGCCGCTTCGTGCAGTTGGTCGCTGATGCGGTCCAGGTAAGGTTGCGCGGACACCGCCAGCGGCGTCGACGACAGGTAGGCGTGCCCGAGGGTCAAGACCTTGGGCAACAGGGAATAGGTGCGCCCATCGGTGGTCGCGTACCCCAGCTTCATGAGTGTATGCAGGCAACGACGCACCGCCGCCCGGGGGATCTCGGTTCGGTGGCTGATCTGGGCGATGGTCAGGTGACGCTTGCGCTCCTGGAACGCCTGGATGACCGCCAACCCCCGGGCCAGGGAGGTCATGAAGTCAGGGTCACCGGTGAACGCCTGGATGCGCTTGGCCGGTGAGGCCACGATCGGCGGCGCCAGCGCGGGCGCCGCAGGACGGGCCGGCTCCGGGTTGGTGGGGTCCTGGGCCTGGGTTTCTTCGCTCATGGCTTACCTCAAAAAAATCGCTCGCTTGTGCGATTATCGAACCAACGGCCGATAATCGCAATTGACCGCTGACACGTTTGCTTATACCTTTCTCCTGCCACATGTGGCTTCTTTGGAGAGACTGGTCAGGTACCCACCGTAGAAGTCCCCAGGCAACGGCCTCGCTAACCCGAGGCCGTTTTTCATTTCATTGCAGTTTGTAAGAACTTTCGAGGCCACTGCGCCTCAAACTTTCAAGGCTTACCCAATTGTGAAACACGCCATGCGTAAACTTTGCAGTGGCTTGGTGTTGTCGCCTAAAGTAGGTAGCCATTGACTTGCGGGTTGCTATAATCGAGCCTGCTGGCCCGGACCGAACACTTCGGCATGGCCCTATCCGGCATCCCCTATCGAGTTCCCGCCAGCAAGCCACGTGCAGGGCCCAAGGCCTGTATCACTTTCCAGGTGTCCTGTTCCGTATTGAATACTGTCGCTACGACAACCTGTTCGCACTGGCGGCGTAGCCGTATGCATAACTTTGCATGACGAAGGCCAGCGCAAAACTTCAAACTATTCGGGTATGACTGTGACGAAAGAAGAACTGCGCGCGGAACTCGAGCGCCAGGCTGAACGTTACAAGGATGTTTACGGTGGCGAAGTCACCACCTATGCCGCGCAACCGGAACCGGAGCGCAAACCTTGGCGCAAGCGTGCCACGGTCCAAGACCAGGTCTTCGCCCAGGAACTGGAAAAAATGGAAAAGGAACTGCGCAGCGAAGACAGCTGACCCAGCCCCTCAAGGCACCGCGCACCCTTCGCCCTTGAGCAGTGGCACGCGTAGGCTTTTTTACCGAAAAGCCAGGAACGAAACGGAATCACACAAATTTAATACAAGCGTTTGAATCGCCAGGCGCGCGCAAAATTTGTGATTTTTCTGTTTATTTCGCAGGATTTAGCCGCCGTTAGCCATCGAAATCGGGCAGCAGCTGGCCTTGCGTTGCGCTTCGTGGCGGTCGACGGGGGCGTCATCGGTTCGTCGCGGGGGCATCGATTGCCAAGGTTTTCTGGCATAATCGCGCCCCCCTATGACCGCCAGACAACCTTCATGATCGAATTATTCAGCGGACTGGATGCGTGGGTGCTGGTGAGCTTGCTGCTCGCTCTGACCTTCGTGCTCGCATTCGAGTTCATCAATGGCTTTCATGACACCGCCAACGCGGTAGCCACCGTCATCTATACCAAAGCCATGCCGCCGCACCTGGCCGTGTTCTTCTCCGGCGTGTTCAACTTCCTCGGGGTTCTGCTGGGCGGTGTCGGGGTGGCTTACGCCATCGTCCACCTGCTGCCGGTCGAGCTGCTGATCAATGTGAACACCGGGCACGGCCTGGCCATGGTCTTCTCGTTGCTGGCCGCGGCCATCACCTGGAACCTTGGCACCTGGTACTTCGGTATCCCGGCGTCCAGCTCCCACACCCTGATCGGTTCGATCCTCGGCGTTGGCCTGGCCAACGCCCTGCTCAACGACATCCCGTTGGGCGATGGCGTCAACTGGCAGAAGGCGATCGACATCGCCCTGTCGCTGGTGGTCTCGCCGATGGCCGGTTTCGCCGTCGCGGCCCTGGTGCTGATCGGCCTGAAGTGGTGGCGCCCGCTGTCGAAGATGCACAAAACCCCCGAACAGCGTCGCAAGCTCGATGACAAGAAGCACCCGCCTTTCTGGAACCGCCTGGTACTGGTGATTTCCGCCATGGGCGTGAGCTTCGTGCACGGCTCCAACGATGGCCAGAAAGGCATCGGCCTGATCATGCTGGTGCTGATCGGTATCGTCCCGGCGAAGTTCGTCCTCGACCTGAACAGCACCACCTACCAGATCGAGCGCACCCGCGACGCCACGTTGCACATGAGCCAGTTCTACGAACGCAACGCAGCCACCCTGGGCGAGTTCCTGGCGCTGGGCAAGGCCAAGTCGACCGATCTGCCTGAGCAGTTCAGCTGCAACCCGCAGCAGACCGAGCCGACCATCGCTGCCCTGCAATCGTCGCTCAAGGGCGTGACCGATTACCGCGACCTGAGCGCCGAGAAGCGTGTCGAAGTGCGTCGCTACCTGCTCTGCCTGGACGACACCGCGAAGAAGGTCGGCAAGCTGCCGGGCCTGGAAAGCCGTGAAAAGGCCGACCTGGAAAAACTGCGCAAAGACCTGACCGCCACCACCGAATACGCTCCGTTCTGGGTGATCGTGGCCGTTGCCCTGGCCCTGGGCCTGGGCACCATGGTCGGCTGGAAACGCGTGGTCCTGACCGTTGGCGAGAAGATCGGCAAGCAAGGTATGACCTATGCCCAGGGCATGTCGGCGCAGATCACTGCAGCCTGCGCCATTGGCATGGCCAATATCTTCAGCCTGCCGGTGTCGACTACCCATGTGCTGTCGTCGGGCGTGGCAGGCACCATGGTCGCCAACAAGAGCGGCCTGCAAGGTGGCACGGTGAAAACCATCCTGCTTGCCTGGGTACTGACCCTGCCGGCCTCGATGGGCCTGGCCGCCGGCCTGTTCTGGCTGGCCTCCAAGGCGATCAGCTGAACGCTCCCGCTGTAATGGAAGAAGGCGCCTTCGAGGCGAATGCCAGTCAGTTAAGCCTTATCGGCTGCACTCGGGGCTGCTACGCAGCCCATCGCCGGCAAGCCGGCTCCCACAAGTAACGCGTCAGCCTTGACCTGTGGGAGCCGGCTTGCCGGCGATGGGCGCGCAGCGCCCCGCGTCCTTAACTGACCGGCATTAGCCTCCGAGGCGCCTTTTCGTTCTTGCTCGTTACCGCCGTTTGCCTCCCAGCAACGACCCCATCAGCCCCCGCACCAACTGCCTGCCGAGCTGGTTGGCCGCCTGACGCACCGCCGATTTGATGGCTTGCCCCGCTGCGCTCTGCAGGAATTCGCCCGCCTTGTCGGCGAAGCTTTCCTCGTCGGCCTGCGGCTGCGGCGCCGGCTCCACCGGCTCGCCCTTGCGTGCCGTGAGCATTTCATATGCCGACTCCCGGTCGATCGGCTTGTCGTAGCGCCCGGCCAGCGGTGACCCAGCCACCAAGGCCCTGCGCTCGGCCTCGGTCAACGGCCCGATCCGCGACTGCGGCGGGGCGACCAGCACCCGCTGGACCATTTCCGGCGTGCCCTTGTCCTGCAAGGTACCGACCAACGCCTCGCCGATCCCAAGCTCGGTGAGCACACTGAGCGCATCGAACGCCGGGTTCGGCCGGAAGCCGTCGGCCACCGCCCGCAGCGACTTCTGCTCCTTGGCGGTGAACGCACGCAGCCCATGCTGGATACGCAAGCCCAGTTGCGCCAGCACCGCGTCCGGCAAATCTCCCGGCGACTGGGTGACGAAATACACACCGACGCCCTTGGAGCGGATCAGCCGCACGACCTGTTCCAGACGATCCTGCAGCGCCTTCGGCGTGCCATTGAACAACAGGTGGGCTTCGTCGAAGAACAATGCCAGCACCGGCTTGTCGGCATCGCCACGCTCCGGCAGTTGTTCGAACAATTCGGCCAGCAGCCACAGCAGGAAGGTCGCGTAGACCTTCGGCGCTTCATGCACGAGGCGGCTGGCATCGAGCAGGTGGATACGCCCGCGGCCGTCACCGTCCGGGCGCAACAAGTCTTCCAACTGCAAGGCCGGCTCGCCGAACAAGGCCTCGGCGCCCTGCTGCTCCAGGGTCGAGAGGCGGCGCAGCAACGCCTGGGTGGAGCCGGTGGTCATCAGCGCGGCATCGTCACCCAAAAGCTGCGGGTTGTCCTTCAGGTGCCCGAGCAGGGCCTTGAGGTCCTTGAGGTCGAGCAACAGCAGCCCCTCGCGATCGGCCACCTTGAACGCGGCGTACAGTGCTGCCTGCTGGCTGTCGGTCAGCTCCAGGAGGTTGCCCAGCAACAAGGGCCCCATTTCGCTGAGGGTGGTACGCAACGGATGGCCCGACTGGCCGGCGACATCCCACAGGGTGACGGGGTAGGCCTGGGGCCGATGGCCCAGCCAGGGCATGCCGGCAATACGCTCGGCCACCTTGCCCTGTGGCGAACCGGCCGCGCCCAGGCCGCACAGGTCCCCCTTCACATCGGCGGCGAACACGGCCACGCCGGCATCGCTGAAAGCCTCGGCCAGGTGTTGCAGGGTCACGGTCTTGCCCGTCCCCGTGGCACCGGCCACCAACCCGTGGCGGTTGGCCAGGCGCATGGCCTGGCCTACGGGCTGGCCATCCGTGCCCGCTCCTACAACGATTTGCGAAGAATCCGACATCTTCTTTCATCCTCTATTCAAGCTTTGCCGCGTAACGGCCGATACCCCTGGGTGATATTTCACTTCGAAAGACAGGAACAACCCGAAAAGGACCTGCGGGCATTGTTGCACTGTTTTCAAGCTGCCTTCGTGCGAACGACCCGATAAAAAACCTTAGCGGACCACGCCATGAACAAAAGCCTTCGTTTCAGCCACAAGATACTCTTGGCGGCATCATTGATCGTGATAGTCGCCTTCAGCCTGTTCACCCTCTACAACGATTATCTCCAGCGTAATGCGATTCGCGACGACCTGGAGAATTATCTGGCTGAAATGGGCGAGTCGACGTCGACCACTATTCGCAACCTGTTCGACGGCCGTATCAAGTTGGTGGAAAACCTGGCACAGAACATCGCACACAATCCCGCCAATGCCGAAACTTTCATGGGCCAGCCGGCCCTGCTTTCCAGTTTCCTCACTGTCTACCTGGGCAAGGTGGACGGCGGCTTCAGCGTGCGCCCGGACTCGAAGATGCCAGATGGCTACGACCCACGGGTACGCCCCTGGTACAAGGACGGCATGAACGCCAATGGCGCCATGCTGACCGAGCCCTATATCGACCTGACCACCAACAAGATGGTCATCGGCATCCTCAGCAAGGTATCGGCCAATGTCGGCGTGGTCGGTGGCGACCTGGCCCTCGATGGCCTGGTGCAGATCATCAACTCGCTGGACTTCGGCGGCATGGGCTACGCCTTCCTGGTCAACGACCAGGGCAAGATCCTGGTGCACCCTGATAAAGAGCTGGTGATGAAATCGCTGGCCGACCTGTTCCCCGAGGGCACCCCGACGCTCTCCGGCGAGCTGACCGAGGTCCAGGCCAATGGCCAAGCCCGCCTGCTGACCTTCACGCCGATCAAGGGCCTGCCTTCGGCCAACTGGTACATCGGCCTGTCGGTGGACAAGGAAAAAGCCTTCTCCATGCTCAGCACCTTCCGCACTTCGGCGATCATCGCCACGCTGGTAGCGGTGGTCATCATCATCGCCCTGCTGGGCCTGCTGATCCGTGTGCTGATGCAACCGCTGCACACGATGACCCGCGCCATGGAAGACATCGCCGAGGGCGAAGGCGACCTGACCAAGCGCCTGCAGATCCATCAGCACGACGAATTCGGCATCCTCGGCACGGCATTCAACCGTTTCGTGGAGCGTATCCATGGCTCGATCCGCGAAGTGTCCTCGGCCACCGAACATGTCAACGAAGTGGCCCTGAGGGTGATCAGTGCCTCCAATTCGTCGATGGCCAATTCCGACGAGCAGTCCAACCGCACCAGCAGCGTCGCCGCCGCCATCAACGAACTGGGCGCCGCCGCCCAGGAAATCGCCGGTAATGCGGCCCAAGCGTCCCAGCACGCGACCTCTGCACGGCTGCTGGCCGAAGAAGGCCAGCAGGTGGTGGAGCGCAACATCGAGGCGATGAACCGCCTCTCGGACCTGATCGTCACCTCCAGCGCGCACATCGAGACGCTCAACCACAAGACCGTGAACATCGGCCAGATCCTCGAGGTGATCACCAGCATCTCCCAGCAGACCAACCTGCTGGCACTCAATGCCGCCATCGAGGCTGCCCGCGCCGGGGAAGCCGGCCGTGGCTTCGCCGTGGTCGCCGACGAAGTACGCAACCTCGCCCACCGCACCCAGGAGTCGGCGCAGCAGGTGCAGGCCATGATCGAGGAGCTGCAGGTGGGGGCTCGGGAATCGGTCGAAACCATGGGCCAAAGCCAGCGCCACAGCCAGGACAGCATGGAGATCGCCAACCAGGCCGGCGAACGCCTGGACAGCGTGACCGTGCGCATCGGCGAGATCGACGGCATGAACCAGTCGGTGGCCACCGCCACCGAGGAACAGACCGCCGTGGTCGACTCGATCAACATGGACATCAACGAGATCAACATGCTCAACCAGGAAGGCGTCGAGAACCTGCAGGCTACGCTGCGCGCCTGTGCCGACCTGGAACGGCAGGCCAGCCGACTCAAGCACCTGGTCGGCAGCTTCCGCATCTGATTCACCGCTCCCCTCCTGTAGGAGCGGCCTCGTGCCGCGAAAGGGCTGCAAGGCAGCCCCAGGATCCCAAGCCTATGGTCCCGACCGCTGTCGGTGATCGGCTCAAGACCCACGGGGCGCTTTGCGCCCTTTTCGCGGCACAAGGCCGCTCCTGCACTCAAGGCGCCGAACGCGTCACGCCTGCCCTGCCCGCCTCGAATCCCGATCGAACAAACTATCCTTAAGGAAGGTCAACCTTTAGGCGTGTCATCACGGCCATTACCGCCAGATGACAGACCCGAAGACGATCCCGGAGGGATGCTGATCGTGCACATCGCTGACATCACCATGTTCTACGCCCCAGCCAGCGGCGGCGTACGTACCTATCTTGATGCCAAACATCGCCGACTCGACGCCAGGCCAGGCGTGCGTCACAGCCTCTTGATCCCCGGCGCCAGCGCCAGCCACGCCAACGGCATCTACCAGGTGCCGGCACCGCCCTTGCCCTTTGGCAACGGCTATCGCTTCCCGGTACGCCTGGCCCCCTGGTGCAACGTGCTGCGGCGCCTGCAACCGGACCTGATCGAAGTCGGCGACCCCTACCTCACCGCTTGGGCGGCCCTCGAGGCGCGACGCAAGCTCGACGTGCCGGTGATCGGGTTCTATCACTCCGACCTGCCGCTGTTGGTCAGCAATCGCATGGGCAACTGGTTCACCCCCAATGTCGAGGCCTATGTCAGCAAACTCTACGGCAACTTCGATCGGGTCCTGGCGCCCAGCCAGGTGATGGCTGACAAACTGTGCCGGCTCGGGGTCAAGGACGTGCATGTACAACGCCTGGGCGTGGACCTGGCCACCTTCAACCCCGAACACCGCGACCCCCACCTGCGCACCGAGCTTGGCATCCCCGACACTACCCGCCTGCTGGTGTTCGCCGGCCGCGGCTCGCGGGAGAAAAACCTGCCGGTGCTGCTCGACTGCATGAGCCGCCTGGGTCGC
The DNA here is from genome assembly GCF_048068215.1 of Pseudomonas sp. NY15372. Classification (NCBI taxonomy): domain Bacteria; kingdom Pseudomonadati; phylum Pseudomonadota; class Gammaproteobacteria; order Pseudomonadales; family Pseudomonadaceae; genus Pseudomonas; species Pseudomonas sp. NY15372. The sequence goes on from NZ_JBLUPY010000007.1 coordinate 186,523, forward strand.
CACTACCACTTGCTGCTGGTCGGTTCCAACATGCCCACCAACGTACCGGGCAATGTCAGCGTCATCGACCACTTTTGCCCGCCCCAGGAGGTCGCCCGCTTGTTCGCCAGCGCCGACTTGCTGGTGCATGCCGGGGACCAGGAAACCTTTGGCCTGGTCATCCTCGAGGCCATGGCCAGCGCCACGCCGGTGGTGGCCGTGCATGCCGGTGCCTTCGGGGAGATCGTCACCGACCAGTGCGGGCGCCTGTGCAGGCCCAACGACGGCCAGGCCATGGCCACCGCAGTGCGGGAAATTTGCGAGGCCGGTGTGCGTCGCCTCGGCGCCCAGGCCCGCCGCCATGTGGAACAGCACTACGCCTGGGACCAGGTGGTCGATGGCTTGCTCGCTCACTACCAGGCCGTGCTAGGCCATCAACCTCAGGTGCGGGCCCATGGTTGAAGCGGCCGCCGCGCCACGCAGCCTGATGCTGGTGCTGCACGACGTCGCGCCCGAGACCTGGCCGGATTACCAGCCCTTCGTCCAGGCCGTGGACCAGCTCGGTGGCGTGCCCATGACCTGGCTGGTGGTGCCGGATTTTCACCACCGCAACGCGCTGGCGCGCTCGCCGACCTTCTGCCGCCTGCTCGAACGGCGTCTGGCGCAAGGGGACGAACTGGCCCTGCATGGCTACTTCCATACCGATGACGCCCCGGTACCACGTAGCCCCGGCGAGTTCTTCATGCGCCGGGTATATACCCACGAAGGCGAGTTCTATGGGCTGGATGAAACCGAGGCCTTGCTGCGCCTGGAAGCCGGGCTGGAGGTATTCCATCGCCATGCCTGGCCCGTGGCCGGCTTCGTCGCCCCCGCCTGGCTGATGAGCGAAGGCACGCGCCAGGCCCTGCGCCGGCTACCGCTGCGCTATACCAGCACACCGCGGCACCTCTACCGACTGCCAGAATTTACCGCGATCGAGGCCCCCGGCCTGGTGTGGAGCGCTCGCAGCGCCTGGCGTCGTGGGCTGTCACGGATGGTCTGCGACTGGCAATGCCGGCGATGGCGCGACGCCGCCACCCTGCGCCTGGGGCTGCATCCGGTGGACATGCGCCATCGGGCCTCCCGCGACTATTGGCTGCACACCTTGCACGCCTTGCTCGAGCAAGGCCGACAGCCGCTGACCAAGTCCGCCTGGCTGGCGCGCCAGGCTGTGGCATGAACCGCCTGGGCTGGCTGGGGCTGGCGCTGCTGGTAGCCGTGTCGGTGCCGGCCCTGCTGGGCGGCGGCGACCTGCTGCCACGCCTGCAGGCCTTCGCCCCCGGGTTGATGGCGATACTGCTGGGCATGATCCTGCTGTGCTGGATGATCAATGCCCTACGCCTGCGTCTGCTGCTCGGCCAGCAGGGCGCCAGGCTCGGTCGGGTTCGCAGCCTGGGCGTGATCATGGCCACCGAGTTCGCTATCTGCACCACCCCGGGCGGCAGCGGTGGGCCCCTGACACTCATGGCTTTGCTGGCCCGCGAGCGTATCGGCCCGGCACGCAGCGGCGCCGTGTTCGCCATGGACCAGCTCAATGACTTGGTGTTTTTCTTCTGCGCCATGCTGGCCATTGCCGGCTACGCCCTGTTTCACAGCCTGGGGCACACCCAGGAAAGCATGCTGCTGGGCAGCGCCTTGCTGCTGTGCTCGGCATTGGCCGGAGTCGTCACGCTGCTGCGCTATCGTCGCACGGTGATGCGTTTGAACGGGCGATTGCTATATCGGTTGGGCATGTCATACCGGCGTCGGCGGCGCTGGGCACGCAAGCTGTTGCGCTTCGTGCATGCCCTGGCGGACACCTGGCGCCTGCCCAAGCGAACCCTGGCGCTGGTCTTCACCCTGACCTGCGCGCACTGGAGCCTGCGCTACAGCGTGCTGTACCTGGTATTGCGGGGCTTGGGCGTGGAATTGTCGTGGATCCCCAGTTTCCTGGTGCAGATCCTTTCGCTCAGCGCAGGGCAGTTCAGCCTGCTGCCCGGCGGGGCGGGAGCGGCCGAACTGACCTCGGCCAGCCTGCTCGCGCCCCTGGTGGGCAGTTCGACAGCCGCCGCCGCGATCCTGATCTGGCGCGCGGTGACGTATTACTTCTATTTGATCGCGGGCGGGCCGGTGTTCGTCTGCCTGTTGGCGCGTCCGTTGCTCGAGCGCTGGCGTCGTCGGACGCGCTGAGTGTCATGGACCGCCCCCCTGTGGGAGCCAACTGTCTTGAGTTGCTTGCCCCCGGTCCTATCGCTGGCAAGCCAGCTCCCACAGGTACGGCGGTATCTCTGAAGACAGCGCAGGCCTTGTGGGAGCGGGCTTGTCCCGCGATTGGGCCGGTCTCGATATCTCCTTCGCCAGGCAAGAACCGCGCAATCCAAATCGCGGCGATGGCTATCAGTCGAACACCACGGTCTTGTTGCCATGCACCAGCACGCGGTCTTCCAGGTGATAGCGCAGGCCGCGCGCCAGCACCATCTTTTCCACGTCACGGCCAAACCGCACCATGTCTTCGATGCTGTCGGCATGGGTCACACGCACCACATCCTGCTCGATGATAGGACCTGCGTCCAACTCCTCGGTGACGTAGTGGCAGGTGGCACCGATCAGCTTCACGCCGCGCAGGGCCGCCTGGTGATAAGGCTTGGCCCCGACGAAGGACGGCAGGAAGCTGTGATGGATGTTGATCACCTTCTCGGCGTATTCCTGGCACAGCTGCGGTGGCAGGATCTGCATGTAGCGGGCCAGCACGACCACATCGGCGCTGTGCTCCTGGACCAGGCGCGAGACTTCGGCGAAGGCCGGTTGCTTGTCCTTCGGGTCCACCGGCACATGGAAGAACGGAATGCCGTGCCATTCGACCATGCTGCGCAGGTCGTTATGGTTGGAAATCACGCACGGGATCTCGCAATCGAGCTCATCGGTGTGCCAGCGATGCAGCAGGTCGGCCAGGCAGTGGGATTCACGGCTGGCCATCAAGACAACGCGCTTCTTCTGTGCCGAATCGGTGATCCGCCAGGTCATGGAGAACTCTTCGGCGATCGGCGCGAACGCCTCGCGGAAGGCTTCGATGCCAAACGGCAGGGATTCGGCGCGGATCTCATGGCGCATGAAGAACCAACCACTCTGCTCATCGGAGTGGTGGCTGGCTTCGTTGATCCAGCCGTTGTACAAGGCCAGGAAATTACTGACTTTCGCCACGATGCCGACACGGTCGGGGCAGGCAATCACCAGTCGATAGGTGCGCATGAAGGAGACTCCGGAAACTTCGCAAAGGCGCACATTCTAGCGGTCCGCCGAAAAAAACGCAGTATCGATTGCCCCGGCCCTTGGCCGTGCCGCCGCGTGTCCCGCCGAGAAACGCTGTCGTGGGCGATATCTGTAGGAAATGATGAATTCACCAATCGATATGTAAAAATTTCTTAACCCAACGTCTGCGTTGTCGCACAACAATTAACAGTTCATTGTCTTTAATTGTTTACTTGCGAGTTTTGCCTGTCTATTATTGCACCGAACTGTTATCCCTAGAACATGCTACTCAAGGAACACTCCATGTCCCTGATCAACGAATACCGCGCCACCGAAGAAGCCATCAAGGAACTTCAGGCCCGCCTGGCCAACCTGTCCCAAGATGACAAGCTGAAGAAAGAGCTGGAATTCGAAGGCAAACTGCGCGCGCTGATGGGCGAATACTCCAAGTCCCTGCGTGACGTGATCGCACTGTTGGATCCAGAGTCCAAACTGAGCAAGGCGCCGCGCGGTGCCGTCAAGGCCACCGGCACCAAACGTGCCCGCAAGGTCAAGCAATACAAGAACCCGCACAACGGTGAAGTGATCGAAACCAAAGGCGGCAACCACAAGACCCTGAAAGAGTGGAAAGCCAAGTGGGGCGGTGACGTGGTTGAAAGCTGGGCAACCCTGCTGGACTAATTGTTGCCTAGGCAATACCCCTGAAAACGCCGGCCTATTGCCGGCGTTTTTTATTGGGCGGTCGCTACAACTGATACTGTGCTTTCAGTTGTTGGACATGGGTTCGCCACGCGTCCAACACTTGCCGCCCGGCATCGTCCGCCGTACTCCAGGCGCTCTGGCATGCCTGTTCGAAGTCACCCAGGGTATTCGGCGCCCCCAGGCGCGGGTCACTCAAGCGTTGCTGGCAGAACCGATGCCAACGTTGCTGTTCTTCTGCCGTCAGGGTCTCGGCAAAGTTCCTGGCACGGTAACGGAACAACAATTCCGGCATTCGCGGATCGTCGAACATCCAATGCCCCTGCCCCAACTGACGAGGGTCAAGGCTACGGACCTGTTCACACAATCGACGGTCCCGATCGCCCAGGAAACCGTCATACAGCTGCTGCTCCGGATCTTCACTGGGGGCAAATTCATCCCCCCTGTAAATAGCGTCCAGCTTGTCTTGCCAAAGGTGTTGCTGCCTGGCCAATTGTTCGCCGCGCTGTTGCACGAGGGTCATATCCAGGCCCAGCCTTTGCTGGTCGACAGGCCGTAATACCGACAACGGAGCGAGCACTGGGCAACGGTTAACCTGCACCAACTTCAGAGGCACGGGTAATTGTCCATCAGACAATTCGTCGCGCCGCGTATACAAACATTTTCGTAATGTTTCGGCGCTGTCCTGCAATAACGGCGCGGTGTCCAGGTGCAGGTCACATACAATCAGTGCGTTGCGATTTCGCGGATGCCAGGCCAGCGGCAATACCACCCCCAGGTAACCACGCTCCGCGGAAAAACGCCCCGACACATGCACCAATGGCTGCAGCAGGCGAATCTGTTCCATGACCTTGTGCTTGCTGCGCAGTTGGAACAACCAGTCATATAACCGGGGCTGTTTTTCACGAATCAGGCGCGCCAAGGCGATGGTTGCCCGCACGTCGGAAAGCGCTTCGTGCGCCTGACCATGGTCGATGCCGTTGGCCTTGCTGAGCAGTTCCAGGCGCAAGCTGGTGCGCCCGTCCTGTTGCGGCCAGACGATGCCCTCCGGGCGCAGCGCATAGGCGGTGCGCACCACATCGATCAGGTCCCAGCGGCTGTTGCCGCCCTGCCATTCACGCGCGTAAGGGTCGAAGAAATTGCGGTAGAGGCTGTAGCGGGTGACCTCATCGTCGAAACGCAAGGTGTTGTATCCGGCGCCACAGGTACCGGGGCGTGCAAGTTGCTCATGCACACGGGTCATGAATTCGGCCTCGCCCAGGCCATTGGCGGCCAGCTGCGCGGGCGTGATGCCCGTCACCAGGCACGCCGCCGGGTGCGGCAGGATATCGTCACTGGGCCGGCAATACAGGCTGATGGGCGCTTCGATCTCGTTGAGCTCAAGGTCGGTGCGCACGCCGGCGACCTGCAGCGGACGGTCGCAACGGGGGTTGATGCCGGTGGTTTCGTAGTCGTGCCAGAAAATGCTGGAGCTCACGGGGTCTTCCTGTAACAAGGTCGACAGAGTCTAGCGGCCTGGCTGGCCAAATTCGAATGCCCGCTTCGATGCAGCGCGTTACCTACGCCTTATGCAGAGGCGTTCATGGGACGAAAACTGAAGTAGTCACGCAGTGCCCGGACGAAGTCCTCGTACTCACGAGGCGGCTTGAGCAACATGAACCCTGCGTCGTAGTGCCCGGGTGTCTGATCTTCGCGGCACCAGAGGCAACTGGCCGTCAGGTCGATGCATTGACTACCAGCTCCGGCCTGCGGCAGGCGCAACTGCAGCTCGAAATCCGGCCCCACCAGCACCGGCAACTGGCTGATCAGCATCATGCCGTCTTCAGAGGCGTTGCCCAGGTAGCCGATCGGCTGGTCGGTGTAGCGGTTGTAGACCTTGAGTACGCAAGGCAGCTGATGCCGTTCTATATGACGTTGGATAAACATGTGGCGAGGTCCGTACCTGATGCCAGGAAGACAAGGTACTGGCGGTGAACGTTACAACCATTAACAGATTAGCTCAGCACCTGTGGCTGTTTCGGTGAAAGCAAGAACACCTTGGTATTAACGCCAAGGTGTAGCTGCCGCCGGGCTCGCCAGTGCTGCCTCGCCCGGGCGGTAATGGCCCAGTTGCTCGAGGGTCTGCAGGCGCGCCTTGGCCCGATAGGCGTACTCGTTGTGCGGGTAGCGCTGGATCAGGTACTCGTAGGTCTGTGCAGCATCCACGTAGAGTTTCTGACGCTCCAGACACTGGCCGCGCAGCATCGAGACTTCGGGGTGGATGAATGGCCGGGCCCGGCTGGTGCGGTCGACCTGCGACAACTCCAGCATCACGCGCTGGCAATCACCACGGTCATAGGCGCGGTAGGCATTGTTCAGGTGATGGTCCATGGACCAGCGGGTACAACCGACGACACTGGCCGCCACGGCCAAAACGATCAGGGCTCGCATGGGGAATCTCCTTTGATGAGCAGGGTATCGGCCGGGCGCGGCAAATCTTCACACAGGCATGCAAGCATACCCCGGCCCGTTCAAATGCCACCCTGCCGAACACGGAGGTAGTGCAACGGAACAATGACTACAGCGATATACAGGAGTAGCCTTTCGCTGCGCTTCACTATAGGAGTCTGTGCATGACCATCCGCCGTACCAAAATCGTCGCCACCCTGGGCCCCGCCAGCAACTCGCCGCAAGTGATCGAACAGCTGATCCTCGCCGGCCTGGACGTGGCACGCCTGAACTTCTCCCACGGCACCCCGGACGAGCACAAGGCCCGCGCCCGCCTGATCCGCGAGATCGCCGCCAAGAACGGCCGCCATGTGGCGCTGCTGGGCGATTTGCAGGGTCCGAAGATCCGTATCGCCAAGTTCACCAACAAGCGCATCGAACTGAAGATCGGTGACAAGTTCACCTTCTCCACCGTCCACCCGCTGACCGAAGGCAACCAGGACATCGTCGGTATCGATTATCCCGACCTGGTCAAGGACTGCGGCGTCGGTGACGAACTGCTGCTCGACGACGGCCGTGTGGTCATGCGCGTCGAGACCGCCACGGCCGATGCCCTGCACTGCGTGGTAATCGTCGGCGGCCCGCTGTCCGACCACAAGGGCATCAACCGCAAGGGTGGCGGCCTGACCGCGCCGGCCCTGACCGAGAAAGACAAGGCCGACATCAAGCTGGCCGCGGAAATGGACCTGGACTATCTGGCCGTCTCCTTCCCGCGCGATGCCAAGGACATGGAGTACGCCCGCAAGCTGCGTGACGAAGCCGGCGGCACCGCCTGGCTGGTCTCCAAGATCGAGCGCGCCGAAGCCGTGGCCGACGACGAGACCCTCGATGGCCTGATCGCCGCCTCCGACGCAGTGATGGTCGCCCGTGGTGACCTGGGCGTGGAAATCGGCGACGCCGAGCTGATTGCCATCCAGAAAAAGATCATCCAGCACGCTCGCCGCAACAACAAGGCGGTGATCGTCGCGACCCAGATGATGGAGTCGATGATCCAGAACCCGATGCCGACCCGCGCCGAAGTCTCCGACGTGGCCAACGCCGTGCTGGACAACACCGACGCAGTGATGCTCTCGGCCGAAAGCGCTGCCGGCGCCTACCCGATCGAAGCGGTCCAGGCCATGGCACGCATCTGCCAGGGTGCCGAGAAGCACCCGACCAGCCAGAAATCCAGCCATCGCCTGCACACCACCTTCGAGCGCTGCGACGAAAGCATCGCCCTGGCGGCCATGTACACGGCCAACCATTTCCCGGGCGTCAAGGCGATCATCTCGCTCACCGAGAGCGGCTACACCCCGCTGATCATGTCGCGCCTGCGCTCGCACGTGCCGATCTTCGCCATGTCGCCGCACCGCGCCACCCAGGCGCGCGCCTCGCTGTTCCGTGGCGTGTACCCCATCGCGTTCGACCCGGCTTCACTGCCGGCGGACAAGGTCAGCCAGGCAGCCGTCGACGAGCTGCTCAAGCGCGGCCTGGTGGAGCAAGGCGACTGGGTGATCCTGACCAAGGGCGACAGCTACCACACTATCGGTGGCACCAACGGCATGAAGATCCTGCATGTAGGTGATCCGCTGGTCTGATTGCCTTCAAGGCCGCGCGACGGCCCCATCGCCGGCAAGCTGGCTCCCACAGGTTCGGCGATCGGTGTCGTCCCCGTGGGAGATTACCCAGCCCTTCGGGCTGCGCTGTCGCGCAGAGAACAAGCGGCTAGCGCAGCCTCCCTGTGGGAGCGGGCTTGTCCCGCGATCAAGGGCGAAGCCCTTGCCAGGCGACGGTGATATCCGGCCCGGCCCAATCGCGGGTCAAGCCCGCACCCACAAA
>NZ_JBLUPY010000008.1:0-190531 GCF_048068215.1 Pseudomonas sp. NY15372
GGCTTTGGGTAAAGGGTTGTCTTCATCGCCGGCTTGCCGGCTCCCACAGGGTGTGGTTGGCGCTGCACCAGTGGGAGCCGGCTTGCCCACAACCATAGAATCTCCCACAGGTTTCGCTGTTTGTGGCCCAATCGGCGGGCTACAGGTTTCGCTCCTTGTGGGAGCCGGCTTGCCGGCGATTGGGCTGCACAGCAGCCCCGGGGTTATACTGGCGCCCCACTTTCTACCTGGTGTTCCAATGTCATCCCTCGCCACCGCCCTCGCAGCCTGCGACATGCTGCTGATCGACGGGCTCCACGCCTTCGACTTCACCTACGACGACACCGGCCTTTCGATCGAATGCATGGACGGCCGCCAGCTGCGCCGCTGGCGCTTCACCCCCGAACAAGTGGCCGCCGCCGTCGCCGAGGGCGACCAGTGGCGGCTCGATGATGCCGATGGCGAGCATCGGCTAGTCTGTATGGATGCCCTGCGTGCTTCGGAAGATGACGACGATGAAGATCTGGAAGAGCCTGCTGGCCGCTAGTCTCATGGGCCTGACATTGAACGGCCATGCCGCGGTATTGCTGGTTGGTAGCTACACCGACGGTGCCAGCCAAGGCATCTATCGCTACGGCTTCGACAGCGACAGCGGCCAGGTCGATGCCACGCCGCTGCAGGTGGTCAAGAGTGTCAGCCCGTCCTGGCTGGTGCTGTCCGCCGACCAGCGCCTGCTGTTCGCGGTCAATGAAACGCCCCAGGGCCATGTGAGCAGCTTTTCGCTCAATGCCAAGGGTGACATCAAGCCGCTCAACCAGGTGGCCAGCCGTGGCGACGAACCGACTCACGCCACCCTCAGCCATGACCAGCGCTACCTGTTCGTCGCCAACTATGCGGTCGCGCCGGTGCCCGGCGGCAGCCTAGTGGCGCTCCCGGTGGCGCGCGATGGCAAGCTGAAGGAGGTGGTGCAGCAGCTGCGTCACACGCCGAGCAAGGTCAACCCTGAACGCCAGGCCGGGGCCCATGTGCATTCGGTGGTGTTCTCGCCCGAGGGCCGTCACCTCTACGCCAGCGACCTGGGCGCCGACAAGGTCTTCATCTATCGCTACGACGGGGCCAGCCCCGAGCATCCGCTGAGCCCGGCGATTCCGGCGTCTGTCAGCCTGCCTCCAGGCAGCGGCCCGCGTCACCTGCTGTTCGATGCCAAGGGCCGGCACGCTTACCTCACCCTGGAGATGAGCGCCGAAGTGGTGATGTTCGATGTGCAGGACGGCAACCTGATGGAACGCCAGCGCCTGCCCCTGACCGAGCGCCAGGAGGCTGCAGCCAAGGCGGCCGGTGGGCTGCACCTGTCGGCCGACGGGCGCTTCCTGTATGTCAGCAACCGCGGCACCAGCAACGAGATCGTGGCCTATGCCGTGGGCAAGGAGGATGGCCAACTGACCCTGTTGCAGCGCCGCTCCGTCGAGGGCGACCACCCGCGGGAGTTCAGCCTCGACCCCAGCGGCAAGTTCCTCTTGGTGGCCAACCAGAAGAGCAACCAGGTCGTGGTCCTGCGCCGCGACCCGCGTAGCGGCAAGCTGGGCGAAACCGTGCAGAAACTGGCCCAGGACGCGCCATCGGACCTGAAGTTTCTCGAGTGACACGCTTGCCTATGATGTAAGACTTTTCCCAGATTTTTTGGGAAGCGTCTTGTTAGTCAGTGTGGCCAAAATTCCGCAAGCTTTCCCTTTGCAAAGACAGAGTCTTCGAGGGGAAACGTATGAGGAATCACCCACTTCATTGGGCAGTGCTGTTGGCGTTGATGTTGTCGGTCGTAGGGCAGGCCTTTGCGGCGGAGGTCACGATCTATGCCAAGTACCGGAATGGGAAACTACGGATAGAGTCGAGCGCCCCTGCCAGGTATTGCAAGTACTGGCCCGCACAATGCGATATCGAGAAGAACTCCAGGCAGGGTATCGGCACGGTGGATATTCCTATCACCTACCAGACCGATGTGTATAGCAGAGAGACGGAGCCCAGAAGGAGCTTCTACACCCGGCTTCCGGATTTTAGATATATTGATTTCAACGATCCGGGAGGCCAGCGAGGTAGGTTCTTCATCCTGGGCTTGGGGATGCAGGGCGAGTGGTATGACCCCGGTATAGCGTTAAACAGGCACGCGGTCGAGCGTCTGGGTCGCGATGGGGCAGGAACGTGTACCGTTTATAGAACCGCTAAGCACGTTGTCATGAATGCGCTGTGGGTGACTACAGTAAATAGGGGAGATTGCTGGAGCAGAATGCATGCGGGTCCCAACGAAACGTACACGTATGGCATGCAACTGACAGGTTTTCCCTTCCGCATGGAGATTCCTGGGCTCCAGACAATGCCGCCAGGGGTCTATAGGGATCGCCTCATCTACCGCTTCGATAGCGCCGATCGCAGGGAATTCGATCTTGGGAGCAGATGGGGCAACATGCTGGATCGTACGCTCGTCGTGAACATAGAATTGACTGTGCACGCCGACATGCATGTGCAGTTCCCTCCCGGCTCCGACAGGGCGGTGCTCGAACCGACAGGCGGCTGGGGGCGATGGACTGGCCGCCTGCCCCCGTTACTGGCGCGGGACTTGCCGTTTCGAATCAGTGCGGGAGGGCCGTTCTTGGTCGGTGTGCGGTGTGAATCCGCCGGCGCGTTTGGTTGCATTCTCGGTGGTTCCCAGGGGCTCCGGGACAAGGCAATCACCAAGGTTTCATTGACTGTGCCAGGGGCCACCTGGCAGGGCAGGCCGGTAGCGGACATCGAGCTGCCGACAAATGCCGCAGGGGGGCTTTCACGTCGGTTCGAGGTGCCACGCGCGATCGTCAATGGAGCAGCCAAATTGCATTTCAAGCTTGAAGACCTGAGCGCAATGCAGCCTGGGTATAAGTACCAAAGCCCGGTCACCGTTGTATTCGACGCTACGTTATAGCCCCTTGAAGTCTGTGGTGTGCAGCGCAATCCAAGCAAGTGCCTCTCCCTTGCTCAGCGCGCCATGACGGCCTTGAACAGCGCTGACTCCAGCCACCCCTGCAACCAGCTGCGCACCCGCGGATAAGGCGCCTCGGCGAACCATTGTGGTTCGACCCCGGCAAACTGACGCACCAAGGGGAGCAGGGCGGCGTCGGCCAGGCTCGGGTGCTCGGCCAGCAGGAACGGGCGGCCGTCGAGCAGCCCCTCGAGCTCGGCCAGCCAAGGTTCGGCCTGCTGGCGGTAATGTTCACGCGAGTGCTCGGGGTAGCGTTCAGCGTACTTGTACAGGTTCACCTGGGCCTTGAACTCGCGGTCGTTACGCGCGATCAAGGCCTCGGCCTGTTGCGCGCCGCTCGGGTCGGCCAGCAGGCGCCAGTCCTGTGGGTCGTTCTGCTCCAGGGCCCAGCGCATGATGTCCAGGCTTTCCTCCAGGACCCCGGCGCCGGTATCGAGCACCGGCACCGTGCCCTTGGGCGACAAGGCCAGCAACTCGGCCGGCTTGTTCTTCATCGCCACTTCGCGGATCTCCACCGGGCAGCCTGCATAGCGCAAGGCCAGGCGCGCACGCATGGCCCAGGGGCAGCGACGGAACGAGTAGAGAATCACCCGCACACCTCCACGTCACTCAAGCCATTGCCCTGGCGACGCACCTGGATCTGCACCGGGATGCGCTCGTGCATTTCCTGCACGTGGGAAATCACCGCCACCTTGCGCCCTTGGGCCTGCAACCCGTCGAGGGCATCCATGGCCAGTTGCAGCGATTCGGGGTCCAGGCTGCCGAAGCCCTCGTCGATGAACAGCGATTCGATGCGCAGGGTGCTCGAGGCCATGGATGCCAGGCCCAGAGCGAGGGCCAGGGACACCAGGAAGGTCTCGCCGCCAGAGAGCGAGTGCACCGAACGCAGTTCGTCGCCCATTTCGGTGTCCAGCACCAGCAGGCCCAGGGCACTGCCGCCTCGCTTGAGGCGGTAGCGCTTGGCCAGCTGGCGCAGCTGGCTGTTGGCATGATGCAGCAGCAGGTCGAGGTTGTAGCCCTGGGCGATCTTGCGGAACACATCGCCGGAGGCCGAGCCGATCAGCGCGTTCAGGCGTGCCCAGCGTTGCCATTGTTGGTAGGCCTGCTCGATCTGTTCGGCCAAGGCCTGGTGGGCCTGCTGGCGGCGCTGGTCGTCGGCCTGCCGCGCGCGCAACTCGGCGCACTGCTGTTCTTGCACGGCCAACTGCTGCCCGATTTCGGTGAGGGCCTGATGCAGGGCTTCGGCAGACAGATCGCCCTGGCCTTGGTCGGCATGTTGTTGCAGGCGTTGTTCGCGCTCCTGCAGCAGCACGCGACTTTGCTCGATGGCCTTTTCCGCGCTTTGCAGGCGCTGGCGCAGTTCGCCGAGCTGGGCATCGTCGATGGCCAGCAGGCGCTCCAGGCCTGTGTCGTCCAGCTCCGGATGTTCGCTGCGCCATTGGCCGATCTGGCCCTGCAACTGCTGGCATTCCTGCTCCAGCGCCTGTTGCCGCTGGCTGTTGGCCTTGAGTTCGCCGGCTAGCTGTACGCCTTGGGTGTGCAGCGCCTGGAGGCGCTGGGCCGTTTCGGCTTCGGCCACCCGGGCTTGTTCCAGCTGGGTGTCCATGTGCTGTTGCCAGGCTTCGGCACTGGCCTGTTCGCCGAGCAGTTCGCTCAAGCTCGCCAGGGCCTGCTGGCGCTGTTCATCCAGCGTGGCGAGCCTGTGCTTGAGCTGCTGTTGGGCCGCCAGGCGGGCGTGTTGCTGGTCGCGCAGCTTGTCCAGCTGCACCTGGCGGGCCTGTTGCTCCTGCTGTTCGTCCTGGCGTTGCTCGAGCTGCTGGCGACGCTGGGCGATCTGCTGGTCGAGACCGAGGAACGCCGTGGCCGGGTCGTCGCGCAGGGCTTGGAGGATATCCTCGGGCAGTACGTTGGCCAGGTCGTTCAAGCCCTGTTCCAGTTGCTGCTCATCGGAGGCCAGGGCCTGGTGCTGCTGCTCGAGGTGACGCTGGGCCTGTTGCTGGGCCTCGCTTGCCGCCTGCAACTGCTGGGTAAGGCGGGCGGCATCCTTTTGCAGGGCGAGCAGGGCAGCCTGGCGTTTCTCGTCGCGATCGATCTCTTCACCCAGGCGGCGCAGCTGACCGTCGAGCCAGGTGCGGCGGGCGCTGTCGTCCTGCGGGGCGAGGGCCGGCCACAGAGCGTGGGCCTGAAGCTGTTCGCTGAGCGGTTGCAGCTGTTCGCCCAGGTGTACCTGCTGTTGCTGGAAGTCCTTGAGCTGGGCATTGACCACGCCCAGCTCGGTCCGCAGCTCCACCAGGCGGGTGTTGAGGCGCTCGACCTGCGCACGGGCCGCGTCCTCTTCGGCCTGGTCATGGCGGCCGAGGCTCTGCAGCAGGGCGTCGGGCTGGTGGAATGGGTGCTCGGCGCTTCCGCAGACCGGGCAAGGTTCACCAGCGCGCAATTGCCCGCGCAGCTCTTCCACGCTGCTGGTGCGCGCCAGGCGCTGGCGTTCCAGCAATTGGCGGGTCAGGGCCAGTGCCTGGTCGGCGGTTTCCAGTTCGGCCTTGGCCGCGGTGCCTTCGCCGATGAGGCGCTGGCGCTGCTGCATGGCCTGCTGCTGGCGCTCGCGCAGGGCCGTGACGTGCTGGCGCAGTTCCAATTCGCGGCCCTGTAGGCGCGAAAGCTCTTCGACCGCGCGTTGCTGCTTGCGATTGTCCTGGAGCATGGCGCCCAGCAGGTCGATCTGCTCGGCCAGCGCCTGGGGTTCGGCCCCGGCTTCGCGGAACAGCAGTTCGAAGGCGTCGCGTTGGCTTTGCAGCTGGGCGTTGGCCTGGCTGGCCTGGGCCTGCAGGCCGGGCAGCTCCTCACGGCCCTTGGTCAGGCGTGCACCGATCTGCATCACTTGCTTGAGCTGCGGCAGGTAGGCCTGCCAGGCGCTAGCCAGGCCAGCCAGGTGCTCGCTGTCGGCCAGCGCCGTGTCGATCTGCGCCAGTTGTTGCTGGCTGCGCTGCTGGTGTTCCTCGAGCTGCTGTACCTGCTGCTGGCCGTCGGCGACGTCCTGGTCAGCCTGCTGGGCGGCGCTGCGTTGGTTGGCCAGCTCCTGGTCGAGACGGGCCAGGCTGTCCTGGGCGGCGAAGGCCTGGCGCAGGCGGGGGGCGTTTTCGCTGTGCTGGGCCTGGCTGTGGGTCAGGGCCTGGCGCGCCGCCTCCAGCGCTTGCTCCAGCTCGCCGGTACGTACCTGCAAGTCGGCCTGCTGGCGCTGTTGATCGGCGAGCTCCGCGGCCAGGGGCGCCAGTTGTGCGGCCAGTACCTGCTGGCGGTGGAACTGGTGGCGCTGCGGGGCCAGGCGTTCCAGGCGTTGCAGGTCCAGGCGCTGCTCGGCCAGCTGTTCCCAGCCTAGCTCGGCCGCCTGCAAGGCAGCCTGGGCTTCGGCGTGCTGGGCCTGCAGCTTGCCCTGTTCATCGAGCCAGGCGCGCTGCTGTTCCAGTTGGCGCTGGCGCGCCTGGTCGGCCTTGAACCGCTGTTGGGCCTGCTCCAGCTGCTGGTCGAGCTCGGCGCGGGCCTCGGCGGCCATCGGCAACAGGTGCTCGGCCTGCTTCTTCAGGTCGTTGTGCGCTTCGCCTGCCTCACGGGCCTTGCTGAAGGCACGTTGGCCCAGGCGGGTGTAGATCGCCGTGTTGGTGAGTTTTTCCAGCAGCTCGCTGCGGTCCTTGTCGTCTGCCTTGAGGAAGGCGCCGAACTCGCTCTGGGCCAGCATCACCGCGCGGGTGAACTGCTCGAAGTTCAGGCCCAGGCGCGCCTCGACCAACTGCTTGTATTCGTTCTTGCCACTACCCAGCAGCTGTTCGGCGTCCAGGTCGTACAGACTCTGGCGGCTGAGCTGCAATTTGCCGTTGGCTTTTTCACGGGCGCGGTTGGCTTCCCAGCGGGCGCGGTAGCGGTGCCCGTCGATGCCCACGAAGTCCACCTCGGCATAGGCGCTGCCAGTGCCGCGACGCAGCAGGTTACGCGGGTCGTAGGTGGCAATCTCGCCATCGGCGTCGGGCACCTTGGCCTCCCGGCCGATGTCGTTGAGCCGCGGCACGGTGCCGAACAGCGCCAGGCACAGGGCATCGAGCAAGGTGCTCTTGCCGGCGCCGGTGGGCCCAGTGATGGCGAACAGGCCAGCACTGGCCAGGGGCTCAGCGGTGAAGTCGATGTCGATCGGGCCGGCCAGGGAGGCCAGGTTCTTCAGGCGAATGGCAAGGATCTTCATGGCTGCACCTCCTCCAGCTGCACGTCCTGCAGGAGCAGGGCGAAGTCGGCCAGGGCCTGTTCGTCGACGGGGCTGCCATAGGCTTGCTCCCAGGCGCGGCTGAACAGGTCCTGCGGGGTCATCTGGGACAGCTCGACAAACGCCCGTTCGTCCTCGTCCTGGCTGCCACTGCCGGCGTACTCGGCACTGATGCGCACCAGGCGTACGGCCTTGCCCTCCAGGGCGCCTTCGATCTGCTGGCGCAGGTCTGGCTGCGGCTCGTCCAGGCGCACCCGCACCTCCAGCCAGGGCTGGCGGTTGGGGTCTTCCAGAAGATCGACCACCGGCAGGTCGGCCAATTGCTGCAGCAGCTCGCCCAGCGGCGCCGGGCCGATGCGTTGCAGGGCCACGGCGCGTGGCACCGGGCGTGCCTCGACGCTGACCAGCTCGGCGCCTTCGAGCTCCACTTCCAGCACCTGGTGCGGGTAGTTGATCTCGGCAAACGACAACGGGATCGGCGAGCCACTGTAGCGGATGCGTTCCTCACGGTTGACCCGCTGCGGCTTGTGCAGGTGGCCCAGGGCGACGTAGCTGATGGCCTTGTCGAACAAGCGCGCCGGCAAGGCCTCGGCGTTGCCGATGACCAGGCTGCGCTCGGAGTCCTCGGATACCGCGCCGCCAGCCATGTGCGCATGGCTGATGGCGACCAGGGCCTGGTCCTTCTTGCGCTTGGCCTGGGCGGCTTCGATCAGTTGCTGGTGCACCTGGGTGATGCCTTGCAGGTAGTCATCACCCAGCTGCGGCCCGGTGACTTCCGCCGGGCGCAGGAAGGGCAGGGCCAGGCACCAGGCGCAGACCTTGCCGCGTGCGTTGGTCAGCGGGATCAACAGCCGCTCGGCATCCAGCTGACCTTCATCGAGCCAGTGCACCCGCCCCAGGGCGTGGGTACGCAGGCGCCGCATCAACGCCGCCGGCAGCTCGATGCGTGAGCCGGAGTCGTGGTTGCCGGCGATCATCACGATGTCGAGCTTGGGCTGTTGTTCGTGGGCCTGGACGATGAAGTCGTAGAGCCGCTCCTGGGCTTTGACCGGCGGGTTGACCGTATCGAAGATATCGCCGGCGATCAGCAGCGCATCGGGCTGGCGCAGACGCAACTGACCGAGCAGCCAATCGAGGAAGCAGGCATGTTCGAAGTCGCGTTCCTGGCCGTGCAGGCTTTGGCCCAGGTGCCAGTCGGAGGTGTGAAACAGACGCATGGAGAATTCCGCAAGCATGCAGGCGTGGCGCTGGGCGCCACGCACAGGTGGTTATTTGGGGTAGAGCGGTGGCAGGCTGCCTGTCTCGCCCGACGGCAGCAGGATCTGCTCGGCCGGTGGAATGGTACCGATGGCACGCCATAGTTCGTCGCCTTGCCAATACTGGCCGCTTTCGCTGTACAAAGCGCCATTGAGGCCATCCAGCGCGTCGGACAAGGGTACGAAACGGGCGGCCATCTCGGCCAGGGTTTCCGGCTGCTGACGTGCCCAGGCATCCAGGGCCTGACGGGTGGCCTGGGGGTCGTTGGCCTGACAGGCGCGCTTGAGGTCGTCCAGCAGCGTGCGCGGGCTGGGCCCGTTCTGCGCGGCGCGCAATATGGCTGGTTGCGAGCGTGCGCGCCACCACAGGGCGAAGCCCAGCACCGTGGTGAGGGCCAGCAGCACCGTCGCCAGTTGCCAGGGCCAGAGCAGGGCGGTGCCGCTGCGGGTATCGCTGACCGGCGTTTCGCCGCTCAGGGCTGGGTTGTCCTGCACGGTCAGGGTGCGCGCCGGTAGGCTGCTATGTTCCAGGTGATCTTCGCGGGTGTTCCACCAGGTGACGTCCAAGGCCGGCAGGGCCAGGTCGCCGCTGTGGGTGGGGACCAGCGCTTCGCGTTCTTCACGGTTGGCGATCATGCCGCGTTCGTTGATTTCGTTGCGCAGCAACGGTTGGTCGGGGTAGCGGCGCAGGCCGTGTATTTCCGTGGCCGGCAGCTGGGGCAGCTGAGTGCTGGACAGGCCTTCGGCGCGCAGGGTGATGCTGCGGGTCAGGGAGTCGCCGATCTGGGTGGGCTGGCTGCTCGGTTCAGGGTTCCAGTGCTCTTCCAGGCTCAGGCTGCGGGCCGGCAGCCAGGGCTCGCTGGCCGGCCAGGCGCTGGGGACCGGCCGTACGCCAAGGTGCAGCGGCAGCGAGCTGACCTGCACCTGGCGGCCGACCCGGGGCGTGCCGGCAGGTTGTTCGCCACTGTCGGCAGCGGTGGCGGTGAAGGTCAGCGTCGGGATGTCCAGGCTGCCGCTTTGTTGCGGGTAGATCGCATAGCGGGTCTCGATCACCCCGTGGCGGACCCCATCGATCTCTTTTTCATAGGTGCGCGACTCGCCCAAGGGTTCGACCTTGGCGTTGTCCAGCTGCAGGGGGCTCAAGCTGCTGTCGTCGTACAGCGGCACCGAATGGTAGATGCGCAGCGTCAGCACGGCCTGGGCCTGGACATAGACATCCTGGCGGTCGAGGGTGGCTTCGATGAACACCTTGGCAGCGCTTTCCGGGCGGCTGGCGTCGGCCTGCAATACCTGCAGTTCGATGGCCTGGCTCTGCGAATGACCCAGTTGCAGTTCGGGAATGCGCAGGCTGCCGCTGCGCCGTGGCAGCAGGGTGATGATCCAGCGGGTGCTGGCGCGCGTCTCGCCGTCGAGCGTGTGCAGGCTGTTGAGCTGGCGCGTGCCGCGCACCTCGAAATCGCCTTCCAGGGCGCGCAGGTCGGGCTTGCCGAACTGGGTGACGTCCTGGCTTTCCAGGGTCAGTTCCAGGGTTTCGCCGGCCTGCAGGCGAGTGCGGTCGACGCTGGCCTGCAGGGTCGGTTGCGCCTGGGCCTGGAGAAGCCACAACAGGCTGAGTAGGAAGACGCCGAGGCGACTCATCGTGGGTTGTCCTGATGCAATTGCTGTTCATACCAGAATTTGCGCCGCAGCAGCTGGGCGGGGTTGTCGGGAATTTCCCGCAACCACTGTTCCAGGGCCTGGCGCTGTTCGGCATCCAGGCTGGTGGAGACCGGCCGCTGCGGCGGCTGGGTCACCCCATCGTCGTCGCCGGGCTGGTTGCCGCCCTGGGCCTGCTCGTCGCTGGCGCCTTCGCCGGGTTCCTCGGCGGCGCCCTGTTCTTCGTTGCCTGGTGTGCCCTGGGCTGGGTTGGCTGCCGAACTGCTGTTGCCTTCGGTCTCGTTGCCGGGCGTGCCTTGGGCATCGCTGTCGGCCGGTTGTTCCTCGGCCTTGGCCTGGCGTTGTTGCAACAATTGCTGGATGAGGGCCTGGTTGTCCAGTGCCGGTTGCAGGTCGGGCTGGCGTTCCAGGGCTTGCTCATAGGCATCCAGCGCGGCCTCCAGCTCGCCGGCGCGGGCCAGGGCGTTGCCCCGGTTGTAGTGGGCTGCGGCACTGCTGCCCTGGGCGAAGGCCCGGGCGGCGCCTTCGTAGTCGCCGGCCTGATACAGCGCCAGGCCGCGCCATTGTGGGTCCTGGAAGTGCCGGGCGGCATCGGCGGGGCGTTGTTGCGCCAGTAGACGCTGGCCTTGTTGGTCGGGGCGCAACCACAAGTCGTTGAATTCGAAGGCCTGGCTCGGTTGCGGCAGGGCCAGGAGCAAGGGCAGGCAGAACAACCAGCCGCGTCGGCCGGCGCAGGCTGCCAGCAACAGCAGGGGCAGAAGCAACCAGTGGCCCTGGTCGGCCCAGCTGTCCAACTGCACCGTCTGGCCGTCGTTGCGCAGGGCGCGGGGGGTGTCGAACAGGCCCAGGCCACGCAGGTCCAGGTCGTCGATGCGGGCATGGCGATAACGCCCGCCGGTGCCATTGATGAAGGCCTTGAGGCTGGCGCCGTCCAGGCGCGGCACGAGGATGCCACCCTGGTCATCCTTGAGGAATTCGCCGTTGGCCTGGCGCACGGGGGCGCCTTCGGCGCTGCCGACACCCAGCATCAGCAGGCTCGGGCCTTGGCGGCCGAGGGCCTTGAGGATGCCTGCGCGTTCCTGCTCGTTCAGGGACGAGCCGATCAGCAGCAGACGGCCCTGGCCGAGGCCGCTCTGGGCCAGTAGGGCCAGGCCTTTCTGCACGGCAAGGTCCGCGCGCTGGCCGGGTTGCGGCATGATCGACGGGTCGATGGCCTCGAGCAGGTTGCGCGTGGTGCCCAGGTCGTCGGACAGCGGCACCAGGGTATGTGCGCTGCCGGCGTATACCACCAGCGCGGTCTGGCTGTCGCGGCGGTGTTCGAGCAGGTCCTGGACCTTGCGCCGGGCCTGTTCCAGGCGGTTGGGCGGGCTGTCCTCGGCGAGCATTTGCGGAGTCAGCTCGAGCAGGATCACCAGCGGGTCGGCAGGGCGCTGGCGGGTTTCTTCAAGGCGTTGCCAGCTGGGGCCGAGCAGGGCCAGGACCACCAGCAGCCAGGCCAGGCCCAGGGCCACCCAGGGCAGCTTGCTGGCCTGGCCGTTGCCGCCGCCGAGCAGCACGGCATGGAACTGCGCCGGCAGGATCATCTGCCAACGCCCGGCACGTTTGCGCCGATGCCACAGCTTGAACAACAGCCAGCCGAGCAGCGGCACCACCAGCAGCCAGAGCGGGCGCAGCCATTGTGGCCAGAGTTCGATCATCGCCGTCTCCTCAGGCGCAGGCGCTTGAGGCGCTGGCGCCATTCCGGGTGCGGTTGCAGGAAGCGTGGCCGACGCAGCAAGCGCTGCAACAGGTTGTCCGGCCATTGCACGGCTACCACCAGCAACACGCTCAGCAGCAGCGCCAGGGCCAGTGGCCAGGCGTACAGGGCTTTGGCGGTGCGCGCCTGGGTCGGTTGCTGGGCCACCGGTTCCAGCTGGTCGAGGGCATCGCCGATGGCGTTCAGTTCGGCGCCGTTGTGGGCGCGGAAATAGGCGCCATGGGTCAGCTCGGCGATTTCCTTGAGCGAGGCTTCGTCCAGGTCCAGGCTCGGGTTCAGGCCGAGCAGGCCGGGGGTGCCGCTGGCCTCGGGGTTGGCGCCGATGCCGATGGTGTAGATGCGCACGCCTTCCTGGGCAGCCAGGCGTGCGGCGGTCAAGGGGTGGATCTGCCCGCCGTTGTTGGCGCCGTCGGTGACCAGCACCAGCACGCGGCTTTGTGCCGGGCGCTGGCGCAGGCGCTTGACCGCCAAGCCGATGGCGTCGCCGATGGCCGTATTCTTGCCGGCGATGCCGATCTGCGCCTCGAGGAGGAAGGTGCGCACCGTGCGCCGGTCGAAGGTCAGGGGCGCCTGCAGGTAGGCTTCGCTGCCGAACAGGATCAGGCCGACCCGGTCGCCTTCGCGGTCCTGGAGGAAGTCGCCGAGCAGCGCTTTTACCAAGTCCAGGCGGCTGATTTCCTCGTCCTTCCACTGCATGTCGGGAAAGTCCATGGAACCGGACACGTCCACCGCCACCAACAGGTCGCGGCCACTGGCCGCCACGGGGACGGGTTCGCCCAGCCATTGCGGGCGCGCGGCGGCCAGCAGCAGCAGCGTCCAGATGATCACGAACGGTGCCTGCTGGCGCCAGGTCGGCAGGTTCAGCCGCGCGCGTCGCCCGGCCAGGCCTTCGAGTTCATCGAGAAAGCCCACCTTGAGCACCGGCTCGCCGCTGTCGGCGGCAGGCAGCACCAGGCGCGCGAGCCAGGGCAGCGGAAATAGCAGGAAGATCCACGGCCAGGCCAGCTCAAACATGTTTGCGGATCCAGGTTTCGACTGCCTGGGCAAGCCCGGCGATGGCCTTGTCGTCGAGCTTGCACTCGGGTTTGTAGGCGCCTTCGACCAGCACCATCCAACGGGTCAGGCCGGCGGCAGGGCAGCGGTTGTCGAGAAACGCCAGCCATTGCCGGCCATTGAGGGTGTGGCTGTTGGCGCCAGGGTAGTGATTGCGGCACAGGCGCTTGAGCAGCGCGTTGATCTGCTGCAGCCAGGCGCCGGCCGGGGCGCCGTCGTACGGGCGCGGCAGGCGGGCGAGTTCGGCCAGCGCTTCCACGCGCACCGGGTCCAGGGGCAGTTCGGCGCGCACGATCGGGCGCTTGACCGGGCGCCAATGGCGCAGTCGCCATAGCCCCCAGGCGAGCAGCGGCAGCAGGGCCAGCAGCCCCCACCAGCCGGGTGCGGGCGGCCACAGACTGATGGCCGGCGGGGCGATCAGTGGTTGCAGCTGGTCCAGCGGGTTCATTGCGTACTCCCAGGCCGCTGGGCGTTGAGGTACTCGCGCAGCTGTTCGATCATTTCGCTCTGGGTACTCAGGGGCATCATCAGCACCCGCAGCTTTTGCGCCAGCAGCTCCCAACGCTCGATGCGCGCCTCGGCTTGCTGGCGGTAGGCCTGGCGCAGGTTGGCGTCGAGGGTGTCGAGTTCCAGCTGGGCGCCACGTTGGGCGAAGCGCAGCAGGCCGGCGGCTGGCAGGGCATGGTCCAGAGGGTCTGACACTGGCATCAACAGCACGTCGCAGTGGCGTGAGAGCATGCTCAGGTGCTGCTCAACGCCGGGGCTCAGGGCGCGCTCGTCGCAGATGATGATGGCCAGGCTGCCGGGGCGCAATACCTCGCGGGCGCGGCGCAGGGCCAGGGCCAGGCTGTCGGCCTGGGGCAGGGCCTCGGTGTGCAGCGCCTGGTTGACCTTGGCCAGGCGGTTGAGCAGTTGCAGCAGGCTCTGCTTGCTGCGCCGTGGCTTGATCTCGTGGTGTTCGTTATCGCCGAACACCAGGCCGCCGATGCGGTCGTTATGCCCCAGCGCAGCCCAGCCGAACAAGGCCGCCGCCTGGGCGGCCAGCACCGACTTGAACATCAGCCCCGAACCGAAGAACAGGCGCTGGCTCTGCTCGACCAGGATGAAGATCGGCCGCTCGCGTTCCTCGTGGAACAGCTTGGTATGAGGCTCCTGGGTGCGCGCGGTCACCCGCCAGTCGATGTTGCGCACATCGTCACCGGCCTGGTAGACGCGTACCTGGTCGAAGTCCACGCCGCGCCCGCGCAGTTTGGAATGGTGCAGGCCGACCAGCGGGCTGCGCTGGCCGGGCCGGGAGAACAGCTGGATCTCGCGCACGCGGTGGCGCATGTCGATCAGCTCGGCCAGGCCAATGCGGATGCCGGGTTCGGCCAGGTACGCGGTGGGCATCGGGTCAGGCGACGGCGACGACGTCGAGGATGCGCTGGACCACCCGGTCCTGGTCGATCCCCGCCGCTTCCGCCTCGAAGGACAGGATGACGCGGTGGCGTAGTACGTCGAACAGCACCGCCTGGATATCTTCAGGGCTGACGAAGTCGCGCCCCGCCAGCCAGGCATGGGCCCGCGCGCAGCGGTCCAGGGCGATCGAGCCACGGGGGCTGGCGCCGTAGGCGATCCAGTCGGCCAGCTCGGCATCGAACTTGGCCGGGGTACGGGTGGCCATGACCAACTGCACCAGGTATTCCTCTACGGCATCGGCCATGTACAGGCCGAGGATTTCCTTGCGCGCGGCGAAGATCGCCTGTTGGCTGACCCGCCGTTCCGGCTTGACCTCGCCGCCCAGGGCTTCGCCGCGGGCCTGCTGGAGGATGCGGCGTTCCACCGCGGCATCCGGGAAGCCGATCTTCACGTGCATGAGGAAGCGGTCGAGCTGGGCTTCGGGCAACGGGTAGGTGCCTTCCTGCTCGATCGGGTTCTGGGTGGCCATGACCAGGAACAGCGGCGACAGCTCGTAGGTGCTGCGCCCGACGCTGACCTGGCGCTCGGCCATGGCTTCGAGCAGCGCCGACTGGACCTTGGCCGGCGCGCGGTTGATTTCGTCGGCCAGCACCAGGTTGTGGAAGATCGGCCCTTGCTGGAACACGAAGCTGCCGGTTTCCGGGCGATAGATCTCGGTGCCGGTGATGTCGGCCGGGAGCAGGTCGGGGGTGAACTGGATGCGGTGGAACTGCGCCTCGATCCCCTCGGCCAATTCCTTGATGGCCTTGGTCTTGGCCAGGCCAGGCGCGCCTTCGACCAGCATGTGGCCGTCGGCCAGCAATACGATCAGCAGGCGTTCGACCAGCTTCTCCTGGCCAAGGATCTGGGAGGAAAGAAAGGTGCGCAGCGCGATCAGCGCCTCACGGTGTTCCATCGTCGACGGTTCCTGGAAATGGGCCGGCGATGCGTGTACCGCAGCGTCCGGGCAAGGGCTGATACTTTAATCCATCCGGGCCCATGCCGACCAATGGCGGCGTGGAAATTTCTCGGGCAGGCACAGTGCTATCGGTCTGTCTAGCCGTTGAATCTGCCGATTTTCAATGCCCTCGGTTTGCACCCTTATGTTCATTTTCGAGCACTGGGAGGGCTCCGATGGACCTACGACAGCCGAGTGGCGCGATCACCTTGCGGATCGGCGTTTTCTTCGACGGCACCGGCAATAACCACGGCAATAGCGTTGTGCCCGGTGGGGCGGTAGACGCTGGCCTGGGCAGCTACGGTAATGCGCCCAGCAATGTGGCATTGCTCCATGGCTTGTACCGGGAGGGCAGCGATGAACCGGCCCGGGTGTACTTCAAGTGCTACGTCGAGGGGATCGGCACCTGGGCAGGCCAGGGCGATTCGGTTTTTGCCCAGGCGACTGGACGGGGAAGCAGCGGTGTCCTGGCCCGCGTCGCGCAGGCCGTCCAGATGATCGCTGGGCAGATGGGCGCCTGGCTGGTCGGCCACCCGCAAGCGCAAGTCGCAGCGCTGGAGTTCGACCTGTTCGGCTTCAGCCGCGGCGCGGCAGCGGCCAGGCACCTGGCCAACGACCTGGGCAAGGGCGGCGATAGCCTACTGGCGCGGACCGGCGTGCTGGGCGAGGGGTTCGACTGGCGTGCTGGGCTGGTCATCAATTTCATCGGCCTGTTCGACACCGTGGCGGCGATCGTCGAGCCGCTCAAAGGCAATTTCAGCCCAGCCAACGACCGCTATGCCGGGCTGCAGCTGGGCTTGGCCGAAGGTGTGGCGCGCCAGGTGGTGCAATTGGTGGCGGCTGACGAGCAGCGGCACAACTTCCCGCTGGTGCGCAGCGACAACGATATCGTCGTGCCCGGCGCCCATTCGGATGTCGGCGGGGGGTACCTGGAGTGCATGACCGAGCAGGTGCTGCTCAGCAAGCCACGCTCGAACTTGGTGCCGTCGCGTACGCCTGTGGAGCAGACCCAGGCCTATACCCTGACGGCCGGGCGGCTGGCCACGGACCCCGCTCATACGTCAGCGGCTAGGCCGCACGTCTTGACCTGGGAGGCGCCGGTCGAGCGAAGCAACCCACGGGATGAGCCGTACAAGCGGGTGTACGCGGCGATATACCGCGAGCGGGAGGTACGGGGACACCTGTCGCGGGTCTACCTGCGCATCATGCGTGAACTGGCGGTGCGGGCGCGGGTGCCGTTTGCCGAACTGGATGAGCGTGCGGCGGCCTTCTGGTTGCCGCAGGAGTTGCAGGGCATCAGCGACAAGCTGCATGACTTCGCCCTGGGGCGCAGCGAAGAACCGGGGCTGACCAGGGAACAAAGGCAGTTGCTGGAGGCGCGCTATATCCATGCTTCGGCGCATTGGAATGCGCTGAAGGGGCTGCGAAACAGCGAATTGGATGTGTTGTACATCGACCGGCCGGCGGAGGGCGGGCGGGTGATGCATGGCAATCGGTGATTTACCTGAGCCGTCCCAATCGCAGGACAAGCCCGCTCCTATAGGGGGACCATTGTAGGAGCGGCCTTGTGCCGCGAAGGGGCGCGCCGCGTTGGTCAGTTCTTCGAGGACGAATGCTTGCGCCCTTGGTCCAGCAGCGCAAAGACCACCACCAGCACCCCGGAAACCGCCAGGATCAGCGCCACGCCATCGGTGGAGTGGGTCGCCGAGCCGGCCACCAGCGCCAGGCCTCCCAGCGGGGCCAGGCCGCCGGCCACGGCCGTGCCGATCTCGCGACCGGTACCGAAGCCCGATGAGCGGGTCTGGGTCGGGAACTGGCGGCTGAGGAACGACCCCTGGGGCGCGAACATCATCGGGGCGAGCAGGCCGGTGCCGATGGCGATGGCGATGTAGATCAGCGTCGGCTCACCGGTTTCCAGCAATTTCAGGAACGGGAAGGCGAACAGCGCCGACAGCAGGCCGCCGAGCATCAGCACGTGCTTGCTGCTCCAGCGGTCGCACAGCCAGCCGAAGAACGGCACGGCGAAGATCGCCACCAGGCTGGCCAGGGTCACCGACAGCGAGGTGACATGGGCTTCGACGCCCTTGAACTGGGTCAGGTAGGCCAGGGAGAAGGTCTTGAAGATGTAGCTCAGGGCGTTGTAGCCGACAGCCACGAAGAACACCACCGCCAGGCCCTTGAGGTCGTTCTTGAACAGCAGTTTGAGCGGCGAGACCTGTGGCTTGTCCTTGGCCTGGTCGAGTTCCTTGAAGTCCGGGGTCTCGGGGATACTCTTGCGTACCCACAGGCCGATGCCGACCAGGGCGATGCTGGCGATGAACGGGATGCGCCAGCCGCCGGCCAAGAGGAATTCGTTACCGTTCATGGTCAGCAGGTACACCGTCAGCGACGACAGCAGCAGGCCCAGGTTCAGCCCCAGCGCCGGCCAGGCACCCTGGCTGCCGCGCTTGCCTTCGCTGGCGTGCTCGTAGGAGGTGACCGCCGCGCCCGACAGTTCGGCGCCGGCGCCCAGGCCCTGGATGATACGGATCACCACCAGGATGATCGGTGCCCAGATGCCGATGCTGGCGTAGCTGGGGATCAGGCCGATCAACGCGGTGCACACGCCCATCATGCAGAAGGTGATCACCAGCACTTGCTTGCGGCCGAAGCGGTCGCCCAGGTAGCCGAACAGCACGCCGCCGAAGGGGCGGGCGATGAAGCCGATGGCGAAGGTGGAGAAGGCCAGCAGCGAGGCCACCGCCGGGTTGCTGGCGTCGAAGAAGATCTTCGAGAAGACGATCGCCGCCATGGTGGCGTACAGGTAGAAGTCATACCACTCCAGCATCGAGCCGAAGATGGTCGCCGCGGCCACCTTGCGCAGGCGCTTGCGTTGCTGTTCCGGGGTTTCGGGCGCGGCCGGGGCCGCCTCATATACCGACATCTGAGGTTCCTTATTGTCTTTGTAGTTGGGTGTACAGCAGGTTCAGCGGGCCTTGAGGATCCTTTCGGCGATCATCTGGCCGATGGGGATGGCCGAGGTCGCGGCCGGTGACGGGGCATTGCAGACGTGCACCATGCGCGGCGTCTCGGCGAACAGGAAGTCGTGCACCAGGGTGCCGTCGCGCATCACCGCCTGGGCGCGGATGCCGGCCTCGTAGGGCTGCAGGTCCTGCACCTGCAGCTGTGGGCAGTACTTGCGGCACTGCTCCAGGTAGCCACGCTTGAACAGTGAGTTCTTCATCTCGGTGGTACCGGACCCGAGGTTGTTCCAGAGGGTCTTCCAGAAGCCGGGGAAACGCGCATATTCGGCAACATCCCGCCAGTTCACCGAGAACTTGCGGTAGTTCTCCCGGCCCAGGCCGAGCACGGCATTGGGGCCGACGGTGACACTGCCGTCGATCATTCGCGTCAGGTGCACGCCAAGGAACGGCAGGTCTGGATCGGGGATCGGGTAGATCAGGTGGTTGACGATCTGGTTCTTGCTCGGTGGCAGGCGGTAGTACTCGCCGCGGAAGGGGATGATCTGATGGTCGATCTTCACCCCGGCCAGGCGTGCCAGGCGGTCGGACTGCAGGCCTGCGCAGGCGACCAGCTGACGGGCGCGCCAAGTCTGGCCGTCGCTGCGGACCTCGACATGGTCGCCATGCTCCTGGATCGCCCGTACCGTGGTGGCCATGCGCACTTCGCCGCCGGCCTTCTGAATGACACGGGCCATGGCGTCGCACACCTGTTTGTAGTCGACGATGCCGGTAGCATCGAGGAACAGCGCCCCCTTGCCGACGATATTGGGTTCGCGGCGCTTGAGCTCGGTGGCGTCCAGGCGCTCGACCTTCAACCCGTTCTGCCGGGAACGTTCATGCAGTGCCTGCATGCGTTGCATTTCCAGGTCGTTGGAAGCGACCAGCAGCTTGCCGCACACCTCGAAGGCGATACCGTGCTCGGTGCAGAAGTCTTTCGTGGCCTGGGCGCCGCGCTTGCACAGGTCGGCCTTGAGGCTGCCGGGAGCGTAGTAGATACCCGCATGGATCACGCCGCTGTTGTGGCCGGTCTGGTGGCGGCCGAGGCGGGTTTCCTTTTCGAGGATCAGCAAGGACGCGCCGGGGCGTTGCTCGAGCAGCGCCATGGCGGTGGCGAGGCCGACGATGCCGCCGCCGATGATGCAGTAGTCGTAGGTCATGCAGGGGTACCTTGGATTTCTTGTCAGTGGATCTGCTTATCAGGTTGTCAGACTAAGTAGGGCGTGTGAGAGGCTCGCCAGGCCAATGTGCGTGGCTCCAGTGTCAGTCGAGTTCGGGCAGGTCGATGTTCAGTCGGCGCGCCGAGGCTCGCAGGTGCGCCTCGGCGCAGGCCGCAGCCGCCAGGCGATCACCGTCTGCGATCGCCTGGTACAGCGCCTGGTGTTCGCGGTTGGCATCGGCCGAGCCGCCCACCGAAGGGGTGGCGGAGTTTTCCCAGGCGCTGCGCCGTGCGGCGGCCAGCTGGCCGCCGAGGAAATCGTGGAAGGCAACGAAGTAGTCGTTCTTGCTGGCTTCGGCGATGGCCCGGTGGAAGGCCACATCGGCGGCGGAGGCGCTGGCCAGGTCGCTGCGCTTGTCGAGCATCGCCTGCAGGGCCTGGCCCATGCGCGCCAGGTCCGCGTCGTCGCGGCGACGGGCGGCGATGGCCGCTGCCTGAGTCTCGATCCACAGGCGCATTTCGAACATCTGCACCAGGTCCGGCTTGCGCCCGTTGCTGCCGGGGAAGCGGAACACGGTGCCGCTGGGGGTTTGCGAAATGTAGGAGCCGAGCCCGCGCCGGGCGATGAGCACGCCATCGGCCTTGAGCTGCGCCACCGCCTCGCGCACGACCGAGCGGCTGACGTTCAGCTGTTCGGCCAGTTGCTGTTCGGTGGGCAGGCGCGATTCGGCGGCCAGGCGGCCGGAATCGATCTCTGCGCGGATGGCGCTGACAACCCGTTCGACCAGGGTGTCGGGGCGCTGGAGCTCTAGCATTGGAATGATTGCCTATTGATCAGGTTGTCAGACAATGCCTGTGTTGGGGTTAGGCTGTCAATGTCGCAGCGGGGCGGCTTCAGCGTTCGGAGACGAAAGTACCGGTGCCATCGAGGATGTTGCGCAAGGTCAGTTCGACCTCCTCGAGGTCGGTACCTGCAGAGGTCAGCACGATCTCCAGCTGTTCGGAGCCCTTGAGTGCATCCCGATCGCCGGCCGCCACTTCGATCAGCAGGCGCGTGGCGCTGAGCGTTACCTTCAAGCCGTCGAGCGTCGAGGGCTCGTCGTCCAGGGTCAGGTCCACGGTGTCTTCGTCCGGGTAACGGGTGAGCAGGAACATCTGGCCCTTGTCGCTGTGGCAGCACAGGGTCGCCATGTTGTCTTCCTCTTCGTCGCAGGGCGTGGCGAACAGCAGGGCGGTTTTCAATTGCATGGCAGGCTCGGGTCGAGGGTATGAAAGGGGAATTCTGACAGCCTTGCCCGCGTACATAAACGTAAAGTTACCGCCCCTTGACCGAAATTGTCGCAGCGCTGCAAGCCCTGGTGACCACTCAGTCGTTAAGCTGCCCAGTCGATGGACACCCGTAAAGCCACAGCCCGAGGCGGCAGTCGTCTTTGCAGGTGCTCATCCCTGAACGGATGGACGCGAAATGGCGTCCGACGCCTGGTTTTCACCGTCCAGTCGCCACGGGTTGGCTATCGTTGATTCGTGTACGGCGGACGCACGCGACGCTTCACCAAATAACAAAGCCCAAGCGGAGTACCACAGATGGCGTTCTTCACCGCAGCCAGCAAAGCCGACTTCCAGCATCAACTGCAAGCGGCCCTGGCGCAGCACATCAGCGAACAGGCACTGCCACAAGTGGCGCTGTTCGCCGAACAGTTCTTCGGCATCATCTCTCTGGACGAACTCACCCAGCGCAGGCTTTCCGACCTGGCCGGCTGCACGCTTTCTGCCTGGCGTATCATCGAGCGCTTCGACCCCGAGCACCCGCAGGTGCGGGTCTACAACCCCGACTACGAACGCCACGGCTGGCAGTCGACCCACACCGTGGTCGAGGTGCTGCACCACGACCTGCCGTTCCTGGTCGATTCGGTGCGCACCGAACTCAACCGCCGCGGCTATAGCATCCACACCCTGCAGACCACGGTGCTCAGCGTGCGCCGTGGGGCCAAGGGCGAACTGCTCGAGCTGCTGCCCAAGGGCACCCAGGGCGAAGGCATCCAGCATGAATCGCTGATGTACTTGGAGATCGACCGCTGTGCCAGTGCCGCCGAGCTGACCACCCTGAGCAAGGAGCTTGAGCAGGTGCTGGCCGAGGTGCGCGTGGCGGTGGCCGACTTCGAGCCGATGAAGGCCAAGGTCCGCGACCTGGTGGAGCGGGTGGAGCAGACCGCGTTCGGCCCGGCGCAACACGACAAGGCCGAGGTGAAGAGCTTCTTGTCGTGGCTGCTGGACAACCATTTCACCTTCCTCGGCTATGAAGAATTCGTGGTCGAGTCGGACGCCGCCGGCGGCCAGATGGTCTACGACGAAGGCTCGTTCCTGGGCCTGACCCGCCTGCTGCGCACCGGGCTGAGCAGCGATGACCTGCGCATCGAGGACTACGCCGTCACCTACCTGCGCGAGCCCGAGCTGCTGTCGTTCGCCAAGGCCTCGCAACCGAGCCGCGTGCACCGCCCGGCCTACCCGGACTACGTGTCGATCCGCCAGATCGACGCCGACGGCAAGGTGGTCAAGGAGTGCCGCTTCATGGGCCTGTACACCTCCTCGGTGTACGGGGAGAGCGTGCGCACCATCCCGTACATCCGTGGCAAGGTGGCCGAAGTGGAGCGCCGTTCGCACTTCGATCCCAAGGCTCACCTGGGCAAGGAGCTGGCGCAGGTACTGGAAGTGCTGCCGCGCGACGACCTGTTCCAGACCCCGATCGACGAACTCTTCACCACGGTCATGGCGATCGTGCAGATCCAGGAACGCAACAAGATCCGCGTGTTCCTGCGCAAGGACCCGTACGGCCGCTTCTGCTACTGCCTGGCCTACGTGCCGCGTGAAATCTACTCCACCGAGGTACGCCAGAAGATCCAGCAGGTGCTGATGGAGCGCCTGAAGGCCAGCGACTGCGAGTTCTGGACGTTCTTCTCCGAGTCGGTATTGGCACGGGTGCAGCTGATTCTGCGCGTCGACCCGAAGAACCGCATCGACATCGACCCGCAGCAGCTGGAAAACGAAGTGATCCAGGCGTGCCGCTCCTGGCAGGACGACTATTCGGCGCTGGTGGTGGAGAACTTCGGCGAAGCCCAGGGCACCAACATCCTGGCCGACTTCCCCAAAGGCTTCCCGGCTGGCTACCGCGAGCGTTTCGCTGCCCATTCGGCCGTGGTCGACATGCAGCATGTGCTGGCGCTGTCCGAGAGCAAGCCGCTGGCGATGAGCTTCTACCAGCCGCTGACCCAGTTGGCCGAACGCCAGCTGCACTGCAAGCTGTACCACGCCGATACGCCGCTGGCGCTGTCGGACGTGCTGCCGATCCTGGAGAACCTCGGCCTGCGCGTGCTGGGCGAGTTCCCGTATCGCTTGCGCCATGCTTCGGGCCGTGAGTTCTGGATCCACGACTTCGCCTTCACCTACAGCGAAGGCCTGGACTTGGACATCCAGCAGCTCAACGACATCCTGCAGGACGCTTTCATCCATATCGTCAAGGGCGACGCCGAGAACGACGCCTTCAACCGCCTGGTCCTGACTGCCGGCCTGCCATGGCGCGACGTGGCGCTGCTGCGCGCCTACGCCCGCTACCTCAAGCAGATCCGCCTGGGCTTCGACCTGGGCTACATCGCCAGCACCCTGAACAACCACACCGACATCGCCCGCGAGCTGACCCGGTTGTTCAAGACCCGCTTCTACCTGGCGCGCAAGCTCAGCGTCGAGGACCTGGACGACAAGCAGCAGCGCCTGGAGCAGGCGATCCTCAGTGCCCTGGACGAGGTCCAGGTGCTCAACGAAGACCGCATCCTGCGTCGCTACCTGGACCTGATCAAGGCCACCTTGCGCACCAACTTCTACCAGCCGGACGCCAACGGGCAGAACAAGCCGTACTTCAGCTTCAAGTTCAACCCCAAGCTGATTCCCGAGCTGCCCAAGCCGGTGCCCAAGTTCGAGATCTTCGTCTACTCGCCACGGGTCGAGGGCGTACACCTGCGCTTCGGCAATGTGGCCCGCGGCGGCCTGCGCTGGTCGGACCGCGAGGAAGACTTCCGCACCGAAGTGCTCGGCCTGGTCAAGGCCCAGCAGGTGAAGAACTCGGTGATCGTGCCGGTCGGCGCCAAGGGTGGCTTCCTGCCGCGTCGTCTGCCGCTGGGCGGCAGCCGTGACGAGATCCAGGCCGAAGGTATCGCCTGCTATCGCATCTTCATCTCCGGCCTGCTGGACATCACCGACAACCTCAAGGACGGCGGCGTGGTGCCCCCGGCCAATGTGGTGCGCCACGATGACGACGACCCCTACCTGGTGGTGGCGGCGGACAAGGGCACCGCGACCTTCTCCGACATCGCCAACGGCATCGCCATCGACTACGGCTTCTGGCTGGGTGATGCCTTCGCCTCGGGCGGTTCGGCCGGCTACGACCACAAGAAAATGGGCATCACTGCCCGTGGCGCCTGGGTGGGCGTGCAACGCCACTTCCGCGAGCGCGGCATCAACGTGCAGGAAGACCCGATCACCGTGGTCGGCATCGGCGACATGGCCGGCGACGTATTCGGCAACGGCCTGCTGATGTCCGACAAGCTCAAGCTGGTGGCCGCATTCAACCACCTGCACATCTTCATCGACCCCAATCCGGACCCGGCCACCAGCTTCGCCGAGCGCAAGCGCCTGTTCGAGCTGCCGCGTTCGGCCTGGAGCGACTACGACACCAGCATCATGTCCGAGGGCGGCGGGATCTTCCCGCGCAGTGCCAAGAGTATCGCCATCAGCCCGCAGATGAAGGAACGCTTCGCCATCGAGGCCGACCGCCTGACCCCGACCGAGCTGCTGCATGCCCTGCTGCAAGCACCAGTGGACCTGCTGTGGAATGGGGGTATTGGCACCTACGTCAAGGCCAGCAGCGAAAGCCACGCCGATGTCGGCGACAAGGCCAACGATGCCCTGCGGGTCAACGGCAACGAGCTGCGCTGCAAGGTGGTGGGCGAGGGCGGCAACCTGGGCATGACCCAGCTTGGCCGGGTCGAGTTCGGCCTCAACGGCGGCGCGACCAACACCGACTTCATCGACAACGCCGGCGGCGTGGACTGCTCCGACCATGAGGTCAACATCAAGATCCTGCTCAACGAAGTGGTGCAGGGCGGCGACATGACTGAGAAGCAGCGCAACCAGCTGCTGGGCAGCATGACCGACGAGGTCGCCTCGCTGGTGCTGGGCAACAACTACAAGCAAACCCAGGCCTTGTCGCTGGCAGCGCGCCGTGCCCTGGAGCGTATCGCCGAGTACAAGCGCCTGATGGCGGACCTCGAAGCCCGCGGCAAGCTGGACCGGGCCATCGAGTTCCTGCCGTCCGAGGAGCAGCTGGCCGAGCGCCTGGCCGCCGGCCAAGGCCTGACCCGCGCCGAACTGTCGGTGCTGATCTCCTACAGCAAGATCGACCTCAAGGAGCAGCTGCTCAAGTCGCTGGTGCCGGACGACGACTACCTGACCCGCGACATGGAGAACGCCTTCCCGCCGTCGCTGGTCAGCAAGTTCGCCGAGGCCATGCGCCGTCACCGCCTCAAGCGCGAGATCGTCAGCAACCAGATCGCCAACGACCTGGTCAACAACATGGGCATCACCTTCGTGCAGCGCCTGAAGGAGTCCACCGGCATGAGCCCGGCGAACGTCGCCGGTGCCTACGTGATCGTGCGTGACATCTTCCATCTGCCGCACTGGTTCCGCCAGATCGAGGCCCTGGACTACCAGGTCCCGGCCGAGATCCAGTTGACCCTGATGGACGAGCTGATGCGCCTGGGGCGTCGTGCCACCCGCTGGTTCCTGCGCAGCCGTCGCAACGAGCAGGATGCAGGCCGCGACGTGGCGCATTTCGGGCCGAAGATCGCCCAGTTGGGCCTGAAGCTCGACGAGCTGCTCGAAGGCCCGACCCGCGAGCGCTGGCAGCAGCGCTACCAGGGCTTCGTCGAGGCCGGTGTACCGGAGCTGCTGGCGCGCATGGTCGCCGGCACCACGCACCTGTACACCCTGTTGCCGATCATCGAGGCCTCGGACGTTACCGGCCACGACCCGGCCCAGGTGGCCAAGGCGTTCTTCGCCGTGGGCAGCTCGCTGGACCTGACCTGGTACCTGCAGGAAATCAGCAACCTGCCGGTGGAGAACAACTGGCAGGCCCTGGCGCGCGAGGCGTTCCGCGACGACATCGACCTGCAGCAGCGGGCGATCACCATCTCCGTGCTGCAGATGGCCGACGCGCCGGACGACATGGATGCCCGCGTGGCATTGTGGAACGAGCAGCACAAGGTGATGGTCGAGCGCTGGCGCGCCATGCTGGACGACCTGCGCAACGCCACGGGTACCGACTATGCGATGTACGCGGTGGCCAACCGCGAGCTGGTCGACCTGGCGATGAGCGGGCAGGCGGCGGTGATTCCGTCCTGAGTCAGGTGTTGAAGTGAAAAAGCCCCGGCAGCGATGCCGGGGTTTTTTTTAATCCTGTGCTGGCTTCATCGCCGGCAAGCCGGCTCCCACAGGAGCACCTCTGGCCTGAGGGCAGTCGTGTACCTGTGGGAGCCGGCTTGCCGGCGATGAGGCAGGTTCAGAGTTATTTGAACCGCCGCTCCACGCCTTTCTCGACCAGGATCTTCGCCGAGATCTCCTCCACCGAGAAATGCGTGGAATTGATATGCGGGATGTTCTCCCGGCGGAACAGGCTTTCCACCTCGCGCACTTCGAACTCGCACTGGGCAAAGCTCGAATAACGGCTGTTGGGCTTGCGTTCGTGGCGGATGGCGGTCAGGCGGTCGGGGTCGATGGTCAGGCCGAACAGCTTGTTCTGGTGCTTCTTCAGCACTGCCGGTAACTGCAGGCGCTCCATGTCGTCTTCGGTCAGCGGATAGTTGGCCGCGCGGATGCCGAACTGCATCGCCATGTACAAACACGTCGGCGTCTTGCCGCATCGCGACACGCCCACGAGGATCAGGTCGGCTTTGTCGTAATAATGGGTGCGTGCGCCGTCGTCGTTGTCCAGGGCAAAGTTGACCGCCTCGATGCGCTCCATGTAGTTGGAGTTGCCGCCGATCGAATGCGACTTGCCCACGGAATACGACGAATGGGCGGTTAATTCCTGCTCCAGTGGGGATAAAAACGTCGAAAAGATGTCGATCATGAAGCCGTTCGACGTGGCCAGGATTTCACGGATGTCCTGGTTGACGATGGTGTCGAAGATGATCGGCCGCATGCCGTCCCGCTCCGCCGCGTCGTTGATCTGGCGGACCATATTGCGCGCCTTGTCCGGCGTGTCGATGTAGGGACGGGTGAATTTATTGAAAGGAATGCTATCGAATTGTGCGAGCAGGCTTTGGCCCAGCGTTTCGGCAGTGATACCGGTACCGTCGGAGATGAAGAACGCGGATCGTTTCATTTGCACCCTGGGCCTTAAGCTGCCGAAGTTTTCTGGAGTATGATAGGTTCGGTTTGCCGAACGCGTGTGTTCGGCATTCTCACTTATTTTCCAGGTCCAGGCCACAAGCGTCCGGCCAAGTCGGAGTCGACAGGCGGGCGCCCTTGAGCTTTTCCAATACAGTTAGTGGAGAGATCACCTTGGTTGAGTACGTAGTTTCCCTCGATAAGCTCGGCGTCCACGATGTAGAGCATGTGGGGGGCAAGAACGCATCCCTGGGCGAGATGATCAGTAACCTCGCAGGTGCCGGCGTATCGGTGCCGGGCGGCTTTGCCACTACGGCTCAGGCGTACCGCGATTTTCTCGAGCAGAGTGGCCTGAACGACCGCATCCATGCGGCCCTGGACGCATTGGACGTCGATGACGTCAATGCCCTGGCCAAGACCGGCGCGCAGATTCGCCAGTGGGTGATGGACGCCGAATTCCCGGCGCGCCTGGATGCAGAAATCCGCACTGCCTTCGCCGAGATGGCCCAAGGCAACGACAACATGGCCGTCGCCGTGCGTTCCTCGGCCACCGCCGAAGACCTGCCGGATGCCTCCTTCGCCGGCCAGCAGGAGACCTTCCTGAACATCCGTGGCGTCGACAACGTGATCCGCGCCGCCAAGGAGGTTTTCGCCTCCCTGTTCAACGACCGCGCCATCGCCTACCGCGTGCACCAGGGCTTCGACCACAAGCTGGTCGCCCTGTCCGCCGGCGTGCAGCGCATGGTCCGTTCGGAAACCGGCACCGCCGGTGTGATGTTCACCCTCGACACCGAGTCGGGCTTCCGTGACGTGGTGTTCATCACCGGCGCCTACGGCCTGGGCGAAACCGTGGTGCAGGGTGCGGTCAACCCTGACGAATTCTACGTGCACAAGCAGACCCTGCAGGCCGGCCGCCCGGCCATTCTGCGCCGCAACCTGGGCAGCAAGGCCATCAAGATGGTCTACGGCGACGAAGCCAAGGCCGGCCGTTCGGTCAAGACCGTCGACGTCGACCGTGCCGACCGTGCGCGTTTCTGCCTGAGCGACGAGGAAGTCTGCGAACTGGCCAAGCAGGCCATGATCATCGAGCAGCACTACCAGCGCCCGATGGACATTGAGTGGGCCAAGGACGGTGACGACGGCAAGCTGTACATCGTCCAGGCACGCCCCGAGACCGTGAAGAGCCGTTCCAGCGCCAATGTCATGGAGCGCTACCTGCTCAAGGAGAAGGGCACCGTCCTGGTGGAAGGTCGCGCGATCGGCCAGCGCATCGGCGCCGGCAAGGTTCGCGTGATCCACGACGTCTCCGAGATGGACAAGGTCCAGCCAGGCGACGTGCTGGTCTCCGACATGACCGACCCAGACTGGGAACCGGTGATGAAGCGCGCCAGCGCCATCGTCACCAACCGTGGCGGCCGTACCTGCCACGCGGCGATCATCGCCCGTGAATTGGGCATCCCGGCGGTCGTCGGTTGCGGCAATGCCACCCAATTGCTCAAGGATGGCCAGGGCGTCACCGTGTCCTGCGCCGAGGGCGATACCGGCTTCATCTTCGAAGGCGAGCTGGGCTTCGACGTGCGCCAGAACTCGGTCGACGCCATGCCGGAGCTGCCGTTCAAGATCATGATGAACGTCGGCAACCCGGACCGTGCCTTCGACTTCGCCCAGCTGCCCAACGCCGGTGTCGGCCTGGCGCGCCTGGAGTTCATCATCAACCGCATGATCGGCGTGCACCCAAAGGCACTGCTCAACTATGCGGGCCTGCCGGCCGACCTGAAAGAGAGCGTCGACAAGCGCGTGGCCGGTTATTCCGACCCGGTCGGCTTCTACGTCGAGAAGCTGGTCGAAGGCATCAGCACCCTGGCGGCGGCGTTCTATCCGAAGAAGGTCATCGTGCGCCTGTCGGACTTCAAGTCCAATGAGTACGCCAACCTGATCGGCGGCAAGCTGTACGAGCCGGAAGAAGAGAACCCGATGCTGGGCTTCCGCGGCGCCTCGCGCTACATCAGCGAATCGTTCCGTGACTGCTTCGAGCTCGAATGCCGTGCCCTCAAGCGCGTGCGCGACGAGATGGGCCTGACCAACGTCGAGATCATGGTGCCGTTCGTGCGCACCCTGGGCGAGGCCAGCCAGGTCGTCGACCTGCTCGCCGAGAACGGCCTGGGCCGTGGCGTCAATGGCCTGCGCGTGATCATGATGTGCGAACTGCCATCCAACGCCCTGTTGGCCGAAGAGTTCCTCGAGTACTTCGACGGCTTCTCCATTGGCTCCAACGACCTGACCCAGCTGACCCTGGGCCTGGACCGCGACTCGGGCATCATCGCCCACCTGTTCGATGAGCGTAACCCGGCCGTCAAGAAGCTGTTGGCCAATGCCATCGCCGCGTGCAACAAGGCCGGCAAGTACATCGGCATTTGCGGCCAGGGCCCGTCGGACCACCCGGACCTGGCCAAGTGGCTGATGGAGCAGGGCATCGAGAGCGTGTCGCTGAACCCGGACTCGGTGCTCGAGACCTGGTTCTTCCTGGCCGAGGGCCAGGGCGCCGCTTGATACGAATGCCGGGGCGCCACCGTGCGCCCTCGCATCGGAACCTGTAGGAGCGGGCTTGCCCCGCGATAGCATCAGGCCGGACAGCGTGCTGTCCCGGCCGACGCCATCGCGGGACAAGCCCGCTTCCCACATTCTGTCCCTTCTGTTTGTTCGTGAACTCATGCAAAGCAGCAGTACCCTGTTTCCCGTGGCCTTGCTCAGCGCCGAGCGACGCGGTGACCTCAGCGAGGACGTATACCGAATCAAGGCCGGCAACAGCCCTGACCCCAGCGTGGAGCTGGCCGTGACCCGCTTGGGCCTGGCCAGCCAGGCGCATGCTCAGGGTGTGCCGGTGATTCTCCTGCATGGCAGTTTTTCCAACCGTCGTTTCTGGTACTCGCCCAAGGGTATCGGCCTGGGGGCGTACCTGGCCCGCGCCGGGTTCGACGTGTGGATCCCTGAGATGCGCGGCCACGGCCTGTCGCCGCGCAATCGCCACTGGCGGCATAACCGTGTCGCGGACTACGCCCGCTTCGACTTGCCGGTGATCGGCGCGTTCGTCCAGGAGCAGGCCGGGCGGGCGCCGCACTGGATCGGCCATTCCTTGGGCGGCACTACCCTGGCGGCGGCATTGGGCGGTGGTTACCTGGGCGCGGACGGGGTGGCCAGCGTGGCGCTCTTCGGCTCCCAGGTCAGCCGCGTGTACTGGCCGCTGAAAGTGCCACCTGTTGCCTGGAGCGCGCGCGTGCTGCTCAAGCGCTTCGCTCAGTTGTCCGGGTCGCGACTCAAGCGAGGCCCGGAAGACGAACCGATTGGCCTGGCGCTGGAGAGTTTGCGTTGGCACAAGCTGTTCGGGCGCTTCGGCGACAAGCAGGACGACTGGTGGGCTGGGTTGGCGCAGGTCGATGTGCCGGTATTGGCCGTGGCGGGCGCGGCGGACCATCAGGACCCGGTGTGGGCGTGCCGCAAGCTGTTCGAGCAACTGGGCGGAACGCGCAAGCAGTTCCTGCGCCTGGGGCCGGAAGAGGGCTTCGATGCGTTCGGGCACGTCGACATGCTGGTGAGCAAGGCGGCGCAGGCGCAGGTATGGCCATTGGTGGAACGATGGCTGAAGGATCCGCTATCGCCATTGCCCGGGGTTGCAATGATGGAACCCGCGTTGGCTGAGTGAGCGTTGCTTGGCCTGTTCGTTCCCATCGCCGGCAAGCCGGCTCCCACCGGTCTTACGCTGTTTTCAGAGCCCCCGCCGTACC
Source organism: Pseudomonas sp. NY15372 (assembly GCF_048068215.1). Classification (NCBI taxonomy): domain Bacteria; kingdom Pseudomonadati; phylum Pseudomonadota; class Gammaproteobacteria; order Pseudomonadales; family Pseudomonadaceae; genus Pseudomonas; species Pseudomonas sp. NY15372. Next base: position 30,732 of record NZ_JBLUPY010000008.1, read on the forward strand.
TGTAAGAGCCGGCTTGCCGGCGATGAGGCAATACCGGTCTTGCGCTGTTTTCAGAGCCCCCGCCGTACCTGTAAGAGCCGGCTTGCCGGCGATGAGGCAATACCGGTCTTACGCTGTTTTCAGAGCCCCGCCGTACCTGTGGGAGCCGGCTTGCCGGCGATGAGGCAATACCGGTCTTACGCTGTTTTCAGAGCCCCGCCGTACCTGTGGGAGCCGGCTTGCCGGCGATGAGGCAATACCGGTCTTGCGCTGTTTTCAGAGCCCCGCCGTACCTGTGGGAGCCGGCTTGCCGGCGATGAGGCAATACCGGTCTTACGCTGTTTTCAGAGCTCCCGCCGTACCTGTGAGAGCCGGCTTGCCGGCGATGAGGCAATACCGGTCTTACGCTGTTTTCAGAGCCCCCGCCGTACCTGTGGGAGCCGGCTTGCCGGCGATGAGGCAATACCGGTCTTACGCTGTTTTCAGAGCCCCCGCCGTACCTGTGGGAGCCGGCTTGCCGGCGATGGGGCGGCACCGGTCTTGCGCTGTTTTCAGAGCCCCGCCGTACCTGTGGGAGCCGGCTTGCCGGCGATGGGGGCAACACCGATCGCGACTGACCGAGCAGTCTCGGATGACTGCGGGGCTTCCCCGGTGTAGCCTTGGTCAACTTCGCTTTCGTTGTGACTGACAGGAGTTTCCCATGCAGCATTACGTAACGCCCGACCTGTGCGACGCCTACCCGGACCTGGTCCAGGTGCTGGAACCGATGTTCAGCAATTTTGGTGGCCGCGACTCCTTTGGCGGCCAGATCGTCACCATCAAGTGCTTCGAGGACAACTCGCTGGTCAAGGAACAGGTCGAGCTCGACGGCACGGGCAAGGTCCTGGTGGTCGATGGCGGTGGCTCGCTGCGCCGTGCGCTGCTGGGCGACATGCTCGCCGAGAAGGCCGCCAAGAACGGCTGGGAAGGCCTGGTGATCTACGGCTGCGTGCGTGACGTGGACGTACTGGTGCAGACCGACGTCGGTGTCCAGGCGCTGGCCAGCCATCCGATGAAGACCGATAAGCGCGGCATCGGCGACCTCAATGTAGCGGTGACCTTCGCCGGCGTGACCTTCCGCCCGGGCGAGTACGTGTACGCCGACAACAATGGCGTGATCGTCTCGCCAAACCCGCTGAAGATGCCGGAGTGATGCGCCGCCCGCGCTGATGGAGCTGGAATGTTCGAGGAAGACAACGCGCAGTGGGGGCTGGTCCATGCCCTGGTGCTCGATGGCAAAGGTGGCGCGCGCTCGATTGCCCGGACCGAACTGGACGACCTTGCCTTGCAGCCCGGGGAAAGCCTCTGGCTGCACTGGGACCGCAGCCATCCGCAGACGCGCACCTGGTTGCTGCACGACAGCGGCCTAAGCGAATTCGCCTGCGACCTGCTGCTGGAGGAAAACACTCGCCCGCGCCTGCTGCCGCTGGCCGACGAGCAAATGCTGCTGTTCTTGCGTGGGGTCAACCTGAACCCGGGGGCAGAACCCGAGGACATGGTGTCGGTGCGTATCTTTGCCGAGGCGCGGCGGGTGATCTCGCTGCGCCTGCGGCCGCTGCGTGCCAGTGACGAAATCCTCCAGCAGCTGGACGAGGGCAGGGGTCCTAAATCGGCGTCCGAACTGTTGTTGCTGATGGGTGAACTGCTCACCGAAAAGGTCCAGGCCCTGGTCGACGACCTGTCGGAAGTGGTCGACCTGGAGGAAGAGAAGGTCGAATCCGACGAACGGTACAGCCCGGTGCAGGGCAGCCTGCAGCAGATCCGTCGTCGTGCCGCCGGCCTGCGTCGCTTCCTCGCGCCGCAGCGGGAGATCTACGCCCAGCTTTCGCGCAACAAGTGGAGCTGGTTCGCCGACGGCGATGCCGACTACTGGAACGAGCTGAACAACAGCCTGACCCGTTACCTGGAGGAGTTGGAGCTGACCCGCGAGCGGGCTGCGCTGGTGCTCGAAAGCGAGGACCGGCGGCGCAGCGAGCGCATGAATCGGACCATGTACCGCTTCGGCATCATCACTTGCATCTTCCTGCCCATGAGCTTCGTCACCGGGCTGTTAGGGATCAATGTCGGCGGTATTCCGGGCGCCGACAGCCCCTATGGCTTTCTGCTTGCCTGCGCCGTGGTGCTGGGTTTGGCGGCGGGTCAGTGGTGGCTGTTCAGGCGGTTGCGGTGGGTATGAGTCAGCCTCGTCGGCCGTGCCGCCCTCATCGCGGGGCAAGCCCGCTCCCACAGGTTCGGTGCATCCCTTCAAGTGGCGCCGAACCTGTGGGAGCGGGCTTGCCCCGCGATGGGGAATGGCGGCCAGCTATGCATTTTGAAACATTCGTCCCACATCCGGGTGTGACCCATCGTCCCGAGCCCTCGTCTTTGACAGACATCACGCGAGGTGCCCATGCACGATCCGTTTGAAGAATCCTTGCGCGACCTGCTCAAGGCATCGCCGTCCGGCCAGGACCGTGACGATGCCGCTTGCCTGGGTCGCGTCCTCAAGACCGCCAACCGCCAGGTCGGCGCGGGTGATCTGTTCAGCTTGCTCGGCCGTTGGAGCCAGGCGCTGATGATCGCCGTGAACAATGGCTCGGCGCATGTCGCGCCGGTGCGCCGCAACCCTGCCGCTGGCAGAAAAGCTGATAAGGCCGATTGAATATGGAACTCGATCTCTGGACCCAGAGCCTGGTCACCGCGATGACCGCCCTTTGGACCAAGGTGGCGAACTTCATCCCCAACCTGTTCGGCGCCCTGGTCGTGGTGCTGCTCGGTTTCGTGGTGGCCAAGCTGCTCGATACCCTGTTGTCCAAGCTGCTGGCCAAGTTCGGCCTGGACCGCCTGATGAGCGGCACCGGCCTGACCAAGATGCTCAGCCGGGTCGGCATCCAGGTACCCATTTCCACCCTGATCGGCAAGATCGTCTATTGGTTCGTGCTGCTGATCTTCCTGGTCTCGGCCGCAGAATCCCTGGGCCTGGAGCGGGTGTCGGCGACCCTCGACATGCTCGCCCTGTACCTGCCGAAGGTGTTCGGCGCGGCCCTGGTGCTGCTGGCCGGCGTGCTCCTGGCGCAATTGGTCAATGGCCTGGTGCGCGGCGCCGCCGAAGGGGTGGGCCTGGAGTATGCCGCGGGGGTCGGGCGTATCGCCCAGGGCCTGGTGATCATCATCAGCATCTCTGTAGCGATCAGCCAGCTGGAGGTCAAGACCGACCTGCTCAACCATGTGATCGTCATCGGCCTGATTACCGTTGGTCTGGCCGTTGCGCTGGCGATGGGCCTGGGCAGCCGGGAAATTGCCGGGCAGATCCTGGCGGGAATCTACGTGCGTGAACTCTATCAAGTCGGCCAGCAGGTGCGTATTGGCGAGGTCGAAGGGCAGATCGAGGAGATCGGTACGGTCAAGACGACCCTGCTGACCGATGATGGCGAACTGGTGTCGTTGTCCAATCGGGAATTGCTCGAGCAGCGAGTCAATAGCCGCTAACCGCACAAAAGCTGTTAATGTATGCCGCCGCGAAAACTGGCCCACGGGGCCGAGCGGCGACATTGACCCGACTGTCGGCCAGATCCGTTTTGAATAAAGTTCATTCGCCGCCCATGCGCTATGACCCCCGAGCACTCACTGACGAGGAGTTGGTGGCGCGTTCGCATGAGGAGCTGTTTCACGTAACCCGCGCCTATGAGGAGCTCATGCGGCGCTACCAACGGACCCTGTTCAACGTCTGTGCACGTTACCTGGGGAACGACCGGGATGCCGACGATGTCTGTCAGGAAGTGATGCTCAAAGTGCTGTATGGCCTGAAGAACTTCGAGGGTAAGTCCAAGTTCAAGACCTGGCTCTACAGCATTACCTACAACGAATGCATTACCCAGTACCGCAAGGAGCGACGCAAACGAAGGCTGATGGATGCCCTGAGCCTGGACCCTGTCGAAGAGGCGTCCGAGGACAAGGCACCGAAGCCCGAAGAAAAAGGCGGGCTGGATAAATGGCTGGTGCACGTGAACCCGATCGACCGGGAAATCCTGGTGCTTCGATTTGTCGCAGAGCTGGAATTCCAGGAGATCGCGGACATCATGCACATGGGCCTGAGCGCCACGAAAATGCGCTACAAACGTGCGCTCGACAAGCTTAGGGAGAAATTTGCAGGGCTCACTGAAACTTAGTGGCTTGTAAATCTCTCTAACCAACCGGCAAGTTCTGCTAGACTTGCCGTCGAGTTGTCCCCCGGATGTTGGTGGGACTGCTTAACTATCACCAGATGGGGATTTAACGGATGAAATTGAAAAACACCTTGGGCTTGGCCATTGGTTCGCTTGTAGCCGCCACTTCGTTTGGCGCTCTGGCACAAGGTCAAGGCGCCGTCGAGACCGAGATCTTCTACAAGAAGGAGTTCTTCGACAGCCAGCGCGACTTCAAGAACGACGGCAACCTGTTCGGTGGCTCGATCGGTTACTTCCTGACCGACGACGTCGAACTGCGTCTGGGCTACGACGAAGTTCACAACGCTCGTGGCGAAGACGGCAAGAACATCAAGGGCTCCAACACCGCCCTGGACGCCGTTTACCACTTCAACAACCCGTACGACGCTATCCGTCCGTACGTTTCGGCTGGTTTCTCGCACCAGAGCCTGGGCCAGACCGGCCGTGGCGGTCGTGACCACTCCACCTTCGCCAACGTTGGCGCTGGCGCCAAGTGGTACATCACCGACATGTTCTACGCCCGTGCTGGCGTCGAAGCTCAGTACAACATCGACCAGGGCGACACCGAGTGGGCCCCGAGCGTTGGTATCGGCATGAACTTCGGCGGTAGCCCGAAGCAAGCTGAAGCTGCTCCGGCTCCTGTTGCCGAAGTCTGCTCCGACAGCGACAACGATGGCGTCTGCGACAACGTCGACAAGTGCCCTGACACTCCGGCCAACGTTACCGTTGACGCCGACGGCTGCCCGGCTGTTGCCGAAGTCGTACGCGTTGAGCTGGACGTCAAGTTCGACTTCGACAAGTCGGTCGTCAAGCCAAACAGCTACGGCGACATCAAGAACCTGGCTGACTTCATGAAGCAGTACCCACAGACCACCACCACCGTTGAAGGTCACACCGACTCCGTTGGTCCGGATGCTTACAACCAGAAGCTGTCCGAGCGTCGTGCCAATGCTGTCAAGGAAGTCCTGACCCAGCAGTACGGTGTTGAATCGACCCGTATCGACTCGGTTGGCTACGGTGAGACTCGTCCGGTTGCTGACAACGCCACCGAAGAAGGCCGTGCTATCAACCGTCGCGTTGAAGCTCAGGTCGAAGCCCAAGCCAAGTAATTTGGTTTGATGCTTCATGAAAAACCCGGCCTCGGCCGGGTTTTTCTTTTTTTGGCTGCAGCGCTGCAGACACGTCCCGCTGTGTGAGCCGCAGTGCCGTGGTGTCTCACTGCTTGAGCAATGCCACCAGCAAGACCAGGTTTAGCAGCAACGACAACAACGCCACCCCCTGCCAGACCTTCAACGGTTCCCGCTCCAGCAGCGGCCGGGCCCGCTTGGGCGCCTCGTCCCGGTCCCCGCGCTCGAAGGCCAGCAACCATTCCTCAGCCGTCTCGAACCGCCGCGCAGGGTCACGCTCCACGCCCCGCAACAGGTTCCCCTGCACCCAGGCCGGCACATCCGGCCGGTAGCGTGCCGGATCGACCGCTGCGCCGAACCGGGGCCGTTGGAATGCCTCGACCTCGCCATACGGGTAATGCCCCGTGAGCAGGAAGTACAAACTCACCCCGACCGCATAGAGGTCCTGCTGTGGACCGGGCTGGGCGCCTTCGAACGCCTCCGGTGCGATGAACGAAGGCGTGCCGGGCAGCTCGTGCGCCGCGTCTTCGGAGAGCCCTGGGCAATAGGCCAGGCCAAAGTCCAACAGCCGCACCTGGCCATCGTGCCCAAGGTGCAGGTTGTCCGGCTTGATGTCCCGGTGCAGCAGGTTGCGTCGGTGCAGCGCCCCGACCGCCTGCAGGAGTTGGCGCGCCACCTCCAGCCAGCGTTGCAGGGGCAGCGGCCCGTGCTCGGCAAACAGCGTCGCCAGGGTTTGCCCTGGGTATTCGCGCATCAGGTAGTACAGGTGCTGGCGCTGGCTGGCACTGTGCACTTCAGGGAAATGCCGCCCGGCGACCCGGCGCAGGAACCATTCCTCCAGCAACAGGCGCTGGGTGGCGCCTGCTTCGGCATGCAGGTCCGCTGGCAAGGTCTTGAGCAGCCAGGCTTGCCCGTGGCTGTCGTGCACCCGGTACACCATGGACTGACGACTGCGCGACAGCAATGACTCGACTTGCCAGCCATCGAGCGACTGGCCGGGGCGCAGCAACCCAGGCACCGGCCACTGCTGCAGTTGTGCCAGGGTGTCGCCGAGGTTGGTCGAGCCCAGTTGGTCGACACGTACCAGCAAGGCGCTGGCGTTGTCCTGGCTTCCACATCGATGGGCCGTGGCCACCAAGGTGTCGGCGGCTGCCTGCAGGTCAGACTGGTCATGCAGTACCGAGCGGATGCGCTGGTCGCCCAGGCTGGCCCAGACGCCATCACTGAGGAGCGCGAAGCAGTCGCCATCCTGCAGCTCGCCCTCGAGGTAGTCCACCAGCAGATGCTGGTCCAGGCCCAGGGCGCGCTTGAGCACATGCTGCATGCCCGGTTGGTCCCAGACGTGGTCTTCGCTCAGGCAGTGCAGGCGGCCGGCCTGCCAACGATAGACACGGCAATCACCCACATGCGCCAAGGTGAAGCGACGCCCGCGCAGGACCAGGGCGCTGAGGGTGGTCAGTAGCGGTTGGCCTTTGCCTTGGGCGCGCAGCCAGCGATTCTGCGCCAGTAGCAGGCGGTCCAGAGCCTGGGCCACGCCCCAGGTGGCGGGGGTGGCGTAGTAATCCAGCGCAAGCGCCTGCAGGGTGGCCTTCGCGGCCAGGCTGCCGTCGGCGCACTGGCTGACGCCGTCGGCCAGTGCACACAGATAGCCCTTGCTGGCGGCCAGTTCCGGAGCGGGCGTGACCAGGCGCAGGGCATCCTGATTTTCGGCCCGCGGGCCGGTGGCCGTGGCTTGGGCGAAGCTCAACTGCAGGCTCATGGCATCTCCTCAGACCCGCGCTGCAGTGACGGCCGCAGAGCCCCAGGTGGTGCGCCAGCGTTGCTTGACGCCGTGCAGGCCGAACCAGGCCAGCAGGCCAAGGCTGGCGAACAGCCACAGGGCCAGTTGGTAGTCACCGGTGTGTTGCTTGATCGCTCCCAGCCCTGCGGCCAGGAGGAACCCGCCGATGCCGCCGGCCATGCCGATCAACCCGGTCATCACGCCGATCTCCTGGCGGAAGCGTTGGGGCACCAATTGGAATACCGCGCCGTTGCCCGCACCGAGACCGAGCATGGCGCTGACGAACAGGGCCAGGGCGGCCACGGCGCTGGGCAGGTTGAAGCCAACGGCGGCGATGCAGATGGCCGCCACGCTGTACATGGCCAGCAAGGTGCGGATCCCGCCGAAGCGGTCGGCCAGGGCGCCGCCCAGCGGGCGCATGAGGCTGCCGGCGAATACGCAGGCGGCCGTGTAGTAGCCGGCGGTGACCGGGCTCAGGCCGTACTGGTCGCTGAAATAGCCGGGCAGAGCACTGGCCAGGCCGATGAAGCCGCCGAAGGTCACGCTGTAGAAGAACATGAACCACCAGCTGTCGCGGTCGCCCAGGGCCTTGAGGTAGTCCGCCATGGCCTTGGGCTTGGGCCGTTGCGGTGCATTGCGCGCCAGCAGAACGAACAAGGCCAGGGTCAGCACCAGGGGCAGCAGGGCGAAGCCGAACACGTTGTTCCAGCCAAAGGCTGCAGCCAGGGCAGGGGCCAGCAGGGCGGCGAACACTGTGCCGGAATTACCCGCGCCGGCGATGCCCATGGCTTTGCCTTGGTGTTGAGGCGGATACCACTGCGAGGCCAGGGGCAGGGAAACGGCGAACGAGGCGCCGGCAAAACCGAGGAACACGCCCAACAGCAGGGCTTGTTCATAGCTGTGGATACCCAAGTGCCAGGCGCAGGCCAGGGCTGCGATCACCACCACCTGGCCCAGCACCCCGGCAGTCTTCGGCGACAAACGATCCACCAGCAGGCCCATGGCGAAACGCAGCACCGCGCCGGCCAGGATCGGCGTAGCCACCATCAGGCCCCGTTGCTGTGCGCTCAGTCCGAGGTCGGCGGCGATCTGCACCGCCAGAGGGCCCAGCAGGTACCAGACCATGAAGCTCAGGTCGAAATACAGGAACGCGGCGAACAGGGTGGGCACATGCCCGGATTTCCAGAAGCTCGTATTCATCGAACACCTCGCGCGGCTTGCAACGCTAGTCACGCCCTGGTTGTGCAGGGCCGGAACGAAAAAGACGCCGCTTCCCGGTCCACTGGCATGGAAGGGGAGCGACGTCTTTGTCGGGGAATGTGGCAACCGCCGTTGGCTACCTGTGGGGTGTACTCAGCAAGAGCCGGGCCAATTAGGGCTGCTATGCAGCCCATCGCGAGACAAGCCCGCTCAGGATCACGCAAACCTGGCCAATGGCGAGTTCAGGCAGCGCAGGGCTGCCGCTAGCCCAGCATCTCGTGCATGGCGATGATCTGTTCGGCCACCTGGATCAGCTTCTGCTGGCGGCTCATCGCCTGGCGCCGCATCAGCGTGTAGGCCTGTTCCTCGTTGCAGTCCTTCATTTTCATCAACAGGCCCTTGGCCTGTTCGATGCGCTTGCGTTCGGCCAACTGCTGGTCCCGGGCCAGCAGTTGGGCCTTGAGCGCCTGGTCGCTTTCGAAGCGGGCCATGGCCACGTCGAGGATCGGCTGCAGACGCGCGGCATGGATACCTTCGACGATATAGGCGCTGACCCCGGCCTGGATCGCCTGGCGCATCACGCCTGGATCGTGCTCGTCAGTGAACAGCACGATGGGGCGGGGACGGTCGCGGCTGACCAGCACCACCTGCTCCATCACATCCCGCCCTGGTGACTCGGTATCGATCAGGACCACGTCCGGGTGCACGGTTTCGACGCAGGTGGGCAGGTCGATGGTCAGGCCAGCGGCCTCGATCACCTCGAAGCCCGCCTCGATCAGGGCGCCCTTGAGGCGACCGACCTTTCGTTCGGTGTCATCGATCAGCAGGATTCGCAGCATGTCCGTTCTCCTCACAGGCCGGCCTGGGCATCAGGGGTGTCATCCAGGGCGTGCAGGCGGAAGCTGCGGGCATAGCCGTGAGGGTCGCTGCCGTCCCAGCGGGTGCCGTCGATCAGCAGACTGCTGCGCATCAGGGGGTAGGAGCAGGGCACGCCGATGGCCTCGGCCGCCTGGTGGTAGAGGCCCAACTGCTGGACCTGACGGGCCACGCCCAGGTAGTCGGGGTCTTCGCGCAGCAGCCCCCAGCGGCGGAACTGCGTCATGAACCACATGCCGTCGGACAGGTAGGGTATGTTCGCCCGCCCCTGGTCGAACAGGCGTAGGGCGTGAGGGTCGTGCCACTGGTTGCCCAGGCCGTCCTGGTAATCGCCGAGCAGTCGTGGTTCGATGCTGCCCAGGGGCGTATCCAGGTAGGCCTTGCCGCTGAGCAGCTGGGCCGTGCTCCGGCGGTTTTCCTGGCTTTGCTCGATGAATCGGCTGGCGGCCAGGACCGCCTTCACCAACGCTCGGGCACTGTTGGGGTATTGCTCGACGAACGCGCGGGTAGCGCCGAGGACTTTTTCCGGATGGTCCGGCCAGATCGACTGGCTGGTCGCCAAGGTAAAGCCCAAGCCCTTGGCCACCGCATCGGCCGACCAGGGCTCGCCGACGCAAAAGCCGTCGATACGCCCGGCTTGCAGGTGGGCGGCCATCTGTGCGGGGGGGACCACCACACTGCGCACGTCCTGCAGCGGGTGAATGCCTTGGCTGGCCAACCAGTAATACAGCCACATGGCGTGGGTGCCAGTGGGGAAGGTCTGGGCGAAGGTCAGGCGTGCGCCATGCTGGTGCACCAGGCGCGACAATGCCTCGGGGCTGGTCACGCCTTTGCGCTGCAGGGCCGGGGAGAGGTTCAGGGCCTGGGCGTTCTGGTTCAGACCCATGAGCACGGCCATGGCATGGTTGGGTATGCCGCCCAGGCCCAGGTGCACGGCGTAGACCAGGCCGTACAGGCAATGGGCGGCATCCAGTTCGCCGCTGACCAGCTTGTCGCGCAGCCCGGCCCAGGAGGCCTGGCGTTTGAGGTTGAGGGTCAGGCCCTGCAACTGGGCGAAGCCCTGGGTGGCGGCCACTACGACCGGCGCGCAGTCGGTCAGGGCCATGAAGCCGATGTCCAGGCAGGTTTTCTCGGGGGCATCGCTGCCGTTGACCCAGGCCAGGGGTGTCGTGGGGAATGCTGTGTTCAAGGGGTTCCTCGCCGGTACGGAGCAGTCTGCCTGTACCCGATGAAGCAACCCATGTGCCAGCGCCCCTGTCGCCCGGGCCGCGCGCTGGCTATAATCGCCCGCTCACTCACCGCGAGTCTTGCCCGCCCATGTATACCCTGGCCCGCCAGCTGCTGTTCAAGCTTTCCCCGGAAACCTCCCACGACCTGTCCCTGGACCTGATCGGCGCCGGTGGCCGCCTCGGTCTCAATGGCCTGCTGTGCAAGCAGCCGGCGGCGTTGCCGGTAACGGTCATGGGCTTGAACTTCGCCAACCCGGTCGGCCTGGCCGCCGGCCTGGACAAGAACGGCGCGGCCATCGACGGTTTCGCCCAGTTGGGTTTCGGCTTCGTCGAGATCGGCACCGTGACCCCGCGCCCTCAGCCGGGCAACCCCAAGCCGCGTCTGTTCCGGTTGCCCGAGGCCACGGCGATCATCAACCGTATGGGCTTCAACAACCTGGGCGTCGATCACCTGCTGGCCCGGGTTCGTGCTGCGCGTTATGACGGCGTACTGGGCATCAACATCGGCAAGAACTTCGACACGCCGGTCGAGCGCGCGGTGGACGATTACCTGATCTGCCTGGAAAAGGTCTACGCCGATGCCAGCTATATCACCGTCAACGTCAGTTCGCCGAACACCCCGGGCCTGCGCACCTTGCAGTTCGGCGACTCGCTCAAGCAACTGCTGCAAGCCCTGGCGGTGCGCCGCGAGCAGTTGGCCAGCGAGCACGGCAAGCGCGTGCCCCTGGCCATCAAGATCGCCCCGGACATGACCGACGAGGAAACCGCCCTGGTGGCCTCGGCGCTGATGGAAACCGGCATGGACGCGGTGATCGCCACCAACACCACGCTCGGCCGCGAAGGCGTCCAGGGCCTGCCGTTCGGTGACGAGGCCGGTGGCCTGTCCGGTGCGCCGGTGCTGGAGAAAAGCACACACACGGTGAAGGTGCTGGCCGCTGAGCTGGCCGGCAAGTTGCCGATCATTGCCGCGGGCGGGATCACCGAAGGGCGCCACGCAGCGGAAAAGATCGCCGCTGGTGCCAGCCTGGTGCAGATCTACTCGGGTTTCATCTACAAGGGGCCTGCGCTGATCCGCGAGGCGGTGGACGCCATTGCGGCCATGCCGCGGCAATAAAAAGGACAGGCATAAAAAAGGGCCCCTTGCGGGGGCCCCTGGGCCTCAGCCCGCCGCCCGGATGGGGCGCGCATGGTGACTCGAATTCAGTGTCCTCGTCTCAGCCAACGGCGTGATTTTCGTTGAGTCTCTGGATGCCAGCGGTGCCGGTCATGCCATCCCAGTTGTCACCCCGTCCTTCGCGCCAGCCATTGATCCAGGCTTGGCGTACGGACGGCAGGTTGAAGGGGCAAAGCTCGCGGGATTTGCCGGTGACCCCATACTGGTAGCCACGTGAATATGCTCTTTCCAACGGATCACGCTTAAGTCTTCTCATAGGGTGTTGCCCTCACTTGTTGACTGTAATGTCCCGTCGGCCTCTCCGAGGCCGGGCAGAATCGTTCTGCCGGTTTGCGCTCGCTGCCGGCGTGGCGAGCGGAAGGTGTTGCCTCGTTGCGAGACAACCTAAGGCCAGTTCTAACCAAAGCGAGTCACAGTGTGAATGATCGATTTGTCATAAGGACGTAACCTTTCCTAGGGTCAGAGGATAAGTAAATAAATGCGACTCAACCTGATTTGTCGTTGAGCCCGCTATGATCAGGGTTTAGTGCCTATTTGCGGTCAACTGGCCATGGGGGCCGGTGAAGTGTGGTAACAATTTGAAATGCGACGAAGGGTCACAGTCGTGACCCCGTCACCGGAAATTTTCATACTGCCTGACGATCTAACCCATTTTCGCCATGACGCGATGGGCTCGTCGATCAGGTGGCCCGGTCTGCTCTTGATGGGCAGGCCACCCGAGCGCCTGCTGGAAGGGCGCCCGGGCAAACTCAGGCGGGGCGATGCGTCGGCCCGTCACTCAACCAGCCCAAGGCTCTGGATTGCTCATGTCGGACCGTTTCGAACTCTATCTCACCTGCCCCAAAGGCCTGGAAGGCCTGCTCGCCGAGGAAGCCCGTGGCCTGGGCCTTGAAGAGGTGCGCGAGCACACCTCGGCGATCCGCGGCTCGGCCGACATGGAAACCGCCTACCGCCTGTGCCTGTGGTCGCGCCTGGCCAACCGCGTGCTGCTGGTACTCAAGCGCTTCTCCATGAAGAACGCCGACGAGCTCTACGACGGCGTCCATGGCGTCGACTGGCAGGACCACCTGATGGCCGACGGCACCCTGGCGGTGGAGTTCAGTGGCCACGGCTCGGGTATCGACAACACCCACTTCGGTGCCCTGAAGGTCAAGGACGCCATTGTCGACAAGCTGCGCAACCGTGAAGGTCAGCGCCCCTCGGTGGACAAGATCGACCCAGACCTGCGCGTGCACCTGCGCCTGGAGCGTGGCGAGGCGATCCTGTCTCTGGACCTCTCCGGCCACAGCCTGCACCAACGTGGCTACCGCTTGCAGCAAGGCGCTGCGCCGCTGAAGGAGAACCTGGCTGCGGCGGTGTTGATTCGCGCCGGCTGGCCACGTATCGCCGCCGAAGGTGGCGCCCTGGCCGACCCCATGTGCGGTGTGGGCACCTTCCTCGTCGAAGCGGCGATGATCGCTGCCGACATCGCGCCTAACCTCAAGCGCGAACGCTGGGGCTTCACGGCCTGGCTCGGCCATGTGCCGGCGCTGTGGCGCAAAGTGCATGACGAGGCCCAGGCCCGCGCCCAGGTGGGGCTGGCCAAGCCGCCCCTGTGGATCCGCGGCTATGAGGCCGACCCGCGGCTGATCCAGCCGGGGCGCAACAACGTCGAGCGTGCGGGCCTGGGCGACTGGGTGAAGATCTACCAGGGCGAGGTGGGCAGCTTCGAGCCGCGCCCGGACCAGAACCAGAAAGGCCTGGTGATCAGCAACCCGCCCTATGGCGAGCGCCTGGGCGACGAGGCGAGCCTGCTCTACCTCTACCAGAACCTTGGCGAGCGTCTGCGCCAGGCCTGCCTGGGGTGGGAGGCGGCGGTGTTCACCGGTGCGCCGGAGCTGGGCAAGCGAATGGGCATTCGCAGCCACAAGCAGTACGCGTTCTGGAACGGCGCGCTGCCGTGCAAATTGCTGCTGTTCAAGGTCCAGCCCGACCAGTTCGTCACCGGCGAGCGTCGCCAGGCCGAGCCTGAGGCGGGCGAGCCGCGCCGCCCGGTGGCGATTGCCAGTGAGCCGGCACGCCTGTCCGAGGGCGCGCAGATGTTCGCCAACCGCCTGCAGAAGAACCTCAAGCAACTGGGCAAGTGGGCCCGCCGCGAGCAGGTCGGTTGCTACCGTCTGTACGATGCCGACATGCCCGAGTATGCCCTGGCCGTGGACCTCTACCAGGACTGGGTGCATGTGCAGGAATACGCCGCGCCGCGCTCGGTCGACCCGGACAAGGCCCAGGCGCGCCTGCTCGACGCTCTGGCGGCCATTCCCCAGGCGCTGGGCATCGACCCGCAGCGCGTGGTGCTCAAGCGCCGCGAGCGCCAGAGCGGAACCCGCCAGTACGAACGCCAGGGCACTGAAGGCCGTTTCCACGAGGTAAACGAAGGCGGCGTCAAGTTGCTGGTCAACCTCACCGACTACCTGGATACCGGCCTGTTCCTCGACCATCGCCCGATGCGCATGCGTATTCAGCGCGAAGCGGCCGGCAAGCGTTTCCTCAACCTGTTCTGCTACACCGCCACCGCCACCGTGCATGCGGCCAAGGGCGGGGCGCGCAGCACCACCAGCGTCGACCTGTCCAAAACCTACCTGGACTGGGCGCGACGCAACCTGGCGCTCAATGGCTTTTCCGACCGCCACCGCCTGGAGCAGGGCGACGTCATGGCATGGCTGGAGGGCAATCGCGACAGCTACGACCTGATCTTTATCGACCCGCCGACCTTCTCCAACTCCAAACGCATGGAAGGCGTGTTCGACGTGCAGCGCGACCATGTGCAACTGCTGGATCTGGCCATGGCTCGGCTGGCGCCAGGGGGCGTGCTGTATTTCTCCAATAATTTCCGCAAGTTCCAGCTCGACGCGGGGCTGGTGGAGCGTTATGCGGTCGAGGAAATCAGCGCGCAGACCCTGGACCCGGATTTCGCCCGTAACAACCGGATCCACAAAGCCTGGCGCATTCAGGCTCGCTGAGGCGACAAGCTACGTTGCGCGGCTAGTGGCCAATAGCTATAACTCAGCGAAGGGCTGGACAATTCGCAGGACGCTGACGTGGTGAGATTCTTCTATGAAGTGTGGCGTGCGTGCGAAGGTGCTTGGCGTATTTCGCGAAGCATTGCCTGCGTGGGCGGTGGCGCTGGCGGCCCTGGTCGCTGGCGGGCTGCTCACCGCCGCCTTGGTGATCGCTGCCCAGGCGTTCTATAAGCAGCAGTTGCGTCAGCGTTTCGACTTGCTGGCCAACGAACGCTACAGCCGTATCGCCGAACGTTTCGAAGACCAGGAGCAGCGCCTGGACGGGCTGCGGCGCTTCTTCAGCTATTCCACCCAGATCACCCCGCTCGAGTTCGACGGCTATGCCCGGCCATTGTTGTACCGCACCCAGGCTTACTCCTGGGCGCCACGGGTCGATGCCGGCCAGCGGGGTGACTTCGAGCGCCGGGCCAGGGCGTGGCTGGGCCAGGACTATCAGATTCGCGACCAGGACGAGCAGGGCAACTGGCAGCCAGCCGCCCAGCGCGACTATTACTACCCGGTGCTCTACACCCAGGCAGCCTCGCTGCAGGGGCAGCCTTATGGCCTGGACCTGCGCGGCCAGCCCGTGCGCGAGGCGGCGCTGATTCGCGCCCAGTCGCCGGGCAGCATGGCGGTTTCCGCGCCGCTGGACATGATCAATGTCGAACCGGCCTATGCACGAGGCGTGCTGGTGGTGGCGCCGGTATTCGCCGAGGGTGTGGTCGACGGCCTGCCGGCTGGCTACGTGATGGCGCTGCTGAGCATGCGACGCCTGATCGCCGAAGGCCTGCCGCCGACGGAGGAGGACAACCTGGTGGTGCGCATCACCGATGCTTCTGGGAGCAAGGGCCCGGAGGTGCTGTTCGACTCGCAGAACCCGATCGCCCCGGTACCCCTGGCCAGCAGCCATTTGTTGCACCTGGCGGACCACCACTACCCGCTCGACATTCGCCCCAGCCTGGCCTTCCTCCAGGCCAACCGTTCTTCCGCCGCGGTGGCCGTCGGCTTGCTGGGCGGCTTGTTGAGCCTGTTGCTCAGCGCCTTGCTCTACAGCCTGTTCAGCCAGCGTCAGCGCGCCCTGAGCCTGGTGGAGCAGCGCACCGCCGAATTGCGCGTCAGTGAACAATCCCTGCGCGATACCCACAACCAGCTGCGCAGCGTGCTGGATGCCGCCACCCAGGTGGCGATCATCGCCACCAGCCTCAGGGGCGTGGTCAGCACGTTCAATGCCGGTGCCGAACGCATGCTGGGCTATTCGGCCAGCGAGGCGATCGGCCAGTTGCGCCTGGAGGACCTGGTTCCGCCCGAGGAACTGAGCCAGCGCGCCCATGCCTTGCGCCAGCGCTATGGGCGTGATTTCGGCGGCGGCCAGGCGATGTTCGCCGAAACGGTGCAGGAGAGCGACAGCGAGCCAGGGGAGTGGACCCTGGTACGCAAGGATGGCAGCCACCTGCTGGCCAACATGCTGGTGACCGCCGTGCTCGATGAGCAGGGCTTGTGGGTGGGGTACTTGGCGATCTGTATCGATGTCACCGAACGGCGCCGGGTGCATGAGGCGCTGGCGGCGCGAGACCGGCTCCTGGAAAAGCTCAGTGCCGAAGTGCCGGGCGGTATCTACCAGTATCGGCAGGACGCCGACGGGCACTCGTGCTTTTCCTACGCGAGCCAAGGGCTGCGCGACATCTACGAGATCGACCTGCAGGTGCTGCGCGAGGACGCCTCGGCGGTGTTCGAGCGCATCCACCCGGACGACCTGGAGCGTGTGCGTAGGTCGGTGCGTTATTCCGCTGAGCATCTTGCGCCCTGGCGCGAGGAGTACCGGGTTGTGCTGCCGAAGGCGGGCCTACGCTGGGTCCGCGGGGAGGCGACGCCGGAGGTCGACGATGCCGGCTGCACGGTCTGGCACGGCTACCTGACGGACATTTCCGACCTCAAGCGGGTGGAGGAGGAACTGCGCGCATTGTCGGTCACCGATTCCCTGACGGGTATCCACAACCGCCGCTATTTCCAGGAGCGGCTCAAGCATGAGCTCGAGCGGGCGCAACGCGATGGCCTGGACCTGGCAGTGATCATGCTGGACATCGATCACTTCAAGCATATCAACGACCAGTATGGGCATGCGGTGGGCGACCATGTGCTGCGCAGCCTGTGCCAGCGGATCGGCAATCGGCTGCGGCGCACGGATGTGTTCTGTCGCCTGGGCGGCGAGGAATTCATGGTGTTGTGCCCGGGAAGCAATGCCGAGCAGGCGCGGTTGTTGGCGCTGGAGTTGTGGCAGGGGGTACGGAATGTGGCGGTCGAGGGGGTAGGGCGGGTGACGGCGAGTTTCGGCGTAGCGGGGTGGCGAACAGGAGAGGGCGCGGATGCGTTGTTGTTGCGGGCCGATGCCGGGGTCTATGCGGCCAAGCAGGCGGGGCGGGATCGGGTGGAGTCGGAGTTGCCCTGAGGGTGACGTAGGCAGTGGGCTCAGGTAGCAGGGCTGCGTTGCAGCCCATCGCCGGCAAGCCGGCTCCCACAGGGAGGGGCGGCGCTAGCCGCTTGTTCTCTGCGCGGCAACGCGGCCCGGGAGGGCTGGGTGATCTCCCACAGGCCATGTGGGAGCCGGCTTGCCGGCGATGGGGCCGGGATTCAGGCGCTACAGGCCTAGCCCAGAACGATCAAGGCACGACGCCTATCGTCCCTGCCCCCACCTTGGGCTGGCGATAAAGGTCCAGCAATACCTGGTCCAGAACCTGCGAAGCCCCCCAAGGCTTGGGGTCGTTCAAGATCGCTGCCACCGCCCAGGTATGCCCATTGCTGTCGCGGCTGAAGCCGGCGATCGCCCGGACGGTATTGAGCGTTCCGGTCTTGATATGGCCTTCGCCACTCAGGGCCGTGCGCTTGAGTCGCTTGCGCATGGTCCCGTCCATGCCCACCAGGGGCATGGAGCTTATGAATTCTGCCGCGTAAGGGCTCTTCCAGGCCGCCTGCAACAGCGCCGCCATTTCACGGGTGCTGACCCGCTCGGCACGGGACAGCCCGGAGCCATTCTCCATGACCAGGTGCGGCGCGGTGATGCCCTTCTTCGCCAACCACTGGCGCACCACACGCTGGGCGGCACGTGCGTCATCCCCGTCGGCATCGGTGCGGAACTGTGCACCCAGGCTCAGGAACAGCTGCTGGGCCATGGTGTTGTTGCTGTACTTGTTGATGTCGCGGATCACCTCCACTAGGTCCGGTGAGAACGCCCGGGCCAGCAGGCGTGCGCTCTTGGGCACGTTCTCGATGCGGTCGCGGCCTTGGATGCTTCCGCCCAGCTCGTTCCAGATCGCACGTACGGCGCCGGCGGCGTAGGTCGGATGGTCGAGCAGCGACAGGTAGGTCTGGGAGTTGCAGCCATCACCGAGCTGGCCGCTGACAACCACGCTTACACCATCGGCCTGGGTCACTGGGTTGTAACGTACATCGCCCGTGCAGCGCTTGGATGCCACGGCCTTGACCTGGTTGTCGATACGGATGTTGGCCAGCGGCGGTTCGACGGCCACCGTCACCTTGCCGCCGTCGTTGCGGGCCACGAAACGCAGGGCCTTGAGGTTGACCAGCAACGAATCCGGGCGTACCAGGAACGGCTTGTTCATGTCGCCGCCGTCGTCATTGAACTGCGGCAGGTTGGGCTGGACGAAGTGACTGCGGTCCAGCACCAGGTCACCGGTAATGGTGCGCACGCCGTTGGCACGCAGGTCGCGCATCAGCAACCAGAGCTTTTCCATGTTCAGCTTCGGGTCGCCGCCCCCTTTGAGGTACAGGTTGCCGTTGAGTACACCATTGCTCAGGGTACCGTCGGTATAGAACTCGGTTTTCCACTGGAAGGTCGGGCCGAGCAGTTCCAGCGCCGCGTAGGTAGTGACCAGTTTCATGGTCGAGGCCGGGTTGACCGAGACATCGGCATTGAACACGGTCGGCGTGCCTGGACCGTCAAGGGGCAGCATCACCAGAGACAGGGCCGAATTTTCCAGCTTGTTGGCCTTCAGCGCCTGCTGCACCTTGGGCGAGAGGGTGGTATTGACCGTGGCAGCCTGGCTGGTCATGGCGAATGGCAGGAACAGGCCGGCAAGAATCAGGGGACGAAGCGTTTTGATCATGTGTGATTTCAACCCTGCGCACGAGGGAAAAGACAACGGGGCTGTATAGATGATGGCCCCAGGACAAAATACTGTGCGCATTATGCCCCAAGCGCACCGCCCATGGGCCATGTTCGACGGAAAAGCGCCGCTTTGGCGCGGAAACTGGTAAAGTGCCGCGCGTTAATACTCAAGAGGATTGTTTCATGGCCACCAACCGTTCCCGTCGCCTGCGCAAGAAGCTCTGCGTGGACGAATTCCAGGAGCTGGGTTTCGAACTGAACCTGGAATTCAAGGAAGACCTGTCCGACGAAGCCATCGATGCCTTCCTCGATGCCTTCCTCGCCGAAGCCATGGATGCCAATGGCCTGGATTATGTTGGCGGCGATGATTTCGGCCTGGTCTGCCTGGCCAAGCGTGGCTCGGTCAGCGAAGAGCAGCGCGCCATTGTCGAAGCCTGGCTCAAGGGCCGCAGCGAGCTGACCAAGATCGAACTCAGCCCGCTGCTGGACGCCTGGTATCCGGACAAGCCGATCAATACCTCGGCTTCCTGATCCATCTGCGCGGCCGCCGCTCGGCGCGCCGCTTCAGCGAGCCCTGGCCAGATCCTGCAGATGCCTGGCCAGGGCTTTCTCGACACGGCGCATATGCCGTGCCAAGGCCTGCCTTCGCAGCTTGCGTTGCGACAGGGCCAATGGCTGACCCTCCAGCGCCTCGCACGCCTTTATCAAGGCCCTGGCTTCGAGCATCCTCGCCACGCCGAGGATATGGTGTGCCTGGGTGGCGAGCATGTGTGGATCGAGGCCTGGGTCGATGGCCATCAACGTGGCCAGGTCCTGTTGCAAGCTTTGCTGCAGGGCTTTGAGTAGCCGTTCATGGTTGGCGGGATCGTCTCCGGCGATGGTGGCCAAGCCTGCGGGTTCGAAGTGCTTGGGTCGCGGTTTTGCAGGTATACCCTGCCAAGCGGGGACGATGGCGGCGAGGCGTTGGTTCAACATGTGCAAGCTGATGGGTTTGAGCAGGCAATCGTCCATGCCGACGTCCAGGCACTTCTGACGCACTTCCGGTTGGGCATTGGCGGTATAGCCCAAGATCACGCAACGTGGCCAACCAAACCGGTGTTCCTGCGCTCGAATCGCTTCGGCCACCTGGTAGCCGCTCATGCGCGGCATGTTGCAGTCCAGGATCACCAGGTCGAAACCACCCGTTCGCCATTTCTCCAAGCCTTCATGGCCATCACGCGCACTGTTCAGGCATAGCCCCAGGAAGCCCAGTTGTTGCTCCATCAGCAGCAGGTTGGCTGGATGATCGTCGATCACGAGCACGTTCAGGCGCGCCACGGGCGCTTCGACCTCAGGTATCAGGGGCGTCGCTTCCATCGGCGCGGCGACACATTGCAGCGGCATGACCAAGCGCACCTGGGTACCCACTCCCGGAAGGCTCTTGATCGTCAGGCTGCCTCCCATCATTTCGCAAAGACTGCGGCTGATCGCAAGGCCCAGGCCGGTGCCCGCGCGCGCGCCTTCGCTGTGAGGGTTGGCCTGAACGAAGGGGTTGAACAATTGCTGCAGGTCATCTTCATGGATACCGATACCGGTATCACGCACTTGCAGGTCCAGGGTCGGTGTGTCCGAGCCGCCATCGCTGAGGGCGAGGCTGACGCACACCTGGCCGTCCTGGGTGAACTTTATGGCATTGCTCACCAGGTTCGAAACGACCTGTTTGAAGCGCAGTGGGTCGAGCAGGGCATGGCAGCGTGCATCCGCTGCGATCACCACCTGCAGGGTGAGGCCCTTCTGGCGCGCCAGTCCGTCGAATACCCGGGCCACCGATTCGACCAGGGTACTGGGGTCGACCGGCTCGGGCGCAAGGTAGAGATGCCCGGATTCGATGCGAACGAAATCCAGGATATCCCCGATCAGCCCCAACAGGTCCTTGGCCGAATGATAGGCGACCTCCAATGCCGGTCGGTCCAACTGCCCTTTGTCGGCGCGCCGTACGGCCAACTCCAGCATGCCGATGACCGCATTCATGGGGGTGCGGATTTCATGGCTGATGGTCGCCAGGAAGGTGCTTTTGGCACGATTCGCGTCATCGGCCTGCTGCTTGGCCAGGCGCAGTTCCTGAATCAGCTTGCGGCGCTCGCTGATGTCGATCCAACCGCCAATGATGCCCTGGACCTCGCCCAGCGAATCACGATAGGGCAGGATCCAGTGATAGAGCGTCAGATGCTGACCGCCGATGTGGAAAGCGCGATCGAGTATCAGGGGGGTGCCTGCGGCCATGACCTGCCGGTAGTCGGCTTCTATCTGCCGGGTGTATTCACGTTCATTGCCCAGGCTTTCGTCCAGGCGTTTGCCGATCAAGTCCTCGGCCTGCGCTTCGACAGCCTCCAGGTAGCTGGCGTTGCAACTCTGCAAGCGCCCTTCGCGGTCACGTACATACATGGGGTGGGGCGTGCCGTTGAGCAGGGCGCCCATGAATTCCAGCTGGTCGTTGAGCGCGCGTTCCACACGTTGGCGGTGTTTGATCTGCCGGCGCAGGTGCGCATTCCAGAGCAAGGCCAGCAACAGCAGCAAACCTATGGCCAGCAGGAACTGCAGGGCCTCGCGGCGAAACGCCTGCCAAGGTGCGTCGTCATGCAACCGATAGCCCCGCCAGCGGTTGTCGATCACACCCAGCTCTTCCGGGGAGATGCTCTGCAGGGCTTTGTCGAGTATCGACGCGAGCGCCTGGGGTTGGCGGTTGGTGGCCATCGCGAAGGTGGCCGGCTCGCTGCCGATCGTACTGCGGATCACCAGGTCCGGGTTGTCGGCCAACGCGTGGTTGGCGTCGATCAATGTGGTGATGGCCGCATCCACCTCGCCGCTGCCGAGCAGGGCCATGGAAAAGAACGGACTGTCGGTCTCGATCCGGCCGATCTGCGGATAGCGTGCCGAGAGCAGTTCGGCGATGTTGCTGTCGCGCATGATCGCGACCTGCCTGTTCTGCAGTTGTTCGAGCGATGATGCCTGGTCACTGCCTGCACGGGTGACCAGTACATAGGCGCTTTCCAGGTACGGTCGGCTGATGTGCAGTGCAGTGTCATGTTTTTCATCGCTGGAAATGGCTGCGATGACATCGGCTCGACCATCCTTGAGCCGGGCCAGCATATCCCGAATGCCGCTGGCCCGTTCGATTTCGAAGCGCAGGCCCGTGCGCAGGCGGACGAGTTCGAGCAAGTCGGCGGCAATGCCGCGGAAATGACCGTTGCCATCGAAGTAGGAAATGGGGGCGGCCGTTTCGTTGATGGCCACACGCATGACCGGATGCTCTCGCAACCACTGCTCCTCGTTAGGCGAAAGCTGCAGCTTGCGATCGCTCAGAAGCAAGTCGCTGCCGGCACCCCAGCGTTTGAAGATGCTGGCCTTCATGGCGTTGGGCTGGTTGTCGAGGGTCGCGTCGACCAGCGCCTTGAGCTGGGTGTCCTGGCGACGCAGGGCGAAGCTGAAGCCGATGGCCTCGTGCTTGCCGAAGCTGGCCATGCGCAGGGGGGGCATGTGGCCCCGGTTGAGTTGGTAGTGGGTGGAAATGGTATCGCCGATGAACACATCGGCCTGGCCAAAGGCGACGGCATTGAGCGCCAAGGTCGAGGATTGGAAGGCGAGCAGTTCGGCCTTTGGGTAGGTTCGCAATACGTTCTTTGGCGACAGATAGTGATAGAGCATGCTCAAACGCAGGCCTTCGAGCTGGTCATCCAGCACGCGGCCTTCCTGTTCGCGGGTCACCAGCACCGGTTGGTCGACGGCATAGGGCCGGGAAAGGGCGAGCCCGGCACTGGCCTCGTAGCCGTTGGCGCTGCCGAGCAGGTCGATCTGGCCTTGGGTGAGTGCGTCGATCGCTGCCTGGCGACTGTCGAAACCCAGCACCTGCACTGGCAGCCCCAAGGCACTGCCGATCAACCCTGCATACTCGGCGGTGAGTCCTTGGTAGTCTCGCCCTCCCGTGGTGATGTCAAAGGGCGGATAGTCCGGAAAGGACGTCCCGACCACCAATACCCGCTTTTTTTCCAGCCACTGACGTTGAGCGTCGTTCAGCGCCGGAGGGATCGGCTTGAGGTTCGAACGCGTAAGCAGGTTCAGCATCTTGGGGGGCGCCGGTTCGGCAACGGCCGCGCCGCACATCATGAGCAAAGCTAGATAAATGGCCAGGTACCGCCCCATGCCGCACCTCAAACCAAGGCGTTGCGCTTGGCGACATCGATCAGGTCGACCAATGTCTGGACCTGAAGTTTTTGCATGAGCCGTTTTTTGTAGGTGCTGACGGTCTTGTTGCTGAGAAACATCCCTTTGGCGATATCCTTATTGCTTCTTCCCTGTGCGAATAGTTGCAGTACCATAAGCTCTCTGTCATTGACTTGTCGGAAAAGTCGTATTTCAGTGTTGGATTCGGCAAGGCTGCCATTAACCGCCTGGCTTGGGAAATAATTGTAACCAGACAGGACCGCTTTGATTGCACTTAGCAGCTCGCTAAGATCTTCTTGTTTTCCGACATACCCCGCAGCGCCTGACTGCATGCAACGGATGGCGAAAAGCGCAGGTGACTGGGCGGTCAGAACTAGAACCTTCAAGGGTAACGCCATGCTTTGGAAGCGGGAAAGCACTTCCAGGCCGTCCAGCTTTGGAATGGCGATATCCAGGATTACCAAGTCGGGGCGTGTTTCGCGGATCATCTGCATGGCGTCCACGCCATTGTCCGACTCGCCGACAATCTTGTAATCCTGGTTTTCCAGCAGCATTCGAACTGCCAGGCGAATTACGGGGTGATCGTCGACAATATATACAGAGTGCATATTCAACTTCCATGCGTAGGTGTCGGAAACAGCGGATACCTTAGCTCAGTTGCTAGATGAGGAATACGCGATGAAAGGCTGTAATTACGATATGGGAAAAGGCTTACAGTAAAAAGCTACCCGCGCTACGCATTCAGCGTGTTTAGGTGGGTGTCAGACCAAGATTTGGTTACTTTTTATTTGTAAATATAAAGAGATGTTTAATTGAAAGGGTGGTTGTTAAGATATTTCCTTCAATGACGTCGATTGAGTGTGGGTTGGCTCCCGCCCTTATGCAGGGCTGGAGCGTCCGGTCATTTCACTGGCCATTTCGCTGGCATAACTATCAGTCATGCCGGCAATGAAGTCGATCATGCGCAGGAACGCATTGTGTAGCGAGCCATGAGGGTCAGGGGCATGGTTGCCGATCAGGTCCAGCACACGTCGGCTCTTGAACGACGGCGTGCGCCCACCATGCTGTTCCAGCGCAGCCCCACAGAACGCGTTGAGGAGGATCTCAAGGGTGGTGTAGGCGCCTATTTCATGCAGGGTCTTGCGCTTGTCCTGGAAGATTTTCTTGCGTGCCATGTCCTTGGCCTGCAGGACGCAGCGCTTGGCTGGGCCATGCATGTGCTCCACCAGGTCCCCGGCCAGGTGGCCGGCAAGCAGGGCTTGTTGCTGCTCGACGAAGGCCTGGGCGGCGGCATTGGTCAGGTGTTCGATGGCCTTGCCACGCAGGATCGCCAGTTTGCGTCGCTTCGAGTCCGCCGGCCCGAGCTGGCGGTAGGTTTCGGGAAGGTCGTCGCCCACCAGATCAAGCAGCAAGGCCTCGACTTCGGCGTACTGCAACAACTCCATCTCCAGGCCATCTTCCAGGTCGATCAATGCGTAGCAGATATCGTCGGCCGCTTCCATCAGGTACACCAATGGATGCCGTGCCCAGCGCTGCTGCTCGAGCTGCGGCAGGCCAAGCTTGCGGGCAATCTGTTCGAGCAGTGGCAGTTCGCTCTGGTAGCAGCCGAACTTGTGCTTCTTGTAGCCCAGGGCGTCGGCGTGGCGGGCACTCCAAGGGTATTTCACATAGGTACCCAGGGTGGCGTAGGTCAATCGGGTCCCGCCGTCGAACTGGTGGTATTCCAGTTGGGTGAGGACGCGAAAGCCTTGGGCGTTGCCTTCGAAATTAAGGAAGTCGGCCCGCTGGTCGTCGCTCATGTCGTCCAGCCAGCCGCGCCCGGCTGCCTGTTGGAACCAATGGCGGATGGCGTCTTCGCCGGAATGCCCGAATGGCGGGTTGCCAATGTCATGGGCCAGGCAGGCGGACTGGATGATCATCCCCAGGTCGCTGGGCTCGCACCAGGCGGGCAGGCTATCGCGCAGGGTCTCGCCGACGCGCATGCCCAGCGAGCGGCCGACGCAACTGACTTCCAGGGAGTGAGTCAGGCGGGTATGGATATGGTCGTTGCTGGAGACCGGGTGTACTTGGGTCTTGCGTCCCAGGCGGCGGAAGGCACCGGAGAAGATGATGCGATCATGGTCCTTGTGGAAGGGGCTACGCCCCAGTTCCTCGGGGCTGTACAGGGCTTTGCCCAGGCGTTCGCGGGTCAGCAGGGTATGCCAGTCCAAGGCTCGATCTCCCATCAGGTGGAGGCCATAGCTTCCCGTGTCGAGCGTGCCCGCGCAAGCGGCGGGCACGAGGGGTCAGGGGCGTCGGCTGCCGTGCAGGAACAGGCGGACCAATGGCACCAGGCTGGTACCCAGGCGCAGCAGGCGGCTGAGGTTGCCGCTGCGTACGCCTTTACCCGTGAGAAAGCCCAGGGCGACCACCGCGCCCAGGCCCCACAGAGGCGCGTGCTTGATGCCCAGGCCGCCGTGCAACGAATCGCCCATGCCGCGCAGGCGGCGGACGGGCTCGAGCAGTTGCGCCGATTCGTGGCGGATCTCCTGACGGTGCATTTCCAGGCGCAGGCGCAGCAGCGCCTTGCGTAGCTCCCTGGGGTTTCGGGTATTGGGCAGTTCGGGCAGGCTCATGGCAACAGGCGCTCCCGGTCCTTGGCAAGTTCTTCGAGGGTGGCGCTGAAGGGTGACGATTCGTCGAACACGGCAGCTTTCAGGCGCAACCCGCAATACAGCGCAGCGATGCCATAGAACACGCACAAGCCAACGATGCCGGCCAGGCGATAGCTGTCCCACAACAGCACCAGCACCAGGCCGGACAGCGCCGTCAGCAGCAGCAGACCGAACACCAGGGCAAGGCCCGCGAACAACAGCAGGCTGAGGGTTCGGGCTTTCTGTTCCTGCAGTTCGATGCCGAACAGTTCGATATGGCTGTGCAGCAGGCCGAGCAGGGCCGCGCCGAGGCGCTTGCCGGAAGCGCTGGCGCCTGGGGCGTCGTTGTCCATGGGCACTCCTTAACGTCGATTGGCCAGCAGGCCGATCAGCAAGCCGACCCCGGCGGCAATGCCGATGGCTTGCCAAGGGTTTTCCTGGACGTATTGCTCGGCACTGCCTAGGGCTGCCTGGCCACGTTCGCGGACCGAATCCTGGGTCGAGTGCAGGGATTCTCGGGCCTGGGTCAGGCGCTCATGCAGCTGTTCGCGAAGTGCATCGGCCTGGTCGCCGGCCAGGTTGGCTGTGTCGGCGAGCAATTTCTCGGTGTCACGCACCAGGGCCTGGAAGTCATCCATCAATAGCTCTTGAGCAGTCTTTGCCGGTTTGTTGGCCATGCGATTTCTCCCTGTGAAAGTGTGTGGCTATTTCGAGTGATGGGCGAAGCGGAAGGTTCAGTGCAGTTGCTGGTATGGCCCTTGCTATTACCTGGGGCATGGTCATCAGGGCGTGCGTCGAATGCGTGCACCTGGCTGACCGATACCGATAAACCTTAACCCAATCCACGACAAACCCAAGAAAAAACCACGCAGCTCCCGCCCGGCTCACCGAAACAGGGCAGGGGGCTGGCACCGAACCGGTGCACGGATGCGGGCTCTTGAACTGTCCTGGTGCTTTTTCAGGTCTGCCTACTCATGGAAAACACGCACAGCGCTATGGACTCCCTCGTTCATGGCTCCAATACCCTGTTCATCCTCATGGGTGCCATCCTGGTGCTGGCCATGCATGCAGGCTTCGCCTTCCTCGAGGTGGGCACGGTGCGTCACAAGAACCAGGTCAATGCCTTGTCGAAGATTCTCAGCGACTTCGCCATTTCGGCCCTGGTGTATTTCTTCGTCGGCTACTGGGTGGCCTATGGTGTGAGTTTCCTCCAGCCGGCTGCCGAGCTCGCCACCGACCATGGCTATGCATTGGTCAAGTGCTTCTTCCTGCTGACCTTCGCCGCGGCGATCCCGGCGATCATTTCCGGCGGCATCGCCGAACGCGCCCGTTTCGCGCCGCAGCTGTGCGCCACAGCCCTGATCGTGGCATTGGTCTACCCCTTCTTCGAAGGCGTGGTGTGGAATGGCAACTTCGGCCTGCAAGCGTGGCTGCAGGCGCGTTTTGGCGCCCCGTTCCATGACTTCGCAGGGTCGGTGGTGGTGCATGCCATGGGCGGCTGGCTGGCGTTGGCGGCGGTATTGCTGCTGGGCGCGCGCCGCGGACGCTACCGCGACGGGCGGCTGGTGGCGTTCGCGCCGTCGAGCATTCCGTTCCTGGCGCTGGGTTCGTGGATCCTGATCATCGGCTGGTTCGGCTTCAACGTCATGAGCGCCCAGACCTTGCAGGGCATCAGTGGCCTGGTGGCGATCAATTCGCTGATGGCCATGGTCGGCGGAACGCTGGCCGCCCTGGTGGCCGGGCGCAACGACCCAGGTTTCCTGCATAACGGCCCGTTGGCAGGGTTGGTAGCCATTTGTGCAGGCTCCGACCTGATGCATCCCATCGGTGCCTTGGTGACCGGCCTGATAGCCGGGGCCTTGTTCGTCTGGTGCTTCACCGCCGCGCAGAACCGCTGGAAGATCGATGATGTGCTGGGTGTCTGGCCGCTACATGGGCTCTGTGGTGTCTGGGGCGGCATTGCCTGCGGTGTCTTCGGGCAATCGGTACTGGGCGGAATGGGAGGTGTCAGCCTCGTCAGCCAAGTGCTTGGCAGCCTGGCAGGCGTACTCGTGGCGTTGGTGGGCGGCTTCGCCGTGTACGGATCGATCAAGGCAGTGCATGGGCTGCGCTTGAGCCATGAGCAGGAATTCCAGGGCGCTGACCTGTCGCTACATCGTATCGGGGCCACTAGCCAGGATTGATGCTCGTCAGGTGCGCAGGGCAGGGGATGGACCTAGAATAGGTATCCCCCTCCATAGACCCGAGGCTTGGTCATGCTGCCTGAATGCCAATTGTTCGGCACCCTTGGGTGCCACTTGTGCGAAGTCGCCGAGGGCGTGCTGATGCCTTTTGTCGAACATGGCCTGCTGGTCGAACTGGTCGACATTGCCGACAGCGAGGCCTTGTTCGAGCGCTATGGGTTGAGCATCCCGGTGTTGCGACGTTGCGACACGGGGGCTGAACTGGGTTGGCCGTTCGATGCCGAGCAGGTCGTGGCGTTCTTGGGGTAAGAAATGCTCGGGTAGGAGTCATCTCCCTCCTGCATCCAACAGGGCATGGATCGAAAATTCGGGGCCGATCCGAACCCTGGAGTAACGTGATGTTCATTACCCCCCATTTCACTCTCGCAGAAATGACCGTTTCGCAAATCGCCGCGCGCGAAGGGCTGGACAACAAACCGGGCCCGCAGGCCTTGGCCAATCTTGACCTGTTGTGCCAGGCCTTGGAGGGCGTGCGTGAGCTGTGTCGAGCCCCTGTTCTCATTAGCAGTGGGTTTCGCAGCCAGGCCGTCAACCAGCGGGTGGGCGGCGCTCGCAACAGTGCCCATCTTTCCGGGCTGGCCGCCGATTTCACTGTGGTGGAGATAGAGCCTCGGGAGGTGGTTCAGCGCATCCTCGCCAGCGACCTGGTGTTCGACCAATTGATCCTGGAATATGACAGTTGGGTCCATCTTGCCGTGGCGGTACAGGCGCCGCGACGGGAGGTGCTGACCGCTCGACGAGGCATGGGTTACCTTCCGGGGCTGCATTGAGGCGATTGACGCAGGTGTGGCGGCATCCGTATGCTGTATATAAATACAGTATTGGGAATGCCACATGCTCAATGTCGAGCAATTGAAATACAGCGTCAATCGCATGCCGCCTTCGCGTGTGAGCGAAGCCGTGCTGGAGCTGCGGCTCGAAGGCCTGGTGACCGACGACCGCACCCCGTTCGGCAAGGTCCACTTCAACACCTGTTTCGCCGAAATCGAGGCGCTGTTCCAGCGCGCCGGCTATCACCGCCCGCTGGATGTGGTGGGGTACCAAGGGCTGGTCTATGCCCTCTTCGATCCGGGCCGCTGGGAGGCCGTGCAGGTGTTGCGCTGGTTGAAGGAGCACAGCGAGTTGACCGGCCAGGCTGGTTGAGCCGGCGGGCATGACGGATAATGCCCGCCTTTGAATGCCCGAGCCTTGCCATGACCGCAACTTTCGACCCCGCCCGCCAGCAAGCCAGTACCGTATGCCTGCCCCCTGGCCGTTGGGCGACCGTGCTCGATTGTTTGAGCGATCATTTCAAGGGCATCGGTCGCGAGCAGTGGCTCGACCGTTTCGCCCGTGGGCGGGTACTGGACGCCGAAGGGCGGGCGATCCCTGCTGACCTGCCCTATCGCCAGGGCATGCGTCTGCATTATTTTCGCGAAGTGCCCAACGAAAGGCCGATACCCGTACAAGAGGCCATCCTGCACGTCGATGAGCATCTGGTGGTGGCCGACAAACCGCATTTTCTGCCCGTCACCCCCACGGGTGAATATGTCGAGCAGACCTTGCTGCGCCGCCTGATCCGTCGTCTGGACAACCCCCACCTCGTGCCGTTGCATCGAATCGACCGCCACACCGCGGGGCTGGTGCTGTTCTCGGCGAACCCGCAGAGCCGAGGCGCTTACCAGCGGCTTTTTCCCGAGCGACGTATCGACAAACGCTACCAGGCCATTGCTGCGGCGCTGCCGGAGCGGGCGTTCCCGTTGGTGCATCGCAGTCGCCTGGTACATGGCGAGCCCTTCTTTCGCATGCACGAAGTGGAAGGGGTGGCAAACAGCGAAACGTGGGCCGAGGTGTTGGAGAAGAACGGCGAGCTGTGGCGCTACGGCCTGTCGCCGGTGACCGGCAAGACGCACCAGTTGCGGGTCCACATGGCGTCCCTGGGCGCCGGGATCTGCAACGACCCGTTCTATCCGCAGCTGGCGAACGAAGAGGACGACTACCGGCGTCCCTTGAAGCTGTTGGCGCAGAGCTTGCGGTTCGAAGACCCGTTCACCGGGCAGGTGCGTTATTTCGAGAGCCGGCTGGCACTTGACTGGTGATCGACGGCTTGGGGTGGGTGGGCCGTATGGCTTGACTTTTCAGGTCCTGTGGGGCTTGCCCCGCGGTTAGGCCGGGGCCGATAACACCGTCGCCTGGCAAGGGCTTCGCCCTTGATCGCGGGCGAGCCCGCTCCCACAGGGGGCGCTGGGTGATCCTTCAGGTAAGACGGTATCTCTGAGCAGCGCAGGGTAGGTGGGAGCCGGCTTGCCGGCGATGGGCTGCGAAGCAGCCCCGCTTCAGGACAGGCCTCAGCGGTTGAACCGCTCCACCAGCGAATACTGGCTGCCGGCCGTGCTGGTCAGTTCCTCGCTCAACAATGCCGAACGTTGCGCCTGTTCGGCCGTCTGGTCGGCCAGGTCGGCGATGGTGCTGATGTTGCGGCTGATCTCGTCGGCCACGGCAGTCTGCTCTTCGGTCGCGGCGGCGATCTGGGTGGCCATGTCGGTGATGTTGGCCACGGCTTCGCTGATCCCCACCAATGCCTGGTCGGCTTCCATGACCCGTTCCACACCTTCCTGGGCCTGGCGATGGCCATTCTCCATGGTTTGCACTGCATTGCTGGCCGTCTGTTGCAGCTTGGCGATCAGGCCGTGGATCTGCCCGGTGGACTCGGCGGTACGCTGGGCAAGCTGACGAACCTCGTCGGCCACTACCGCGAAGCCACGGCCCATTTCGCCCGCCCGGGCGGCTTCGATGGCTGCGTTCAGGGCCAACAGGTTGGTCTGGTCGGCGATGCCTTTGATCACATCCACCACGCCACCGATCTCGTCGCTGTCCTTGGCCAGTTGGGTCACGGTCTGCCCGGTTTCGCCAACGGCAACCGACAGGCGCTCGATGGCTTCACGGGTTTCCCCGGCGATCTGACGGCCCTGGCTGGTCAGGCGGTTGGCTTGCTGGGTGGCGTCGGCGGTGCGTTGTACGTGGTTGGCCACCTCTTGGGTGGTGGCGGCCATCTGGTTGACCGCAGCGGCCACCTGCTCGGTTTCCACGCGTTGGCGCTCGAGCCCGGTGGAGCTCTGGTGCGCCAGGGCATCGGACTGGCGAGCCTGGTCGCTGAGCTGTTCGGCGCTGTCCTGCAGGCGCGTCAGGCAGGTCTTCATGCGCGCATCCTGGCTGAGCATGGCCATTTCCAGGCGTGCCTGGACGCCGCGGCTGTCGGTGTACATCTGCGCGATCAACGGGTCGGAGGTGGTCTGCTCGGCCAAGCGCAGCAGGCGCTTGAGGCCGCGCTGCTGCCAGCCTAGGCCAAGCAGGCCCAGCGGCACGGACAGGCCTGCGGCCAGGGCGAAGCCCCAGGAATGGCCAAGCCAGTTGCCGATGGAAAAGCCGATCTGGCTGATCAGGATGAACGGCAGCCAATCCTGCAGCACCGGCAGCCATTTGTCGCGGCGCGGGATCGCTGGCTTGCCTTGGTTGATGCGCTGGTACAGCGCCTCGGCCCGGCGGATTTGCTCGGCCGTGGGCTTGACCCGCACCGACTCGTAGCCGACCACCTGGTTCTTTTCGAACACCGGCGTGACATAGGCATTGACCCAATAATGGTCGCCGGATTTGCAGCGGTTCTTGACGATGCCCATCCAGGGCAGGCCCTGCTTGAGGGTCTGCCACATGTGAGCGAACACAGCCGATGGCACATCGGGATGGCGCACCAGGTTATGGGGCGCGCCCGTGAGCTCCTCTCGGGAAAAGCCACTGATGTCGATGAAGGCATCGTTGCAGTAGGTGATCACGCCCTTGGCGTTGGTGGTGGAAATCAACCGCTGCTCGGCAGGAAATGTCCGTTCTCTCTGGGTAATGGGCTGGTTGTTACGCATGGGGCTCAATCCGCAAGGCTTTGGATTGGTATCGGCATGCCCGGACTTTTATTGAGTGTTTATTTAATGGATTGCGTAGGGCGATAGCATTGGATAAGTGAAGCCCGCGAAATGCGCCAGGTTCAGGCCGAAGTGACACAGCACCGCGGCGACCAGCCCGCCATGGCGATAGGCAAGGCCATAGCCGATGCCGGCTAGGCTGGCCAGGCAGAACCACTGCCAGCCGCCGCCCAGATGCGCCAGGCCGAACAACAGCGCGCTGGCAAGCAGGGCCAGGTTGGCATGGCCGAACAGTCGTTGCAGGCCGCCCTGGAGGTAACCTCGAAACAGTAGTTCTTCCGTCAGGCTTACCAGTAGCAGGTTGTTCAGCAGCCAGATCCAGGCCTGGTCCGGCCATTTCGGTGCCCAGGCCACCAGCCCTGCAGCCCAGGCACCGCCCAGGCAGACGAGCACGATGGCGGGAAAAGTCATTGCCAAGCTCGGGGCCCAGGTTCGACCGCGCCAGGCCAGGACCCAGGGGCAGGCCAGCAGCAGCCAGAAGCCGATCAGGGGTTTGTCCAGGTTCAGGTACATGGAAAAGGGCAGGGCGCCGGTGCTGAAGACCGCTTTGTCGATCACCTTGGCGCCGTGGAAACCGGGTAGCCCGTGCAGGGCGAGGGCGATGGCCAGGACGATGAAGGAGGCATGGCCAAGAACCTGTTGCCAACGTACCGGGCGACGGGCCAGCAGGTAGGCACCGAGCAGGGCGATGAAGGTGGGCAGGCTGGCCAGGCCAAGGCTGCCGTAGGCCAAGGCCAGGAGGTAGCCGAGGCCGAGCAGGAGCAGGGCGCTGTAATGGGGGGGAGACATGGGCGATCCTTGTCGTGGGTGAGACTGGTAGGTACGACTCACCGGATGTCGTCCAGGACACGTCATCGGGGCATAAGGTCGCTCCCAGAGTGTGGTTGGCGAAGTACCGGTGGGAGCCAACTGTCTTGAGTTGCTTGCCCCGGTCCTATCGCTGGCAAGCCAGCTCCCACAGGTACGGCGGTGTCACTGAAAACAGCGCAGGCCTGGTGGGAGCGGGCTTGTCCCGCGATTGGGCCGGGCCCGATATCACCGTCGCCTGGCAAGGGCTTCGCCCTTGATCGCGGGACAAGTCGGACCGCCGCACCGCCGCTCCCACAAGGACCTAAAGAAAGGGCCGCGAAGCGGCCCTGGTCGTGGGCTTAGGCTGCGATCAATTGCCGCAACACGTAGTGGAGAATGCCGCCGGCCTTGAAGTACTCCACTTCATTGAGCGTATCGATCCGGCACAGCACTTCGAGCTGTTGCTGCTGGCCATCCTCGCGGGTGATGCGCAGCGGCAGGGTCATGCCAGGGCGGATCTGCGTGCCGGTCAGGCCCAATACGTCGATGCGCTCGGTGCCGGTCAGGCCCAGGACCTTGCGGTCTTCGCCAGCCCTGAACTGCAACGGCAGCACGCCCATGCCCACCAGGTTGGAGCGGTGGATGCGCTCGAAACTTTCGGCCAGCACCGCCTTGACCCCCAGCAAGTTGGTGCCCTTGGCGGCCCAGTCGCGGCTGGAGCCGGTGCCATACTCTTGGCCGGCGATCACCACCAGTGGCGTGCCTTCATCCTGATAACGCATGGCCGCGTCATAGATCGACAGCTTCTCGCCGCTGGGCACGTGCACGGTGTTGCCGCCTTCCTCGCCACGCAGCATCTCGTTGCGGATGCGAATGTTGGCGAAGGTGCCGCGCATCATGACCTCATGGTTGCCGCGCCGTGAACCATAGGAGTTGAAGTCCCGGGGCTCTACGCCCTTGCTGCGCAGGTAGCGCCCGGCCGGGCTCTCGGCCTTGATGTTGCCGGCCGGGGAAATGTGGTCGGTGGTCACCGAATCACCGAGCAGGGCGAGGATGCGTGCACCCTGGATATCGCGGATCTGCGGCAGCGGGCCACCGATGTCGTCGAAGAACGGTGGGTGTTGGATATAGGTGGAGTCGGCCTGCCAGACATAGGTGGCGGCCTGAGGCACTTCGATGGCCTGCCACTGCGCGTCGCCGGCGAAGACTTCGGCGTATTCCTTGTGGAACATGGCCGTGTCGACCTTGGCTACGGCATCGGCGATCTCCTGTTGGCTGGGCCAGATGTCGCGCAGGTAGACCGGCTGGCCGTCCTTGCCGATGCCCAGCGGGTCTCGGGTCAGGTCGGTGCGTACGCTGCCGGCCAGGGCATAGGCGACCACCAGGGGAGGCGAGGCCAGCCAGTTGGTCTTCACCAGCGGGTGGACGCGGCCTTCGAAGTTGCGGTTGCCCGAGAGCACCGAGGCCACGGTCAGGTCCGCCGAGCCAATGGCGTGCTCGATGGCCTCGTCCAGTGGGCCGGAGTTGCCGATGCAGGTGGTGCAGCCATAACCGACCAGGTCGAAGCCGAGCTGGTCGAGATAGGGCGTAAGGCCGGCGGCCTTGAAGTAGTCGGTGACCACCTTGGAGCCGGGCGCCAGGGAGCTTTTCACCCAGGGTTTGCGGGCAAGGCCCTTCTCGACGGCCTTCTTGGCCACCAAGCCTGCGGCCATCATTACGCTCGGGTTGGAGGTGTTGGTGCAAGAAGTGATCGCCGCGATCACCACGGCGCCGTCGCGCAGGGTGTGCGTCTGGCCATCATGGGTGTAGTCGATCTCGCCGGCCTGGTCGGCATTGCCGACCGCCACGCCGCCACCGCCTTCGCTTTCCAGGCGACCGACTTCCTTGGCCAGGGGCTTGGGCTGCAGCTCGATGAAGTGGTCGAAGGCCTGGCTGACCTGAGTCAGCGCGACCCGGTCCTGGGGCCGCTTGGGCCCGGCCAGGCTCGCTTCGACGTCGTGCATGTCCAGCGACAACGTGTCGCTGAATGCCGGTTCATGGCCCGGCAGGCGCCACAGCCCCTGTTCCTTGCAATAGGCCTCCACCAGTTGCACGGTGGCCTCCGGCCGCCCGGACAGGCGCAGGTAGTCGAGGGTCACTTGGTCCACCGGGAAGAAGCCGCAGGTGGCGCCGTATTCGGGCGCCATGTTGGCGATGGTGGCGCGGTCGGCCAGTGGCAGGTCGGCCAGGCCGTCGCCGTAGAACTCCACGAACTTGCCTACCACGCCCTTCTTGCGCAGCATCTGGGTCACGGTCAGCACCAGGTCGGTGGCGGTGATGCCTTCGCGCAACTTGCCGGTCAGCTTGAAGCCGATGACTTCGGGAATCAGCATCGACACGGGCTGGCCGAGCATCGCCGCTTCCGCCTCGATACCGCCCACGCCCCAGCCGAGCACGCCCAGGCCGTTGATCATGGTGGTGTGCGAGTCGGTCCCGACCAGGGTGTCAGGGAAGGCATAGGTGCGGCCGTCCACTTCGCGAGTCCAGACCGTGCGGCCCAGGTATTCCAGGTTGACCTGGTGACAGATGCCGGTGCCTGGTGGCACCACGCGGAAGTTGTCGAACGCGTTTTGGCCCCAGCGCAGGAAGGCGTAGCGCTCGCCATTGCGCTGCATCTCGATGTCGACGTTCTGGGCGAAGGCGGCGGGGCTGGCGTAGCGGTCGACCATCACCGAGTGGTCGATCACCAGGTCCACCGGCGAGAGCGGGTTGATCCGCTGTGGGTCGCCGCCGGCCTTGGCCATGGCCGCGCGCATGGCGGCCAGGTCGACCACGGCCGGTACCCCGGTGAAGTCCTGCATCAACACCCGCGCCGGGCGGTATTGGATCTCGCGGTCCGAGTGGCGTTCACCGAGCCAGTCGGCCAGGGCCTGCAGGTCGTCGCTGCTGACGGTCTTGCCGTCTTCCCAGCGCAGCAGGTTCTCCAGCAGCACCTTGAGCGACATGGGCAGGCGGTGCAGGTCGCCCAACTGCCGGGCGGCCTCGGCGAGGCTGAAATAGTGGTAGGTCTTATCTGCGACCTTGAGTGTCTTGAGGCTGTTCAGGCTATCGAGCGAGGGCATTGCCAACTCCTTCTGCGCCGGTGCACGGCAACTCCAGGCCGGTGTCACCGCTCTGTGACGGTCCGCACGGCACGGACCTGGCTGAATGCTCAGGGTAGACCGGTTTGCCGACCCTGACTCAATTCTGGACCGGTGGGACGTGTCGCAGGTTCCGATCTTCCTTTATCATCGCCGCCCTGCCGGCGCCCGCCTTGCGCCGGATCAAGGCTGGCGATCGATGCCAGCGAAGTGGAGCGAGAGATGAATACCCTGTTCATGCATTGCCGGCCCGGTTTCGAGGGTGAGGTCTGCGCCGAAATCAGCGAATACGCCGCCCGCCTGGGGGTTGCCGGCTACGCCAAGGGCAAGCCGCAGAGCGCCTGCGCCGAATTCGTCTGTGCCGAGCCAGACGGCGGCGAGCGGCTGATGCGTGAGCTGCGCTTCGATCGGCTGATCTTCCCGCGCCAATGGGCCCGGGGCCTGTACGTCGACTTGCCGGAGAGCGACCGCATCAGCGTTCTGCTCGAGCAACTGGCGGGTTACCCAGTGTGCGGCAGCCTGTGGCTCGAGGTGCTCGACAGCAACGAAGGCAAGGAGCTGTCGACGTTCTGCCGCAAGTTCGAGGTGCCGCTGCGCAAAGCGCTGGAAAAGGCCGGGCGCCTGGTGGAGAAGACGGGCGGGCCGCGCCTGCTGCTGACGTTCATCAGTGGTCGGCGGGTCTTCGTCGGCCTGGCCGAGGCTGACAATTCGGCGCTTTGGCCCATGGGCATCCCGCGCTTGAAGTTTCCACGCGAGGCGCCGAGCCGCTCGACCCTCAAGCTGGAAGAGGCCTGGCACCAGTTCATCCCGCGCGACCAGTGGGACCAACGCCTGAACGATGACATGACCGGCGTCGACCTGGGGGCTTCGCCTGGTGGCTGGACCTACCAGTTGGTCAAGCGCGGGATGCTGGTGACCGCCATCGACAACGGCCCCATGGCCGAAAGCCTGATGGACACCGGCCTGGTCCAGCACTTGATGGCCGATGGCTTCACCTGGCAACCGCGGCAGACGGTGGACTGGATGGTCTGCGATATCGTCGAGAAGCCTGCGCGCACTGCGGCGCTGATCGAGACCTGGCTGGGCGAGGGGCTGTGCCGTGAGGCCGTGGTCAACCTCAAGTTGCCGATGAAGCAGCGCTATGCCGAGGTGCGTCGGCTGCTCGACCGGATCGAGGCGAGCTTCAAGGCCCGCAAGATCAAGGTGACGATCGCCTGCAAGCAGCTGTACCACGATCGCGAGGAAGTCACCTGCCACCTGCGACGCCTGGACCTCAAGCCGCGTTGAACGCTGTCATCGCGGCCGCCTGGCAAGCGCTTGGCCCTCGATAGCGGGCCAGGCCCGCTCCAGGGCAGGAGCCAGCCTGTGGGGTAGCCGATCCCCCCTTGGAGCCTGGCGCCCGATGCGCGACAATGGCCCATCATTTGGAGTCCCCCATGACCGATTTCACCCCTGACGCCGTCCTCGATGCCACCGGCCTGAATTGCCCGGAGCCGGTGATGATGCTGCACCAGCATGTACGTGACCTGGCCGCCGGAGGCCTGCTCAAGGTCATCGCCACCGACCCCTCGACCCGTCGCGACATCCCCAAGTTCTGCAACTTCCTCGGTCATGAACTGCTGGAGCAGCAGGAGCAGGGCGGCACCTACCTGTACTGGATCCGCAAGAAGGCCGACTGAGCCCGCTGGATCGCGCCCCGCAGAGGGCCTACACTGCGCTCCCCTGACAGGAGAGCGCCATGCTGATAGTTGCCGACGAGAATATCCCGCTGCTCGATGCCTTCTTCGCCGGGTTCGGCGAGATCCGCCGCTATCCCGGGCGCAGCATCGACGCGGCCTGCGTCAAGGACGCCGACGTGCTGTTGGTGCGTTCGGTGACCCGAGTCGACCGGCATCTGCTTGAAGGCAGCCAGGTACGTTTCGTCGGTACCTGCACCATCGGCACCGACCACCTCGACCTCGACTACTTCGCCCAGGCTGGCATCCACTGGAGCAGCGCGCCAGGCTGCAACGCCCGTGGCGTGGTGGACTATGTACTGGGCAGCCTGCTGACCCTGGCCGAACTCGATGGCGCCACGCTGGGCGAGCGGGTGTATGGTGTGGTTGGCGCCGGGCAGGTGGGCGAGCGCCTGGTGCGTGTACTGCATGGTCTGGGCTGGAAGGTGCTGGTATGCGACCCGCCCCGCCAGGCGCAGGAGGGCGGGGATTTCGTCAGCCTCGATACCCTGCTCGAGGCCTGTGACGTGATCAGCCTGCACACCCCGTTGCAGCGCGGCGGCGAACACCCGACCTGGCACCTGTTGGGTGCGCAGCAGTTGGCACGCCTACGGGCAGGCGCCTGGCTGATCAATGCCAGCCGTGGCCCGGTGGTGGACAACCATGCGCTGCGCGAGCTGCTGCTCGATCGCGAAGACGTGCATGCGGTGCTGGACGTATGGGAGGGCGAGCCTCAGGTGGACCTGGACCTTGCCGACCTGTGCACCTTGGCCACGCCGCATATCGCAGGCTACAGCCTCGATGGCAAGCAGCGCGGCACGGCACAGATCTACCAGGCGTTCTGCCGCTGGCGGGGCGAGCCCGAGCAGGTGCAGCTGGCCGATTTGCTGCCGGCACCAATGCTGGCGCAGGTTGAGCTGGACGCCAGCGCCGAGCCCGCCTGGGCCTTGGCGACCCTGTGCCGCGCGGTGTACGACCCGCGTCGTGACGATGCCGATTTCCGTCGTAGTCTCAGCGAAGACCCAGCCGAACAGCGCGCCGCGTTCGACCTGCTGCGCAAGCACTACCCGCAGCGACGCGAGATCGAGGGGCTGGCAGTGCGCCTGAGAGGCGAGGCGCCGCAGTTGGCGCAGATGGTCAATGCGCTGGGCGCTGTGCTCGCCTGACATTCCTTGGCTGATGCTATCGCCGGCAAGCCGGCTCCCACCGGATCGATGCGACGCTCGGCCTTGTGGGGGCGGCTTGCCGGCGAAAAGGTCAATAAAAACCCGGCGCAAGGGCCGGGTCGAAGTCATTCCTGGCTTACGCCTTGGGCACCTGTTTCACTCGGCTTTCCTCCAGCTCCTTGCAGGCCTGCTGGATCATCTGCTCGGTGATCGGTACCTCGCGCCCCTGGGCGTCGATGATCGAACCGCACACCTTCGGTTGCGGCTGGTGGGTGGTCTTCGGTGCTTCGCTGCTGTGTTGCAAGCTCATGTCCTGTCTCCTCATCAGGTTCAAGCTCAGGATAACCCCGGTGCCGTGACTGGCCTGTGACAGCTCCCTGGCGTCGCGACAGGGATAGTCCACCAGAAAGTGGGGTAAAGCTCCAGAGGGCTGTTAGATCGAAAGCGCATAGGGGTCGGCCTATGCTTTCCATCGCTGCGCTTCGTTCTGTACACGATGCCCAGCGAGCGCTGGCAGTTCCGTTCGAGCGGATGAGTGGTAGTGTGCAGTCTTCTGGCACGCGGATGGTCCTTTCATGCTCGAACCGGTTTCTTCCCTCCAACGCCGCGCCTTGCGCCTGGCCTGGCAGTTCATTCACCCGTACCGCAAGCAGGTGGTGTTGGCCTTATTGGCGCTGGTGGTCACCGCCGGCATCACCTTGTCGATGGGGCAGGGTATCCGCCTGCTGGTCGATCAAGGTTTCATGACCCGCTCTCCCCACCAGCTGAACCAGACCATTGGCCTGTTCCTGCTGCTGGTGTTGGCGCTGGCGATCGGCACGTTCAGCCGGTTCTACCTGGTCTCGTGGATCGGCGAGCGTTGTGTGGCGGATATCCGCAGGGCCGTGTTCGACCACCTGATCGGCTTGCATCCGGGCTTCTTCGAAGACAACCGCAGCTTGGAAATCCAGTCGCGGCTGACCGCCGATACCACCTTGCTGCAATCGGTGATCGGCTCGTCGCTGTCGATGTTCCTGCGTAATGCCCTGATGGTGATCGGTGGCGTTGCGTTGCTGTTCGTCACCAATCCCAAGCTGACCAGCATCGTGGTATTGGCGCTGCCGCTGGTGTTGACGCCGATCCTGTTGTTCGGTCGGCGGGTGCGCAGCCTGTCGCGCCAGAGCCAGGACCGGGTGGCCGACGTGGGCAGCTATGTGGCCGAGACCCTGGGGCAAATCAAGACCGTGCAAGCCTACAACCAGGCGTTGGATCGTGAGCGTTTCGCCGATACGGTAGAGGCGGCCTTCGCCGTGGCCCGGCGGCGGATTGCCCAACGCGCCTGGCTGATCACGCTGGTAATCGTACTGGTGCTTGGCGCGGTCGGGGTGATGCTGTGGGTCGGCGGCATGGACGTCATCGCTGGGCGTATCTCCGGGGGAGAGCTGGCTGCTTTCGTGTTCTATAGCCTGATTGTCGGCAGTGCCTTCGGTACTCTCAGCGAGGTGATCGGTGAGCTGCAGCGCGCCGCCGGAGCAGCCGAGCGCATTGCCGAACTGCTGGCGGCCCGCAGCGCGATCCTGCCACCGGCGCATGCGACCGCCTTGGCAGCGGGGCGGTCCAGCGGCCGCATAGAGTTGCGCGATCTGCATTTCGCTTATCCGTCTCGCCCGGGCGTGGCAGCCATCGATGGCCTGGACCTGGTCGTCGAGCCGGGGCAGACCGTGGCGCTGGTTGGGCCTTCAGGGGCAGGTAAATCCACATTGTTCGATCTGTTGCTGCGCTTCTACGACCCGCAGGGTGGGCAGATTCTGCTCGATGGGCAGGCGATCACCGAACTGGATCCAGACGACCTGCGTCGCCAGTTTGCCCTGGTGGCCCAGAACCCGGCGCTGTTTCGCGGTACCGTCGAAGCCAATATCCGCTACGGACGGCCCGAAGCCAGCCTGGCCGAGGTCGAAGCGGCAGCACGCAGCGCCCATGCCCATGAATTCATCGAGCAGCTGCCCCAGGGTTATCAGACCCTCCTGGGGGAGGGTGGCCTAGGGCTCTCCGGCGGCCAGCGCCAGCGCTTGGCGATCGCCCGTGCGCTGCTGCTGGATGCGCCGATCCTGTTGCTCGATGAAGCCACCAGTGCCCTCGACGCCCAGAGTGAACACCTGATCCAGCAGGCATTGCCGCCCCTGATGGCCGGGCGCACCACCTTGGTCATCGCCCACCGCCTGGCCACGGTTCAGCACGCCGAGCGCATCGCGGTGATCGACCATGGGCGTGTGGTGGCGGTGGGCAGCCACCGCCAACTGATCGAGCAAAGCCCGTTGTATGCGCGCTTGGCTGCCCTGCAGTTCGGCCTGGGCTAGACGCTTTGCGCGGCTGTAACATTTTTTGTAGCAATGGCTGGAGACTATTTCGCCGTCCCTCAGAGTGCAAATCCTCACCCTACTCGGCGGTAGCCTGGCGGTGATGTTGCTGATCGCTCTGGTGTGCTTCCAGTTCCAGGTCACGTCCCGGCTCAGTGCCTGAGAAGGCCGTTTCGCCTACCCGCGCCTACAGAAGGCGAAGGCGCACCGGGCGGGGGAAAACCGCCATTTGCAGGCCGAAAGGGCAACGTAATGTGGCGGATTGCCGCCAGCGAAACCGCTAAAGATGGGGTGCGACCACACGTCCTAGCTATTAGCCGTTGGTCTTGGTGGAACTGGCACAACTCCTGCTTTAGGGCGAGCCGGGCCAAGGCCCATGGCAATCCTGCCCCGACCCATCGAAACCCCAGGCGTCGACCTTCATCGGTCCTGCAGGCCAGTTGCCGCAGGATGACGCGTCGCTGACGCGAAGGCCGCGCGAGCCAGAACAACAACCGGGCGTGCATCGCGGGGGCAGGGCAACGCCAGCCACTTCACTTCAATTGGATTGAACTATGAAAAAAATCCTGCTGACGCTCCTGTGCCTGAGCGTCATCGGCTGCTCCAAGCCCGGTGAGCCGGAAAAGTCCGTCGACGTCCTGCTGATCGGCGGCGGCATCATGAGTGCGAGCCTGGGTACCTACCTCACCGAGCTCGAGCCGAACTGGAAAGTCGACGTCTACGAGCGCATGGACCAAGTCGCCGAGGAAAGCTCCAACGGTTGGAACAACGCCGGTACCGGCCACTCGGCCTTCTGCGAGCTGAACTACACCAGCGAAGGCAAGGACGGCAAGATCGACAT
Source organism: Pseudomonas sp. NY15372 (assembly GCF_048068215.1). Lineage (NCBI taxonomy): Bacteria > Pseudomonadati > Pseudomonadota > Gammaproteobacteria > Pseudomonadales > Pseudomonadaceae > Pseudomonas > Pseudomonas sp. NY15372. The sequence continues at coordinate 72,476 of NZ_JBLUPY010000008.1, forward strand.
CAGCAAGGCGGTCAACGTCAACGAGCAGTTCGAGGTCTCCAAGCAATTCTGGGCCTATCAGGTCGAGCAGGGCGTGCTGAGCAACCCGAAGTCCTTCATCAACAACGTGCCGCACATGAGTTTCGTCTGGGGGGATGAGAACGTCGCCTTCCTGCACAAGCGCGTCGAGGCCCTGCAGCACAGCTCGCTGTTCCGCGGCATGGAGATCTCCGAAGACCACGAGCAGATCCGCAAGTGGGTACCGATCGTGATGGAAGGCCGTTCGCCTGAGCAGAAGGTCGCCGCCACCCGCATGGCCATCGGCACCGACGTGAACTTCGGCGAGATCACCCGCCAGCTGTTCGCTTCGATGACCCGCAACCCCAACGTCCAGGTGCACCTGCGCCATGAAGTGCGCGATATCGTGCGCAACGACGACGGCAGTTGGAACGTGGTGGTGGCGGATCTGGCCAACGGTGGCAAGGAGACCAGCGTCAACGCCAAGTTCGTGTTCATCGGTGCCGGTGGTGGTGCCCTCAAGCTGCTGCAGAAGTCCGGTATTCCGGAAGCCGAAGGCTATGCGGGCTTCCCGGTCGGTGGCCAGTTCCTGATGACCGACAACCCGGACATCGTCGCTCGCCACAAGGCCAAGCTGTACGGCAAGGCCTCGGTCGGTGCGCCGCCGATGTCGGTACCGCACCTGGATACCCGCATGATCGACGGCAAGGAAGTGCTGCTGTTCGGCCCGTTCGCGACCTTCTCCACCAAATACCTGAAGAATGGCTCGCTGCTGGACATGTTCGCGTCGCTGACCACGCACAACATCATGCCGATGATGAATGCCGGTATCGACAATATCGACCTGAGCACCTACCTGATGGGCCAGCTGATGCTCAGCTTCGATGACCGCATGAACGCCCTGCGCGAATACTTCCCCAACGCCAAGAACGAGGACTGGAAGCTGCTGCAGGCCGGCCAGCGTGTTCAGGTGATCAAGAAGGACCCTGAGCACGGCGGCATCCTGCAGTTCGGCACCGAGGTGGTGGCTTCTCAGGACGGCACCATCGCCGCGCTGCTGGGGGCTTCGCCAGGTGCTTCCACCGCGGCGCCGATCATGCTGACGGTACTGGAAAAGACCTTCAAGGACCGCGTCCAGAGTCCTGAATGGCAGGCCAAGCTCAAGGAAATCGTGCCGACCTATGGCCAGAAGCTGAACAACAACCTCGAGCTGACCAACAAGACCCGTGAATGGAGCAGTGCGCGTCTGCAACTGCTGTACGTTCCGGTGCAGCCGGAAGAGGCGGTTGCCGAAGCGGTCACGGTGCAGTAACGCTGTAGCGAAGAACGTCCCTTCAGGATAATGCCTGTCAGTTAAGGATAAGGGGCGCTGCGCGCCCATCGCCGGCAAGCCGGCTTCCACAAGTAACGCGTCAGCCTTGAGGGCAGCGTTGCCCCTGTGGGAGCCGGCTTGCCGGCGATGGGCTGCTAAAGGGGCATGCTGCTTTGCTGCGGTTGCGGCCATTGCAGGCTCTGTGTGGGAGCGGGCTTGTCCCGCGATTGGGCCGCAGGCCCCAGCTTTTCCGAAGGCAACAAAAAGCCCGCTCGAGGCGGGCTTCTTGGATAGGATTTGGTCGGAGAGACAGGATTCGAACCTGCGGCCTTCTCGTCCCGAACGAGACGCGCTACCTGGCTGCGCTACACTCCGATGAACAAAATCCTACTGCATCGCATTTTTCGACGCAACCCCTTGTTGCAAAAAGAGTGTTTGCCGAAAAAGGCCGTTCAAATCACAGCTCTTTGACGGTGCGGATCTGGTCTTTGTTGATGCGGGTGCGCTTGCCGTCGAGCTGCTCGAATTCGTAGAAACCGGAGTCTTCGTCATACGAAGGGGTGTCCACTGCCTGGACCTCGCGGCCATCATTGAGGGTGATGACGGTCGGCGATGCGCAGCCAGCGAGGGCACCAAGGCCGAGGGCGAGCAGGAAAGCGGGAAGGGTCCGTTGAATCATTGTGTTTCTCCAGTACGATCGTGCTTGATGTCTAGTAGGACGCCAGGCGTCCACGCAAAGTTCCTTGCACAGTGCAGCATAGCGCCATTGCGCAGGCATTGACCGAGAACAACGGCGGCGTCGCGGTGGCCTGTGATATAACAGCGGCCATCTTCCCTTTCCTGCGACGGACTCCCATGAAAGCCAAGGCAGACACCCCTTTCGTGCCGCTGAATATCGCCGTGCTCACGGTCAGCGATACCCGCACCTTCGAGACCGACACGTCCGGCCAATTGTTTGTCGACCGCCTGAACGCGGCGGGCCATCGCCTGGCGGCCCGCGTGCTGCTCAAGGACGACCTGTACAAGATCCGCGCCCAGGTCGCCACCTGGATCGCCGATGACCAGGTGCAGGTGGTGCTGATCACAGGCGGTACTGGTTTCACCGGCCGTGACAGCACGCCGGAAGCGGTCGCTTGCTTGCTCGACAAGCAGGTCGAGGGCTTCGGCGAGCTGTTCCGGCAAATATCCGTGGCCGACATCGGCACCTCCACCGTGCAGTCCCGCGCCTTGGCGGGCCTGGCCAACGGCACCCTGGTGTGCTGTCTGCCGGGCTCGACCAACGCGGTGCGCACTGGGTGGGACGGCATCCTGGCCGAGCAGCTCGATGCCCGCCATCGCCCCTGTAACTTCGTACCGCACCTGAAGCAGGCAGCGGCCTGTGAAAGCCGTGGTTGAGGTCGGCAAAGCCCGCCCACTGATGGCGGTGGAAGAAGCCCTGGAGCGCTTGCTCGCGCTGGCCGAGGCCGCGCCGATCAAGGGTTCGGAAAGCGTGGCCCTGGCCGATGCCCAGGGGCGGGTGCTAGCCCGAGAGGTGGTCGCCGAGCTCGACCTGCCGCCCTGGCCGAACAGTGCCATGGACGGTTATGCCCTGCGCCTGGCGGATTGGCAGGGCGAGCCCTTGCCAGTGAGCCAACGTATCTTCGCCGGCCATGCCCCTGCGCCGCTGCAGCCGGGTACTTGTGCACGGATCTTTACCGGCGCGCCGCTGCCCGAGGGAGCCGACTGCGTCGAGATGCAGGAAAACACGGAGGTGCTGCAAACCGGTCAGGTGCGTTTTCTCGAGCCGCTCAAATCAGGGCAGAACGTACGCCCACAAGGGCAGGAGGCTCGCGTAGGCGAACAGGTGATGGCGGCTGGCACGCGACTTGGGCCTATCCAGCTGGGGTTGGCGGCAACCTTGGGCCATGCCCGGCTCGAGGTGGTGCGCAAGGTGCGCGTCGCCGTGCTGTCCACGGGTGACGAGCTGGTCGAGCCTGGCCAGCCGTTGGGCCCTGGGCAAATCTACAACAGCAATCGGCGTTTGCTGGCCAGTTGGTTGCAGCGTCTGGGCTGCGAAGTGGTGGACGTGGGCATCCTCGCCGATGACCTGCAGCGCACTCGCGAATGCCTGGCCGGTCTGGGTGACGTCGACCTGATTCTGTCGAGCGGCGGTGTCTCGGTTGGCGAGGCCGACTACCTGGGCATGGCCCTGCGCGAAGCGGGCGAGCTGGCGTTGTGGAAGCTGGCCATCAAGCCGGGCAAGCCGTTGACCTTTGGGCATTTTCGCGGTGTCCCGGTGATCGGCTTGCCAGGCAACCCGGCGTCGACCCTGGTGACCTTCGCCTTGCTGACGCGGCCTTACCTGCTGCGCCGCCAAGGCGTGGCGCAGGTCGCTGCGCTGCGTTTCAACGTGCCGGCCGGCTTCGACTGGCCCAAGCCGGGAGGCCGGCGCGAATACCTGCGGGCGCGGATCGAAGACGGCCAGGCGCGCATCTACAAGAACCAGAGCTCCGGCGTGCTGCGTAGCGCGGCCTGGGCCGAGGGGCTGGTGGAGGTGCGTGAGGGCACCACGTTGCGCCAGGGTGACAGCGTGTCGTTCATTCCTTTCAGCGAGCTACTTGACTGAGCGGCCGAGCAGCGCGTTGTCCAGCGACGAAGCCTCGACCGGCCCCAACTGGCTCAGGCGCATGTGCACATTCATCAATTGCTGCGCCGCGACGCTCCAATCGTGGCGCTGGCGGACGAATTGGCGGCCTGTCTCGCCCAGTTGACACATGCGCCAGGGTTGGTTGAGCAATTGCGTGATCAACAGTGCCAGCTGGCCGCTGTCATCGCTGCCCAGGTAGTGCTCGCCGCTGTTGATCGCCAGGCCCGACGCCCCCTTACTGGTGGTCAGCACCGGCAACCCGGCGGCCATGGCTTCAAGGATCTTCACCTTGGAGCCGCCGGCATAGCGCAGCGGCGCGAAGAACAGTGCCGAGCGCCGTTGCAGGTCCCGCAGATCCGGGCGATAGCCGATCCATTCGATGCGCGGGTCGTTCCAATGCAGCTTCCAGCTGGCCGGCAGCGCGTGCCCGGCGATGGCCAAGCGCACGGCCGGGTTGCTCATCCACACTTGCGGCAGGATCTCTTCCAGCGCCCATTCGATGGCTTCCAGGTTGGCGCCGTATTCGAAATTGCCTACGAACAGCAGCCGTTGGCTGCGGTAGGCCGGGCGTACGTCCTGGTAATAGTCACAATCGACGCCATTGACCACCACATTCACCGACCGGCCGCTGATCTGTCCGATCCATTCGGCATCATGGGCACTGACGGCCACCACTTCGCTGGGCTGGCGCAACACGCGCTGCTCCCAGCGCCGGTAGCGCCAGCGGTCGAAGGCATTGAGGGGGCGTAGCCACAATGGCAGCCGGTCATGACAGGCGGTGCCCATCACCGACTCTAGGTTGTGCTCGGTGAGCATGAAGGGCAGGCGGCGGGCTTGCAGGGCTTTTTCGAAGGGCTGGAAGCTGTAGCTGTGCTCGACCTGGATCACATCCCAGGGTTCGTCCAGCAACTGTTCGAAGCGGTGTCGCAGGCAAGGCGCCAGGCCATGGATGATGGCCCGCATGGGGTAGTCGATGATCGGCGAGGCCAACAGGTTGAGCGGGCTGTGCAGAGGGCGTCGGGGCAGCACGATCAAGCGCTCGACCAAGGGTTCCAGCATGTCCCGGGCGGCATCGCCGAGCGGCACCTTCGACTGCGCCAGCAAGGTGATCCGGTGGCCCTGGCGCGACAGTTCGCGCAGCAGGTGATATTGCCGGGTCTTGCTGCCGCTGGTGGTGGGCCAGGGCAGGTAGGGCAGTGTCCAGAGTATTCGCATGGCCCCGCTACCTCGTCGACGGCTGGTACGCTGTACAGCCAGGGATATGGCATGAGCATAGTCAATAAAATGGCCATGTCGCCAGGTAGTTGGTCGGGGTAGCCAAGTTTTTGTCGATTATGGGGCGTCTGGCCATGCAACCATTGTGGGTCAGCCGTGGTCGAGATTGGAGGCGATAAGGCGAGGGTAGGGATGATGGGCGAGCGCAAGGCAATGTTGATCCTGCATGGCAAGCAAGCCATGAACGAAGAAGTACGCAGTGCTGTGGGCGCCCTGCGTGAGCGCGGCTGGGTGCTGGATGTGCGCTTGACCTGGGAGGCGGGCGACGCCCAGCGGTTAGTCGGCGAAGCCTTGGCCGCCGATTATTCACACGTGGTTGCTGGTGGTGGGGATGGCACCTTGCGCGATGTCGCCGAGGCCATGGGCCAGGCCGGACACTCGGCCAGCCTGGCGCTGCTGCCCCTGGGTACGGCCAACGACTTTGCCAAGGCCGCAGGGGTACCGCTGGAGCCCGAGGCTGCATTGAACCTGCTGGAGCAGCCGGCACAGGCGGTAGACCTGGGCAAAGTGGGCGACCAGCTGTTTCTCAACATGGCCACTGGCGGTTTCGGCAGCCAGGTGACGGCCAATACGTCGGAAGACCTGAAGAAGGTTCTGGGCGCTGCGGCTTACCTGTTCACGGGCTTGTCACGCTTCAGCGAGCTGCAAGCGGCCTCGGTGGAGCTGCAAGGGCCGGGCTTCCATTGGCAAGGCGATTTATTGGCGCTGGGCATCGGCAACGGCCGTCAGGCCGGTGGCGGGCATGTATTGTGCCCCGATGCAGTGGTCGACGATGGTTTGCTGGATATCGGCATCTTGCCCGCGCCCCAGGAGATGGTCGGGGCATTGCGTGAATTGCTGGCTGGCGAGGGGCTGTTCGTCCGGGCCCGTCTGCCTTGGGTCGAAATCAAAAGCTCCCAGGGACTGGACATCAACCTCGATGGTGAACCGCTGCAGGCCGACAGCTTGCGCTTCGAGGCAAGCCCTGGTGCATTGCGCCTGCACTTGCCGGCGGACTCGCCAGTACTCAGTCGTCCAGGCTGATGATCTTCTCGCGTACGGCAAACAGTACCAGGCCCGCGACGTCATAGATCTGCAGGCGTTTCATGATTTGCGAGCGGTGGGTTTCGACGGTCTTGATCGACAGGCCCAGGCCGCTGGCGATCTCTCGGGTCGACTTGCCGCGCACGATCAGGCGTAGGATTTCCAGCTGGCGCGCCGTCAGGTTATGGCGGTCAACGGCTGGTTGCTTGCCGTCCTGAGCGCGTAGCAGCGCCTGGTTGATCACTGTGTGGGCGATGGCCGGGCTCAGGTAGCGCTCGCCACTGCGCAAGGCGGCCAGGGCCTGTTCCAGTTCGTTGGCCGTGGTGTCCTTGAGCAGGTAGCCATGGGCGCCACTCTCCAGGGCGCGCATGATCAGGTCGGGGTCGGTGTGCATGGAAAGTATCAGCACTTTGCAGGCAAGGTCGTTTGCCCGCAGCTGGTTCAGCGCATCCAGGCCGCTGGTCGAACGCATCGAAATATCCAGCAGGACGATGTCCGGCACCAGGCGCTGGACCATTTCCAGCAATTGGCTGCCATCGTCAGCCTCGCCGACCACCGCATAGCCGGGAATATCGGACACCAGGGCGCGCACGCCGGCACGGATCAGCGAGTGGTCGTCCACCAGCAGCAATCTACAGGTCATGGGAGGTAGAGATCCTGGCTCGTTCTTCGGTGCGCGGTGGCCAAGGGAACAAGGCGTCGATTCGAGTGCCTTGGCCGGGCTGGCTGGTGATGGTCAGGCTGCCCTGCAAGGCAGTGGCGCGTTCCAGCATGCCCGCCATGCCACGCTGGCCTGCCTCGGCGGGGTCGCTGGCTGGGACGAAACCGCAACCGTCGTCTTGGATTGACAGGGCAAGGCCGGCGGGGGTCCGCTGCAGGCTAATCGTGAGGTTGCATGCGTTGGCGTGGCGCAACATGTTGGTGACGGCTTCCTGGGTGATACGGAATGCCGCCATGGAAACGTCCTCGCAGATGCCTTCCAGGCGTTGGTGGCATTGAAGGCTCCAATGTACCTCGCTGTTTTCCAGTGTACGCAGCAAGTGGGCGCGCAGGCTGGCTTCCAGGCCCAGGCTAGCCAGCTGGCGCGGGTTGAGAAGGGCGGAGACGTCGCGCACATTGCCCAAGGTGTTGTCCAGGGTCTTGCGCAACGTCTCGCAATGCGCCTGCAGGTCGGCAGGCATGCGCCGCTGTAGCCAGTCGACCTGGAGCTTGGCGGCCGTGAGCAGTTGGCCGATGTCGTCATGCAGCTCGCGGCTCAGGCGTTGGCGTTCGCTTTCCTGCACCTTGAGCATGCGATCGGCCAATTCCGCTGGCTGAAGGGTGATCGAGCGCCCCCATTGACGCCAGTGCCAAAGAACGCCGGCCAAGGCGAGCAGTTGCAGGAGCAACAGGCTGGCAGGCAGCGGCTGCCCGCGCAGGCTCAGCACCAGGTTGGCAAGTAGGGAGGCCACGCATATCAACGCGGTCGTCCAGCGCAGCAAGGTGGCGCGGTAGCGGCAACGCGATGGAGTTTTAAAGCGTGGGGACATAGGTAGAAAAGCCACTGAATTATTGCTCTTGGAGGCCTTGCATGGGGGTGATCAGAGGCTTTGGCATCCTGCGTTCAACAGTCATCGAAGGTGTCCATCCAATTGGACAATACCCGCTACGCGTGCATTCGATTGCGGGCATGGTATCACTTCAGGTTCATTTGGTCGCTGCTGGGTAATGACCTGGAAGCCCGGTATTATCGGGCGCAAGTGGCGTTATGTCGGGTTCTGAATCGTATGCATGGGGATGGGTTTGGAGCAAACCCACATGCCTGGGCAAGCACATCAATGCCGGGGGCTGTTCAGGCTGTTGGAGGGCCTGGATATCGCCTGGGCGGGATGTGAGTGGGCGCAGACCTCGCCGCGGACCTGGCAAGGGCCGCACAGTTCGGGGAAGGGTTGGCCCAGGGCATTGGCCAGTTCGCCCAGCAGCAGATGTTGCTCCTCGGTATCCAGGCCGAGGCGGCCGGTCGAGGCGTCCACCAGCTCCAACTGCCACGCCAGCAGGTTCAAGCACGCATGCAGTGCACCCAAGGCTTCACTGCCCAGGTGCCGTTGCTGGCAGGCAGGCTCGAGCAACCGTTGCAAGGTGGCCGTGTAATGGGCAAGTTCGACCAGGCCCAGCAGGTTGGCGCGACGGGCGAGGGTCTCGAGGGTTTCATTCAGGCAGAGGCAGGCATCGGGATCGTTGTGGATCAGCTCGAGGTGTTGCAGGCATTCCAGCGACTTTGTCAGCCACACCTGCGCATCCACAAGGAAATCCTGCAGGGCGCCATTGTTCAGTGGTGCGCTGTCCATCATGACGCCCCTGCGCGCAGGGCTGGACACGCGCTTGGCAACACCGAGACTGTCGCTAGCAAAGCCTGACTCCATTCATGCAATGAGAAAGGCGTCACATTAATGGCTAACGGATACGGGGAAAATCAGGTCGCACCCGATTGCCACTAGGGGAAACCCTGATGGTTTTTGAGGCGAGGGCGCAAAGGCGGGGGGTAGGAGGCCTATCGGCAGTAAAGCATGATGGTAAAATGATATCAATTAGGCATCATGCATTTTCCTGTAATAGGTCAAGCTGCTGCCCGAGCCGCCGATACAGGGCAGATGACATCATTCACCGACTCAAGCCTGGGGGTTTCCAATGGCTGGCATTCTCGACACGGTCGACCAACGAACGCAATTGGTGGGTGAGAACCGCCTGGAGATTCTCATGTTCCGCCTGGCGGGCCGCCAGTTGTTCGCCATCAATGTGTTCAAGGTCCAGGAAGTATTGCAGCTGCCCAAGCTGACATTGATGCCGCAACGCCATGCGTTCGTGTGCGGCGTGGTCAACCTGCGCGGGCAGACGCTGCCGGTGATCGATCTGTCCCAGGCGATTGGCATGCGCCCGCTGCAGCCGGGCCCGGACAGCACGATCATCGTCACCGAATACAACCGCTCGGTACAGGCGTTCCTGGTCGGTGGTGTCGATCGCATCGTCAACATGAATTGGGAAGCGATCATGCCGCCGCCGTCCAGTGCCGGGCGCCAGCATTACCTGACGGCGATCACCAGGGTCGATGAGCAACTGGTCGAGGTGATCGATGTGGAGAAAGTCCTGGCCGAGATCGTGCCCTATAACACGCGCGTGTCCCGAGACAAGCTCGACGACCCGGTCCTGGCACGGGCCCGAGGGCGTGAGGTATTGCTGGTGGACGACTCCAGCGTGGCCCTGGTGCAGTTACGCGAGACCTTGTCCCAGCTGGGCATGAAGCTGCATGTGGCCGGTGACGGCCTGAAGGCCTTGCGCATGCTCAAGGGTTGGGCCGATGCGGGGGAGGATGTCTGCGAAAAGCTGCTGATGGTGTTCACCGATGCGGAAATGCCGGAAATGGACGGTTACCGGCTGACCACGGAGATTCGCAGCGATGCCCGCCTGCGTGGGCTGCATGTGGTGCTGCATACCTCGTTGTCGGGCAGTTTCAACGAATCGATGGTCAAGAAGGTCGGCTGCGACAATTTCCTGTCCAAGTTCCAGCCTGACCGCCTGGTGGACGTGGTCCACCAACGGCTGATGCTGGATGTGGCCCCCGCCTAGTGATTGCAGGCCGCTGCCGGGTATAAGCTTGCGCTTTCGACTGGCACGAGGCGGGCAGGGATGTTTTTGAGTGCGTTGTATCGGTACCCGGTGAAATCGGGGCAGGCCCAGAGCCTTGAGGCTTCGGCGGTAGACTTGCTGGGCCTGCAGGGCGACCGGCGCTGGATGGTGGTGGAGGAGGGCAACGGGCGCTTCCTCACCCAGCGGGCCTGGCCACGCCTTGGGCAGCTCAAGGCCCGTTATGGCGTAGATGGCCAATTGCTGCTCGAAGCATCGGGTATGGCGTCGATTACGGTGCCTGTACCACCTGCCGACGAGGCGCTGCGGGGCGTGACCATCTGGCGCGACACCTTGCGCGTGCCCGATGCCGGTGATGTTGCCGCGGCCTGGTTGAGCGAGCTGCTCGGCAAGCCGGTGCGCCTGGTGTATTGCCCTGAACAGCGGGCCCGTTACTTGCCCAGTGGCTACGGGTTCAACAGTGACCGTGCGGCGTTCCCGGACGGGTTTCCTTTGCTGTTGATCGGGCAGGGGTCGCTCGATGAGCTGAATCGACGGATCGGGCGGCCCATGGAGATGTTGCGGTTCCGGCCGAACCTGGTGGTGTCGGGGACTGAGCCGTTTGCCGAGGACGGGTGGAAGCGGATTCGTATCGGCGACCTGGTTTTCCGGGTGCTCAAGCCCAGCGTACGCTGCATCCTGACGACCCTGGACCCGGCGACCGGGGAGCGCAGTGCGGATCGGGAGCCTTTGACGACGTTGAAGACGTTCCGCGAGCGCGAGGGGGATGTGTTGTTCGGGCAGAACCTGGCGGTGGATGGCAGCGGGGAGCTGCGGGTGGGGATGGCAGTTGAGGTGCTCGAGTAGGTTTGGGCTGCGGGCCCCTGCGTTCGCCTGGCACGGTGGTGTCCATCGCGAACGGGGCTCAGGGATGAGGCTGCTGTGCAGCCTATCGCCGGCAAGGCCCACGGCCCACTCCGTGGGAGCCGGCTTGCCGGCGATAGCCCCAACGACGATCCAAGTAGCGTCTGTCGAGTAGCCCACCCCATCACATATCGTCAAAATACCGCTCGTGCCAATCCACCAACGGCTGCGGCGAGTTCAGCTTCTGCCCGTAGATGACCGAATAAGACAACACGTTCTGCACATATTGCCGTGTCTCATCGAAGGGTATCGACTCCACCCAGACATCGAAGCTCAGGTGCTTGGCGCCCTTGAGCCATTGGCGCACCCGCCCGGGACCTGCGTTGTACGCCGCGGAGGCCAGCACCCGGTTGCCGTTGAACTGCCCGTGCACCTGGCTCAGGTAGGCCGCCCCCAATTGGATGTTCTTGTCCGGGTTGAGCACTTGCGACGGTGAGGCCAACGGTATGTTGAACTTGCGCGCTGTCTCCTTGGCGGTCGCCGGCATCAGTTGCATCAGGCCGCTGGCCCCGACGCTGGAACGGGCGTCTTCCATGAAGGCGCTTTCCTGGCGGGTAATGGCGAATACCCAGCTTGAATGCAGCCCACGTACTTTGGCCTCGCGTACCAGCGTGTCGCGGTGGGCCATGGGGAAGCGGATGTCCAAGTCGTCCCAGTATTGCGCCTGGCTGATGGTGCGAATCGCCGGGAAGTACCAGCGCAGGTCATAGGCCAGGCGCGCCTGGGCGACCATCTCGTCGCGGTTGAAATGACGGCTGACGTGGTACCACTCGCGGCGGCCTTCGACGATCTGGCCGCGGGCATGGAATTCCAGCGCGCGGCGAATACCCGGGGTATTGCGAACCTTGTTGATCACCTGCTGGCTCAGCACCAACGGTTTGTTGTTCAGCTGGTAGGGCGTTTGCGCCCGGTCGGCCGCCAGGAAGCCGTAGAAGTCGCGTTCACGGGCGACGGTCTTGTACAACAGCGGGATCTGCGGGTTGTTCGGCTGGGCCAGCTCCAGGCTGCGTGCCTGCCAGTAGCGCCAGCGGTTGCTGCTGGCCAGGTCCTGGGGCAGGCGTTGGGTCAGTTTGTAGGCTTCTTCCCAGCGGCCTAGGCGCAAAAGCAGGCGCAGGCGCCATTCGCTGACCGTGTTGTCGCGCAGTTCGGGGTCGTAGCGGGTCATCAGGTCAAGGGCACGCGGATCATAGCGGCGTGCCAGGGTCAGGCCGATCTCGCGGGCGATGGCGACCTTTTCGTCACGGGAGAAGTGCATGCGCTGGGCATAGTCGTCGAGCAGCGCCATGGCCCGCTCCGGGTCCTGGCGGGCCAGGCGGCGAAGGCCCAGGCTGACCACATCGGACATCGCCTCGTTGGCCGGGGCGAAGCGCGACGGCTGGTTGAGCAACTGTGGCTTCTGCGCCACGTCGATCAGCAGCCGGCCTTGGGGAGCGAGGGTGGTCAGGCTTTTCACCAGGCTGTTGGCCAGGCCGTAGTTGCGCGCCTGTGCCGCCAGCTTGGCGCGGTGCCAGCGCTTGGCTTCGGTCAACTGGCCCTCGGCGGCCCAGAGGCCGAACAAGGTGTCGCATGCTGCCGGCTGCGACTTGCCCACGTTCCACAGTTTTTCGGCGCTGGCGAAGCCCTCGGCACGCTGGCCATGGGTGATCTGGTACTGGCCGTTCAGGCAGTCCAGCTCGGTGAAGTTGAGTTTGGGGTCATAGTACTTGACGAAGGTGTCCCACTCACCGCGTTCGGCGAGCCAGCGCAGCCAGCGCAGTTTCATCCAGTTGGCCTGGGGCAGGTCGCCGTGCTTGGCGAGGAAGCCTTCGATTTCCTGGTTGCTGGCGCTCTTGAGGCGAGCGGTCAGCTCGTCGTAGGCCAGGTACGGCGTCAACGGGTAGTCGCGCAGTGCCTGGGCGTAGCGCAGGTAGGGGCCTTTATCGCCCTTGGCCAGGGCGCGTTTGGCTTCATCGTAGTACTGACGTTGCTGGGTGATATCGATGGCCTGTGCCGCGCTCGCGGCGGTGGCGGTGAGCAGCAGGCAGGAAACGAGTTGGAACAGGCGGCTGCGCATGAGACGTCCGGGCAGTTGAACCATGGGAAAGTGACGGCGGAGCCAGCACTGTTGGGATCTATTGCCTTAGCTTAGCCGTTTGCCGGCGGCGGATGAAAGCACTGTGCTTGTATCCAATCATTATCTTCGACCGCGTGTCGCGCAGCCTCTGGAATACGGCCCGGCTGATGCCGGGAAGGGGCAAGTCAGGTAGAATGCGCGCCCGGTTTTTGGAGACGATTATGACCCTGCTCAAATTCAGCGATGTGTCCCTCGCGTTCGGTGCCATGCCGCTGCTGGACAAGGTGTCCTGGCAGATCGCTCGTGGCGAGCGGGTGTGCATCATCGGCCGCAACGGCACCGGCAAATCGAGCATGCTGCGCCTGGTCAAGGGCGAGCAGCGGCCCGATGACGGCGAGATCTGGCGCGCCCCGGGCCTGAAGATCGGCGAGCTGCCGCAGGAGTTGCCGGTGGCCGACGAGCGTAGCGTGTTCGACGTCGTGGCCGAGGGCCTGGACGGCGTCGGGGCGCTGCTGGCCGAATATCACCACCTGAGCCAGAACATCCAGGGCGACGCTGACTTGGAGAAGCTCATGCATGTCCAGCACGAGCTCGAGGCTCGGGACGGCTGGCGCCTGCAGCAAGTGGTGGAAAGCACCCTGAGCCGCCTGCAACTGCCGGCCGACAAAACCCTGGCCGAGCTCTCCGGTGGCTGGCGCCGCCGCGTGCTGCTGGCCCAGGCATTGGTGTCCGAGCCCGACCTGCTGCTGCTCGACGAGCCAACCAACCACCTGGACATCGGCGCCATCGCCTGGCTCGAGGAAGCCCTGAACGGTTTCAACGGCGCGGTACTGTTCATCACCCACGACCGCTCCTTCTTGCAGAACCTGGCCACCCGCATCCTCGAGCTGGACCGTGGCGGCCTGATCGACTGGAACGGTGACTACGCCAGCTTCCTAGTGCACAAGGAGGCCATGCTGGCCGCCGAGGAAACCGCCAACGCGCTGTTCGACAAGCGTCTGGCCCAGGAGGAAGTGTGGATTCGCCAGGGCATCAAGGCCCGGCGTACCCGCAACGAGGGCCGTGTGCGTGCCCTCAAGGCCCTGCGTGTGGAGCGCGGCGAACGGCGTGAGCGCCAGGGCAAGGCGAACATCCAGATCGAGGTGGCGGACAAGTCCGGCAAGCAGGTCATGATGCTGGAGAATGTCAGTTTCGCCCATACCGATGGCCCCATGCTGGTCAAGGATTTTTCCATGGTCCTGCAGCGCGAGGACCGCATCGGCCTGCTGGGCGCCAACGGCACCGGCAAGACCACCTTGCTCAAGCTGATGCTCGGCGACCTGGAGCCCACCAGTGGCAAGGTCGAGCGTGGCACCAAGCTGGAAGTCGCCTATTTCGACCAGATGCGCCACCAACTGGACCTGGAAAAGACGGTCATCGACAACCTCGCCGAAGGGCGCGACTTCATCGAGATCGACGGCCAGAATCGCCACGTGCTCAGCTACCTGGGCGATTTCCTGTTCAGCCCGCAGCGTGCGCGTACGCCGGTCAAGGCCTTGTCGGGCGGCGAGCGGGCGCGCCTGTTGCTGGCCAAGCTGTTCAGCAAGCCGGCCAACCTGCTGGTGCTGGACGAACCGACCAACGACCTGGACGTCGAAACCCTCGAGCTGCTCGAAGAGGTGCTGTCGAACTTCAAGGGCACCGTGTTGATGGTCAGCCACGACCGGGCTTTTCTCGATAACGTGGTCACCAGCACCCTGGTATTCGAAGGCCAGGGGCGGGTGCGCGAATATGTCGGGGGCTACGAGGACTGGATCCGCCAGGGCGGCTCACCGAAGCTGCTGGGCGTGACCGAAAGCAAGGGCGGCAAGGCAGAGCTAGGCAGTGCGGTGGTGGAGAAGCCTGTCGAGCAGGCAGCGCCAGCGCCCGTTGCGCCTGCCGCTGTGGTGGAGCCTGGGAAGAAGAAGCTCAGCTACAAGCTGCAACGTGAGCTGGAAGCCCTGCCGGGGCAGATCGACGCGCTGGAGCAACGCATGGCCGCGGTTCAGGAAGAGGTCAATGCGCCAGGCTTCTACCAGCGCCCGATCGGCGAGACCTCGGCGGTACTGGCCAGGCTGGAGCAGATGCAGGGTGAGCTGGACGCCCTGGTCGAGCGCTGGGCGGAATTGGAAGGCTAGTGTGGTGTTTTGCAAATACGACCAAAAAGCGCCGCGACTTATGGTTGTTATTTGTGAAACACCACACTAGAGGGGCGCCATGCGCCCCATCGTCAGCCCTCTGTAGGAGCGGACTTGTCTCGCGAAAGGGCTGCAAAGCAGCCCCCAACACTGTCAGCCTTCTTTCTTCAACAGGCGCACTGCCAGAACGTCACAAGGCGCACCGTGCAGCACGTCGTTGGCGGTAGAGCCAAGCAGCAGGGCCAGGCCATGGCGGCCGTGGCTGCCCACCACGATCAGGTCGCAATTCTGCTCCTTGGCCAGCTGGTGGATTTCCTGGCGCGGCTGGCCGTAGGTCAGGTGCGAGTCGCCACGGTTGATGGTCGGATACTTGTTGAACAAGCGATCCATACGCTCCTTGGCCTGGTCGAACTGTTGCTGCTGCAGTTGCGACAGGTCCATCGGCACGTCTCCGCCGAAGGCCATGGCCATGGGCTCGACGATATGCACGAGGGAGACCTTGGCGCCCGTGGGCTCGGCGAGTTTCATGGCGCGCTTGATCACCGGGTCGCATTCTTCGGTCAGGTCGACGGCGACCAGAAGATGTTCATAGGACATGGGTGGTACTCCTGCAGTCGCGATAGTAGAAGTATGGTCGCTTTCGGGCCGAATGCCGTGAAACCTGGCTAACCAGCTCATTTGCAACGCTTTATGGGAACTACAGATATGACGGTATGGCTGGTGGTGTCAATCCTTGCGCTGATTCTCAGCCCCCTGGCCTGGTTGCGCCCATCGCGTAAGCAGAGCGAACAGATGAACCTGCGCATGGAAGGGCGGCGCATGGGCCTTGCCATGCAACTGGCGCCCCAGACCTGGCCGCATTGGCTGGAAAAGGAGCCGCCAAGCCCTTGCCCGCAGTACCACCGCGCGCGGCGTAAAGGCCATGACGATACCTGGGTGTATTGGCAAATTACCCCAGGTGTATGGTGGAACCAGTGGCGCGAGCCTTGCGAGGACGCGCGCCTGTGCGAGGCCTTCACGCGCCTGCCTGCGAGCGTCTACAAGATCGAGGCCGATAGCCGCATGCTTGCCCTGTACTGGAGCGAGCGGGGTGACAAATCTGTTTTGCAGGATATTGCGCAGGTACTCGAAACCCTCGCTTGATAGCGCTTGGGATATTTGGGCGGACATGGCGACCTCACAGGCGCCGCCAAATCCAAGGCATGCGCTGTGCCATGAATACCCGCTAATCACTGTCATCATGTTTCGTACCCAATGGGTGCAAAATGACCGGAAAGTCGCGTTTTCACCGTGCTTGCGAGCATTTGACAACGCCGATCTTTTCGGAGAATGTGTGCGTACCCAAATCAAACGGGCGTATGAATTGAGCGTTTGTATGTCGAACGGCTCTAACAGAATCCCGACTCGCACGCTGACGGGTGTGCCTGGGTAAGGGGCCGAGCCGGCCTTTGCACCAGCGTTCGGCGTGTACAGTTCAGCTTCCATATCGTGGAGATCAGTTGATGATTTACGAAGGTAAAGCCATCACGGTTAAGGCTCTTGAAAGCGGCATCGTCGAACTGAAGTTCGACCTCAAGGGTGAGTCCGTCAACAAGTTCAACCGCCTGACCCTGGACGAACTGCGCCAGGCCGTGGACGCCATCAAGGCCGATGCCGCCATCAAGGGCGTGATCGTCAGCAGCGGCAAGGACGTGTTCATCGTCGGCGCCGACATCACCGAATTCGTCGACAACTTCAAGCTGCCCGAGGCCGAGCTGGTCGCCGGCAACCTGGAAGCCAACCGCATCTTCAACGACTTCGAGGACCTCGAGGTCCCGACCGTCGTCGCCATCAACGGCATCGCCCTGGGTGGCGGCCTGGAGATGTGTCTGGCGGCCGACTATCGCGTGATGGCCAGCACGGCCAAGATCGGCCTGCCGGAAGTCAAGCTGGGTATCTACCCAGGCTTCGGCGGTACCGTGCGCCTGCCGCGCCTGATCGGCTCGGACAACGCCATCGAGTGGATCGCCGCCGGCAAGGAAAACCGTGCCGAGGACGCGCTCAAGGTCGGTGCCGTCGACGCGGTGGTAGCCCCCGAGCTGCTGCAGGCTGCGGCCCTGGACCTGGTCAAGCGTGCCATCAGCGGTGAGCTGGACCACAAGGCCAAGCGCCAGCCCAAGCTGGAAAAGCTCAAGCTCAACGCCATCGAGCAGATGATGGCCTTCGAGACCGCTAAGGGCTTCGTAGCAGGCCAGGCCGGCCCGAACTACCCGGCGCCGGTCGAAGCCATCAAGACCATCCAGAAGGCGGCCAACTTCGGCCGGGACAAAGCCCTGGAAGTCGAAGCCGCAGGCTTTGCCAAGCTGGCCAAGACCTCGGTCGCCGAAAGCCTGATCGGCCTGTTCCTCAATGACCAGGAACTCAAGCGCAAGGCCAAGGCCTATGACCAGATCGCCCACGACGTGAAGCAGGCCGCCGTGCTCGGCGCCGGCATCATGGGCGGCGGCATCGCCTATCAGTCGGCGGTCAAGGGCACGCCGATTCTTATGAAGGACATCCGCGAAGAAGCCGTCCAGCTGGGCCTGAACGAAGCCTCCAAGCTGCTCGGCAAGCGTGTCGAGAAGGGCCGCCTGACCCCGGCCAAGATGGCCGAGGCGCTCAATGCCATTCGCCCGACCTTGTCCTACGGTGATTTCGGCAACGTCGACATCGTCGTCGAGGCCGTGGTCGAGAACCCGAAGGTCAAGCAGGCCGTGCTGGCGGAAGTGGAAGGGCAGGTCAAGGAGGATGCGATCCTTGCCTCCAACACCTCGACCATCTCGATCAACCTGTTGGCCAAGGCGCTCAAGCGCCCGGAAAACTTCGTCGGCATGCACTTCTTCAACCCAGTGCACATGATGCCGCTGGTGGAGGTCATTCGTGGCGAGAAGTCCAGTGACGTGGCCGTCGCCACCACCGTGGCCTACGCCAAGAAGATGGGCAAGAACCCGATCGTGGTCAACGACTGCCCGGGCTTCTTGGTCAACCGCGTGCTGTTCCCGTACTTCGGCGGTTTCGCCAAGCTGGTCAGCGCAGGCGTGGACTTCGTGCGCATCGACAAGGTGATGGAGAAGTTCGGCTGGCCCATGGGCCCGGCTTACCTGATGGACGTGGTCGGCATCGACACCGGCCACCATGGCCGTGACGTCATGGCCGACGGCTTCCCGGACCGTATGAAGGATGATCGCCGCTCCGCCGTCGATGCCCTGTACGAGGCCAACCGCCTGGGCCAGAAGAACGGCAAGGGCTTCTACGCCTACGAGACCGACAAGCGCGGCAAGCCGAAGAAGGTCGCCGACCCATCGGTGCTGGAAGTGCTCAAGCCGATCGTCTTCGAACAGCGTGAAGTGACCGACGAGGATATCGTCAACTGGATGATGATCCCGCTGTGCCTGGAGACCGTTCGCTGCCTGGAGGACGGCATCGTCGAGACCGCCGCCGAGGCCGACATGGGCCTGGTGTACGGCATCGGCTTCCCTCCCTTCCGCGGTGGCGCGCTGCGCTACATCGATTCGATCGGGGTCGCCGAGTTCGTCGCCCTGGCAGACCGGTACGCCGATCTGGGGCCGCTGTACCACCCGACCGCGAAGCTGCGCGAAATGGCCAAGAACGGCCAGCGCTTCTTCAACTGAGCGCCCAACGAGTTAGAGCGAGAGTATTGATATGAGCCTGAATCCAAGAGACGTGGTGATTGTCGACTTCGGTCGCACGCCGATGGGCCGCTCCAAGGGGGGCATGCACCGCAACACCCGTGCCGAGGACATGTCCGCGCACCTGATCAGCAAGTTGCTGGAGCGTAACGACAAGGTCGACCCCAAGGAAGTCGAGGACGTGATCTGGGGCTGCGTCAACCAGACCCTCGAGCAGGGCTGGAACATCGCCCGCATGGCGTCGCTGATGACCCCGATCCCGCATACTTCGGCAGCCCAGACCGTCAGCCGTCTGTGCGGTTCGTCCATGAGCGCGCTGCATACCGCCGCCCAGGCGATCATGACCGGCAACGGCGATGTATTCGTGGTCGGCGGCGTCGAGCACATGGGCCACGTCAGCATGATGCATGGCGTCGACCCGAACCCGCACCTGTCCCTGCACGCGGCCAAGGCCTCGGGCATGATGGGCCTGACTGCCGAGATGCTCGGCAAGATGCACGGCATCACCCGTGAGCAGCAGGACCTGTTCGGCCTGCGTTCGCACCAGCTCGCTCACAAGGCGACGGTCGAAGGCAAGTTCAAGGACGAGATCATCCCGATGCAGGGGTATGACGAGAACGGTTTCCTCAAGGTCTTCGACTATGACGAAACCATCCGCCCGGAAACCACCCTCGAGGGCCTGGCGTCGCTCAAACCGGCGTTCAACCCCAAGGGCGGTACCGTCACTGCGGGTACTTCGTCGCAGATCACCGATGGCGCCTCGTGCATGATCGTCATGTCCGGCCAGCGGGCCATGGACCTGGGCATCCAGCCCTTGGCGGTGATCCGTTCCATGGCCGTGGCAGGCGTAGACCCGGCGATCATGGGCTATGGCCCGGTTCCGTCGACCCAGAAAGCCCTCAAGCGTGCCGGTCTGACCATGGCCGACATCGACTACATCGAGCTCAACGAAGCCTTCGCCGCGCAGGCCCTGCCAGTGCTCAAAGACTTGAAAGTGCTCGACAAGATGGATGAGAAGGTTAACCTGCACGGCGGCGCCATCGCCTTGGGCCACCCGTTCGGTTGCTCGGGCGCGCGGATTTCCGGCACCCTGCTCAACGTCATGAAGCAAAATGGCGGTACCCTGGGTGTCGCCACCATGTGCGTCGGCCTGGGCCAGGGCATCACGACTGTCTTCGAACGCGTCTGATCGCGTCGTCGACAGCGACCGGGGCCTTGTGCCCCGGTTTTTGTTTGTTCGGATTTGTTCAAGAGGGTGTGCAACATGCAGATACAACCAGGCATATACCGGCATTACAAAGGTCCGGAGTACCGTGTGCTGGGCGTTGCACATCACACGGAAACCGATGAGTCGCTGGTGATCTACCAGTTGCTTTACGGTGACTACGGCTTGGGTGCCCGGCCGCTGGCCCTGTTCCATGACACTGTAGAGGTTGACGGCGAGCAAGTGCCGCGCTTTGCTTTGGTCGAGGCCGAGGAGGGGATGTTCAAGCGCCCCGATACGGCAAGCGACTGAACCTGAGCGCTTGACCTCACTCTGTTGCCACTATATATAGCGGTGCCGCGTCCGGCACCTGACGCGTTTTTCATCTTCAGATTCAGGAATATTCCGATCCATGGGCAAATCGCTGGTCATTGTGGAATCCCCGGCCAAGGCCAAGACCATCAACAAGTACCTGGGCAGCCAGTACGTGGTGAAGTCGAGTATCGGCCATATCCGAGACCTCCCCACCAGCGGTTCGGCCAGCGCCAGCAAGGAACCGGCGGCCAAGCGCGGCAAGGCCGCGGGTGAGGCGCCGGCCCTGTCGCCGAAAGAGAAGGCCCGCCGCCAGCTGGTGGCCCGCATGGGCGTCGATCCAGAAGCCGGCTGGAAGGCCAAGTACGAGATCCTGCCCGGCAAGGAAAAGGTCATCGACGAATTGCGTCGCCTGGCCAAAGATGCCGACACCATCTATCTCGCAACCGACTTGGACCGCGAAGGGGAGGCCATCGCCTGGCACCTGCGCGAGGCCATTGGCGGCGACGACACCCGCTACAAGCGCGTGGTGTTCAACGAAATCACCAAGAAAGCCATCCAGGAGGCCTTCTCCCAACCGGGTGAGCTGGACATCGACCGGGTCAATGCCCAGCAGGCACGCCGCTTCCTCGATCGCGTGGTCGGCTACATGGTCTCGCCGCTGCTGTGGGCCAAGATCGCCCGAGGCCTGTCGGCCGGCCGCGTACAGTCCGTGGCGGTCAAGCTGGTGGTGGAGCGCGAGCGTGAGATCCGTGCGTTCGTCCCGGAAGAGTATTGGGAAGTCCATGCCGACCTGGGTACCGCCAAGAGCGCCAAGGTGCGCTTCGAAGTGGCGCGTGAAAAAGGCGAAGCCTTCAAGCCGCTGAACGAAGCCCAGGCCATGGCGGCCCTGGAGAAACTCAAGGCCTCCAGCTACAGCGTAGCCAAGCGCGAAGACCGCCCGACCAGCAGCAAGCCGTCGGCGCCGTTCATCACCTCGACCCTGCAGCAGGCTGCGAGCAACCGCCTGGGCTTCGGCGTGAAGAAAACCATGATGATGGCGCAGCGTCTCTACGAAGCCGGCTACATCACCTACATGCGTACCGATTCGACCAACCTGTCGGTCGATGCCCTGGACATGGCGCGCAGCTACATCGAGCGCGAGTTCGGCAAGCAGTACCTGCCTGAAAAGCCGGTGGTGTACGGCAGCAAGGAAGGCGCCCAGGAGGCGCACGAGGCGATTCGTCCTTCGGACGTGAATACCCACCCGAGCAAGCTCAGCGGCATGGAGCGTGACGCCGAGCGCCTGTACGAGCTGATCTGGCGCCAGTTCCTGGCCTGCCAGATGCCGCCTGCGCAGTACCTGTCCACCAGCGTCACGGTCAATGCCGGCGACTTCGAGCTGCGTGCCAAGGGCCGTATCCTCAAGTTCGACGGTTACACCCGTGTGCTGCCCCAGCAGAGCAAGCCGGGCGAAGATGACGTGCTGCCGGAAATGGCCCAGGGCGAGGTCCTCAAGCTCATCCAGCTCGACCCGAGCCAGCATTTCACCAAGCCGCCGGCACGCTACACCGAAGCCAGCCTGGTCAAGGAAATGGAAAAGCGTGGCATCGGCCGCCCGTCGACCTATGCGGCGATCATCTCCACCATCCAGGACCGCGGCTACGTGACCTTGCACAACCGCCGCTTCTATTCCGAGAAGATGGGCGACATCGTCACCGAGCGCCTCTCCGAGAGCTTCTCCAACCTCATGGACTATGGCTTCACCGCCGGCATGGAGGAGAACCTCGACGACGTGGCCCAGGGCGAGCGCGATTGGAAGAACGTTCTCGACGAGTTCTATGGCGACTTCAGCAAGAAGCTGCTGACCGCCGAGTCGGCCGAGAACGGCATGCGTGCCAACCAGCCGACGCTGACCAACATTCCGTGCAAGGAATGCGGCCGGCCGATGATGATCCGCACCGCATCCACGGGCGTCTTCCTCGGTTGCTCGGGCTACAGCCTGCCGCCGAAGGAGCGTTGCAAGGCCACCGTGAACCTGGTGCCGGGCGACGAGATCGCAGCCGACGACGAAGGTGAGTCCGAGTCCCTGGTGTTGCGTGGCAAACACCGTTGCCCGATCTGCGCCACGGCGATGGACGCCTACCTGCTGGACGAAAAACACAAGTTGCACATCTGCGGCAACAACCCGGACTGCCCGGGGTACGAGATCGAAGAGGGCAGCTACCGCATCAAGGGTTACGAAGGGCCAAGCCTGGAATGTGACAAGTGCGGCAGCGAGATGCAGCTCAAGACCGGCCGCTTCGGCAAGTTCTTCGGTTGCACCAACCCTGCGTGCAAGAACACCCGCAAGCTGCTCAAGAGCGGCGAGGCGGCGCCGCCAAAGATGGACAAGGTGGACATGCCGGAACTCAAGTGCGAGAAGGTCGACGACACCTACGTGCTGCGCGATGGCGCCTCGGGGTTGTTCCTGGCCGCCAGCCAGTTCCCGAAGAACCGCGAGACCCGTGCGCCCTTGGTGCTGGAAATCGTCCCGCACAAGCATGAGATCGATCCGAAATACCACTTCCTCTGCGATGCGCCGCAGAAGGACCCGGATGGCCGCCCGGCGGTGATCCGCTATAGCCGTAAGACCAAGGAGCAGTACGTGCAGTCGGAGGTTGATGGCAAGCCGACTGGCTGGAAGGCGTTCTACGACGGCAAGGCGTGGAAGGTCGAAGACAAGCGCTGATCGGTAAGCGCTGAAAAGGGGGCCGCTTCGCGGCCCTTGTCTTTTATGACATTCGGCTTGCGGCAGGGCGGGGCAATCCCTGAAACTGAGGCATCGCCTTGCAGCCTCAGGGAGGCCATCGAAATGGCCCAGGAACTCTACACCCGCACCAACCAGAAACTGTTCTTTGCCGGGCTAGCCCTGGAGTCCATGGCCAAGGCTGCCGACAGCCAGGCAATGAATGCCCAGGGCCTGATCCAGGCAGAGCGTGAGTCGGCGCTGTTTCACTTGTATGGCGCGCTGCTAGGCCTATGCCATGAGATCGCCGGCTTTTACCGTTTGCCGCAGGCTGCGGCAGCACAGGTGGAGCTGCTGCTCAATGAGGACGCGCTCAACGGCATCGCCATCCCGGAGGTGGCGGAAATGCTGGAGCTGGCGCGTCAGCCGGAAACCTGGCTCGCGCAAATGCTTCGTGCTTATGCCGATTTGTTCCGACCGCCGGTCGCCAAAAAAGCACCGAAAACCGATGTCACCCAACCTTTGATCGTGGCTGTGAACCTGGATGAGCCCGAACAATTGGCGCTGTCCCGGGACGAGCTAGAAAGCTGGCGGCGTAATCTGAAGGACTTGGTGCGACGTTTCCGTGACGCGTTGAGTGAGTGCTGATAGCGCCAGTGGCTGGTACAATACTGGCCTTTCGTGAAAAGCAGGCCTTAGTATGTCAACGTCCTTTCTAGAAATTGTCGAGTTGCCTGATGGCCGGATTGAGCTGCGCCGCGCCGAGGACGAGGGTTCTTTGGTGACCCTGGATTTCTCCGAGGACGCCAAGGCGTTCCTGCAAGGCCAGCATGTGGAAGTCGCCAAGGCCATGCTGAGTGTCGGCGTGCAAATGGCAGGTCGCCTGGTTGAAGGCGATCTCGAGCATGAAGAAGGGCCACGCGTGTTGCACTGAGCCCTTGCGCTTCGCGATTCAGAAATTGAAATACAGGCAAAGCCTGAACATCAGCCGAGGCGGATGTTCAGGCTTTGTGCGTTTCCGCTAGTGGCCGCGCGGGTCAGTTGCTGACGAGCCGTGGCATTGAGGTTGCCAAGCCAGCTGACCACGGTATGGCTGTGGCCCAGGCGCAAGGCTTCGCAGGCCAATTGCAGGGCGCTTTGGTTCGCGCCCGGTTGCAGCAACAGGATGCGTTCACGGTTGAGGCCGGCATCGCGTAGCCAGGCCTGGGTCAGGCTGGCGGGCGGGGCAAGGAGGGTCAGCCAGCGGGTTTCGTCTTCTTCGCTCAGCTCTCGCAGAACCGGCGCCAGCAGGCTTTGGCAGTGGCCAGGCGCGCCACGCAGGGACAGTTCGCTGAACAGCTCGGGCTGCTGGGGCTTGCGTGGCTGCTCCGTGACGCTGTTGCGGGCTTTCAGGCCAGGCAGCACCGGTTGGGCCAGGAAGGCCTCGAACAGAGGGAGCTGTGCTTGCTGGGGTGCATGGATGAACTGCTGCATGACGCCTCCTGGATCAGCGGCGAATGACGCCGACACTCAAGCCCTCGATCACCAGTTCCTGTTCTTTCAGGTCGACTTCGATGGGGGCGAATTCGGGGTTTTCGGCGACCAGCCAGACCTTGCTGCCTTCGCGCTTGAAGCGCTTGACGGTCACTTCGTCGCCGATGCGGGCAACGACGACTTGGCCGTTACGGGCTTCGCGGCAGGTATGTACCGCCAGCAGGTCGCCGTCGAAGATGCCGATGTCCTTCATGCTCATGCCGTGCACGCGCAACAAGTAGTCGGCGCGAGGGTGGAAGAAGGCCGGGTTGATGTTGCAGGATTCCTCGATGTGCTGCTCGGCGAGGATGGGGGCGCCGGCGGCGACGCGGCCGATGATCGGCAGGCCGCTTTCTTCCGCCTTGGTTTCCAGGCCGGGAATGCGGATGCCGCGGGAGGCGCCCGGGGTCATTTCGATCGCGCCCTTGCGGGCCAGTGCCTTGAGGTGTTCCTCGGCAGCGTTGGGGGACTTGAACCCCAGTTCCTGAGCGATTTCCGCGCGGGTCGGCGGGAAGCCGTTGTCTTCCAGGCAGCGTTTGATGAAGGCCAGGATTTCGGCTTGGCGTGGCGTCAGTTTCAACATGGCGGGCGCTCTGTCTTTTTATACAGTGACTGGAATTATATACAGTAGATGGCCAGCTGCAAGCCATAAGCTTCAAGAAAAAGCCGCAAGGGCAGTGAGCGCACCTTCGAAATCGCGTTCCATACTTTGCAACCGTGGACGTGACGTGTCGCTTGCAGCTTGCGGCTCGGCGCTTTTAAATGGCGACCCACCAGTCACCGAACCTTGACAACAGGCCTGCTTGAAACGTATGTTTCAAACAACTGTTTGTCAGGCGGAAAAGTCATGGCCCAATCCGAAACCGTTGAACGCATTCTCGACGCTGCCGAGCAGCTGTTCGCGGAAAGGGGGTTCGCGGAAACCTCGTTGCGGCTGATCACCAGCAAGGCTGGGGTCAACCTGGCGGCGGTGAACTACCATTTCGGCTCCAAGAAAGCCCTGATCCAGGCGGTCTTCTCGCGCTTCCTCGGTCCGTTCTGTGCAAGCCTGGAGCGTGAGCTGGACCGGCGCCAGGCTCGCCCCGAGCCTCGGCCGAGCCTTGAAGAACTCCTGGAAATGCTGGTGGAGCAGGCGCTGGCCGTGCAGCCGCGCAGCAACAACGACCTGTCTATCTTCATGCGCCTGCTGGGCCTGGCCTTCAGCCAGAGCCAGGGCCACCTGCGCCGCTACCTGGAAGACATGTACGGCAAGGTGTTCCGTCGCTACATGCTGCTGGTCAACGAAGCCGCTCCGCGTATTCCGCCGCTGGAGCTGTTCTGGCGGGTGCACTTCATGCTTGGCGCCGCGGCATTCAGCATGTCGGGCATCAAGGCCTTGCGTGCCATTGCCGAGACCGACTTCGGCGTCGATACCTCGATCGAACAGGTGATGCGCCTGATGGTGCCGTTCCTGGCCGCCGGCATGCGCGCCGACAGCGGTGTCACCGACGAAGCGATGGCTGCAGCGCAATTGCGCCCGCGCAGCAAGACCGGTTCCGCGCCGGCCTCGGCCAAGGCCTGAGCGCTGGGCGTGGAAGGGCGCTTGCGCTAAGCTAGCGCCCATGCCTGACCTCGATTTCCTGCACATTTCCCTCGCCGACCAGCGCCTCTATGGGTTCGCCCAGGGCGAGCTGCGTGTGCGCCTGGCAGTGTCGACGGCGCGCAATGGCGCGGGCGAACGCGCTGGCTCGGGGTGTACGCCCCGTGGCCTGCACCAAGTGCGCGCGAAGATCGGTGCCGGCTTGCCGCAAGGCGCCGTGCTGAGCAGCCGACGCTGGACCGGCGAGGTCTGGTCGCAAGCGCTGCACGCCCGTTTTCCCGGGCGAGACTGGATCCTTGGCCGCATCCTCTGGCTCAGCGGCTGCGAACCGGGGTTCAATCGTCTCGGCCAGGTCGACACTTTTCGCCGCTACATCTACGTGCATGGCACTCCGGACACTGAACCTATGGGTATACCGCTGTCCCATGGCTGCATACGCATGAGGAACAGCGACCTGGTGCCGCTGTTCGACCGTGTGCAGGAACATTGTCGGGTGCGGATCGACGAAGCCGCCTGCCCGCAATGGGATTTCCTGCCTCTTCACTGAAGGATTCAATTATGACCGCGAGCCTGCAAGGTTCCCTGATGGTGGATATCGCCGGTAAATGGCTGACCGCTGAAGACCGCCATCTATTGCGCCAGCCCGAGGTGGCTGGCCTGATCATTTTCGCTCGCAACATCGACAGCCCCCGCCAGGTGCGCGAGCTGTGCGCCTCCATCCGCGCCATCCGGCCCGACCTGATCCTGGCGGTCGATCAGGAGGGTGGCCGGGTCCAGCGCTTGCGTCAGGGCTTCGTGCGCCTGCCGGCCATGCGTGCGATCGCCGACAATGCCAACGCCGAGTACCTGGCCGAGCAGTGTGGGTGGCTGATGGCGACCGAAGTGCTGGCGGTTGGCCTGGACCTGAGCTTCGCGCCGGTACTGGACCTCGATCACCAGCGCAGCGCGGTGGTCGGTAGCCGTGCATTCGAAGGCGACCCGGCGCGGGCCACGCTGTTGGCCGGCGCCTTCATCCGTGGCATGAATGCGGCCGGTATGGGCGCCTGTGGCAAGCATTTCCCTGGCCATGGCTGGGCTGAAGCGGACTCTCATGTGGCCATTCCCACGGATGAGCGCAGCCTGGAGCAACTGCGCCAGGCCGACCTGGTGCCGTTCACACGCCTGAGTGGCCAATTGGCAGCTGTGATGCCGGCCCATGTGATCTATCCGCAGGTGGACAACCAGCCAGCCGGCTTCTCGCGGCGCTGGTTGCAGGACATTCTGCGCGGCGAGCTGGGCTTCCAGGGCGTTATCTTTAGTGATGACCTGTCCATGGCTGGTGCACATGTGGTGGGGGATGCGGCCAACCGTATCGAGGCCGCGCTGAGCGCCGGTTGCGACATGGGGCTGGTGTGCAACGACCGGGCCGCGGCGGAGCTGGCATTGAGCGCGGCGCAGCGCCTGAAGGTCAAGCCGTCGCCGCGGATCGCGGGGATGCGCGGGCGCGGCTTTGCGTGTACCGACTACCGCCAGCAGCCGCGCTGGCTGGAGGCATTGGGTGCCTTGAGAGAGGCGCAGTTGATCTATTGACCGGGGGACTGCGCTGGCTCATCGCGGGACAAGCCCGCTCCACAGTGACTGCGCCAGTCCAAGAGGGGTGCTGTACCTGTAGGAGCGGCCTTGTACCGCGATCGAGGACGAAGTCCTCGCTGGGTCAGCGGCGTTTACCCGGCAACGGCGCGAACAGCGCCTCGATCTCGTCATCGCCCAGGCGCCACTGCCCAGCCTGCCCGCCATCGAGCAGGCTGGCCGCCAGCGCGGCCTTTTCCTGCTGCAATTGTTGGATCTTCTCTTCCACCGTTCCCCGGGTGATCAGCTTGAACACGAATACCGGCTTGTCCTGCCCGATGCGATAGGCGCGGTCGGTGGCCTGGTTCTCGCTGGCCGGGTTCCACCAGGGGTCGTAGTGGATCACCGTGTCGGCGGCGGTCAGATTCAGGCCGGTGCCGCCGGCCTTGAGGCTGATCAGGAACACTTCGCTGTGACCATTCTGGAACTGCTGCACGGGCGTGCGGCGGTCGCGGGTGTCGCCGGTCAGCAGGCTGTAGCGGATCTTGCGCTTTTCCAGCTCGGCCTCGATCAGGGCCAGCATCGAGGTGAACTGGGAAAACAGCAGCACCCTTCGCCCTTCGCTGAGCAACTCCTCGAGCATCTCCATCAGGCTGCCCAGCTTGCCTTTGTCGGCCTGGTTGCCCTTGGCTTCCACGCCCTTGACCAGGCGCAGGTCGCAGCAGACCTGGCGCAGCTTGAGCAAGGCGTCGAGGATGACGATCTGGCTGCGCGCCGCGCCGTTGCGGGCGATCTCGTCGCGGACTTTCTTGTCCATCGCCACCCGTACCGTTTCGTAGGTGTCGCGCTGGGCATCGCTGAGCTCGACCCAGTGGACCATTTCGGTCTTGGCGGGCAGCTCGGTGGCCACCTGCTCCTTGGTGCGACGCAGTAGGAAGGGGCGGATGCGGCTGGCCAGGTGGGCCATGCGTTCGCTGTCGCCATGGCGTTCGATGGGCGTGCGGTAATCCTGATTGAAGCGCTTGAGGTCGCCCAGCCAGCCGGGCATCAGGAAGTGGAACAGCGACCACAGCTCGCCCAAGTTGTTTTCCATCGGCGTGCCGGTCAGGCACAGGCGCTGCCCGGCCTGCAGTTCGCACACCGCCTGGGCGGCCTTGCTGGTGCTGCTCTTGATGTTCTGCGCCTCATCCAGGATCAGCACGCTCCAAGGTACCGGGCGCAGGTGCTCGAGGTCTCGCGGCGCCAGGGCATAGGTGGTCAGCACCAGGTCGTAGTCACCCAATCTGTCGAAATGCTTGCTGCGGCCCGGGCCGTGCAGCGCCAGCACGCGCAGGCCGGGGGCGAAGCGCTGGGCTTCGTCGAGCCAGTTGGGTACGAGGCTGGTGGGCATCACCGCCAGGGCGGGGTGTCGCAGGTGGCCGTTTTCCTTTTCCAGCAACAGGTGAGCCAGGGTCTGTAGGGTCTTGCCCAGGCCCATGTCGTCGCCGAGGATGCCGCCCGTACCCATTTCGCGCAGTGCCTGCAGCCAGTTCAGGCCCTGTCGCTGGTAGGGGCGTAGGGCGGCGTTCAGCCCTTTGGGTGGCTCGACCTGCAGATCGCGGGCATCGCGCAGGCGTCGGCCCAGGTCACGCAGGTGTTCGCCGCCTTCCCAGAGCAACGGCAGGTGGTCGATATCGTTCAGGCGGGCGACGTCGGCGCGTTCCAGGCGCAGGGAAGGGCCGGCGGCCTGTTCGTGCAGGTACAGCTCGCCCAGGGTGCCCATCACCGCCTTGATGCGGCCATAGGGCAGGGCGACACGCAGGGCCGGGCTGTCATGGCGACCGCGGTTGAGGTCGATCAGCAGGTGTTCGTCGTCGCGGCGCCGGGCCAGCTCGCTGGGGCGCAGCAATTCGGGGCTGCTGCGCAGCAGTTGCAGCATGATCGGCAGCAGGCTGTGGCGCTGGCCATCGACCACGATTCCCAGCTCCAGGTCGAACCATTCATGGCCAGGCGTTTCGTCGATGGTGGCGTACCAATCGTCGATGTCCTGCAGGTCGAAGGCGAAATCCCGAGGGATGTCGATTTCCCAGCCGGCCTCGCGCAGGCGTGGCAGGCTTTCACGGGCGAACTGCAGCCAGGCTTCGTCGTCGGCAAGTTGAAACATCTCGCCGGCGCTGTCGGGCAGGGCCTTGCTCTGCCGGGTGGCAGGTTTGAAGCCCAGCCCGCGCAGGGTCTTGCGTATGGCTTGCTCGGCCTGGGGCTGGCGGTGGATGCGCTGGCTGGTCTCGCCCACGAGCCGGTTCAGGGGCTTTTCGTCGCTGCCGCTGGCCAGCAGGCCGTCGTAGTTGAAGGCCAGGGCGGCGCGGTGTTGGATCTGACGCTGCATGCGCCCGGTCTTGGGCATGTAGGCGCTGAATTCCAGGCTGCCGAGGGTCAGGTGCGGGCGTGGCTGGATGTGCTCGTGTTCTTCGCTGCGCACGGTGGTCGGCGTGGGGACCTGGCGGTTGAGGGCGTTGAGCCGATGGCTCAGCGGCACGACCAGATCCTCGGGTACCGTCGGGGCA
Organism: Pseudomonas sp. NY15372; assembly: GCF_048068215.1. NCBI lineage: Bacteria > Pseudomonadati > Pseudomonadota > Gammaproteobacteria > Pseudomonadales > Pseudomonadaceae > Pseudomonas > Pseudomonas sp. NY15372. The sequence continues at coordinate 102,515 of NZ_JBLUPY010000008.1, forward strand.
AGGGCCAGCTGGCTGGCGATGAAAGGGTCCAGCTCGTGCCGCAGCCGGCCTGTTTGCCGGGCCTGGGTATCCACGTAGTACAGCGGGTCCAGCGGCAGCACCGGGAACAGGGCATGGCCTTCGTTATACCAGGCGCCACGGTAGCTGCCGTTGTCCTGGCGGACCCAGCGGAACTCCGCCGACTGTTCAGGGCCTTGGGCGAATGGCTCGGGCTGGTCCTCGAACAGCAGGCGACCGGTGGCCAGGGCATATTCGAGCAATTCCGCGCCTTTCTTGCCCTCCAATGGCGTCGAGGGTGAAACGATGGCCGTGTTCTGTGAACTGATCAGGCGCAGCAGGCGAGCATCTTCTTCGGTCACATAGCGTGGGGTGTAGTAGATCATCTCCGGCAGCGAAGTGATCTTGCCCAGCTTCAGTTTGCCGTCGCTTTGCAGCGTGCCCTTGAGGGCTTCCAGGCGGCACTGCATACGGTCGAGCCTGACCTGGTAGTAGATGGCCGGCCCCTTGCGCGAGGGCTTTGGCTCCGCCGGCTTGGCCGTGGGGGCTTCGAGTGCCTTGACCCACTGGCTCAGTTCGGGCGGGAGCGACGGCCCGCAACCGGGGCCCGTGGGGTCGTCGATACAGTCTTGCAGGTGAAACAGCGCTGCGGCGCAGTGCTTGCAGTTGGTCCCCACCGGGCAGGTGCAGCGCCCGAGTACATGCAGCTTCGCGCCGCTATGGGCCAGATGGATCTGCTGGCTGTAGCGCTGGCCTGCGGAGCCCGAGCAAACGGCCTCGATCGCCTGGTCACTGGCCGAAAGAATCTTGACCTTGCCCTGGAGGGCGTAGTCCAGGCCGCGGCCAAGCGCTCCGTCATTGAAGGCGGACATCCAGCCTGCATGGGCCAGGAGCAATTGCTGCACACCGCGCGCGCTCACCTCATTGCTCCATCATCTCCGGGTCGAGCACGGGCAGCTTGCGCATGCCGGCGGGGGCGACCTTCAGCAGCACGGCCAGGTGGCCGCCGTCGAGGAACGTCAGCTGGTTGGCCTTCATGTTGCTGTTGCTCTGCCTGAACTGCTCGCTGCGCAGCACGCTGCCATTGCCGTCGAGCTGGTTGACCCAGAAGTTGGCATCCACGGCGATGAAGCGGCCGTCGGCGATGCTCAGGTTGCCTTCGATAGGGAAGTGCCCGAACTGTTCGTCCCCGGCGCTCAGGGCGATGCGGCTTGGCGTGCTGCCGACCTGCTGTTGCCAGGCCTTGTGCAGCAGCACGGTGTAGTCGGCCGTCGCCTGCAGGCGGGTGGCTTCATCGTCCAGCGCCAGTGGCCGTTCGGCCGCCTTGTCCAGGCGTGGCGCGCCAGCGCTCCAGTCTTCGGGGGCGAACGGGCTGGTCACGGCGGGCACGGCATTCTGGCGCAGCAGGATCATTTCTACCTGATAGAGGCCTTCGGCGAAGGCGGCCGGCGCGAACAGCGTCAGCATCAAGGTCAGGCAACGGATGGCACGCATGGATCTTCCTTAGGCAGGCTGTGGGGTCAGGCGCTCGAACAGCGCCTCCAGGGTGTTGAAACGTTCGTCCGGGCGCTCCATCGGCACGAGGAAGCGGAACTGCGTGGCGCCCTCGAACTTGTAGCGCTTGGGCTGGCCCTGGATCAGCTTGATCAGGGTCAGCGGGTCGACGGGTGTCTGGGCTTCGAATTCGAGCTTGCCGCCGTTGGGGCCGGCATCGACTTTCTTGATACCGAGCTTTTCCGCGTGCAGCTTGAGCGACGTCAGGCGCATCAGGTTCTTGGTCGGCTCCGGCAGTAGGCCGAAACGGTCGATCATCTCGACCTGCAGGTCCTTGAGGCCTTCTTCGTCGGCGGCCGAGGCAATGCGCTTGTAGAGGATCAGGCGGGCATGCACGTCCGGCAGGTAGTCTTCCGGGATCAAGGCCGGCAGGCGCAGGTTGATCTCCGGGCCGCCGCCCAGCGGTTGCTCGAGGTTCGGCTGGGTGCCCTTGCGGATCGCCTTGACCGCGCGCTCGAGCATTTCCATGTACAGGGTGAAACCCACGGCCTGGATCTGCCCGCTCTGGCCTTCGCCGAGCAGCTCGCCGGCGCCACGGATCTCCAGGTCGTTGGTGGCCAGTACGAAGCCTGCGCCCAGGTCCTGGGTGTTGGCGATGGCCTCCAGGCGCTTCTCGGCATCGGCGCTGACCTTCTGCCGGGCTGGCGTGAGCAGGTAGGCGTAGGCCTGGTGGTGGCTGCGGCCCACCCGCCCGCGCAGCTGGTGCAGCTGGGCCAGGCCGAACTTGTCGGCGCGCTCGATGACGATGGTGTTGGCGCTGGGCACGTCGATACCGGTTTCGATGATGGTCGAGGCCACCAGCACGTTGAAGCGCTTGTGGTAGAAGTCGCTCATCACTTGTTCCAGCTCGCGCTCGCGCATCTGCCCATGGCCGATGCCGATGCGTGCCTCGGGCACCAACTCGGCGAGGTCGGCGGCGCATTTTTCGATGGTTTTCACATCGTTGTGCAGGTAATAGACCTGGCCGCCGCGCAGCAACTCACGCAACAGCGCTTCCTTGACCGTGCTCTTGTTCTGCTCCATGACGAAGGTGCGCACCGACAGGCGACGCGCCGGCGGCGTGGCGATGATCGACAGGTCGCGCATGCCCGCCACCGCCATGTTCAGCGTGCGCGGAATGGGCGTGGCGGTCAGGGTGAGGATGTCGACTTCGCTGCGCAGGGCCTTGAGCTGTTCCTTCTGGCGCACGCCAAAGCGGTGCTCTTCGTCGATGATGGCCAGGCCCAGGTCTTTGAAGCGCACATCGTCCTGCAGCAGCTTGTGGGTGCCGATGAGGATATCGATCTTGCCTTCGGCAAGGTCGGCGGCAGCGGCGGCCACTTCCTTGGCCGACTTGAAGCGGCTCATCACTTCCACGGTCACCGGCCAGTCGGCAAAGCGGTCGCGGAAGCTGTTGTAGTGCTGTTGGGCGAGCAGCGTGGTAGGCACCAAGACGGCCACCTGGCGGCCGCTGTGCACGGCGATGAAGGCCGCGCGCATGGCCACTTCGGTCTTGCCGAAGCCAACGTCGCCGCAGACCAGGCGGTCCATCGGCTTGGGCGCCAGCATATCGGCACGCACAGCTTCGATGGCCGCTTGTTGGTCGGGGGTTTCCTCGAACGGGAAGCCGGCGCTGAACGTGGCGTAGTCGGCCGCGGGGTCGACAAATGCATAGCCCTTGCGCGCCGCGCGGCGGGCATAGATGTCGAGCAGCTCGGCAGCCACGTCGCGTACCTGTTCGGCAGCCTTGCGCTTGGCCTTTTGCCAAGTCTCCGAGCCCAGTCGGTGCAGCGGGGCCAGGGCATCGTCGCTGCCGGTGTAGCGGGCGATCAGGTGCAAGTTGGCCACCGGCACATACAGCTTGGCGTTCTCGGCGTATTCCAGGGTGAGGAATTCGGCGGCCTGGCCGTCGATTTCCAGGGTGGCCAGGCCCAGGTAACGGCCTACGCCATGGTCGATGTGCACCACCGGCGCGCCTTCGCGCAGCTCGGTCAGGTTCTTGATCACCGCGTCGTTGGCGGTTTCCCCGCGCTTGTCGCGGCGCCGGCGCTGCATCACCCGCTGGCCGAACAGCGGGCTTTCGGCGATCAGGGCCAGGCCCGGGTCGTCCAGCAGCAGGCCCTCGTCGAGCGGGGCGATGGTGATTGCCAGGCGTTCGGCACCGGTAATGAAGTCGTGCCAGCCTTCGACGATTTGCGGGCGCAGTTTCAGCCGCTCGAGCAGCTCCAGCAGCACCTCACGGCGGCCGGCCGATTCGGCGGTGAACAGCACGCGGCCAGGGAACTGAGCGAGGAAATTGGAGAGTTCGGCCAGCGGCTGGTTGGCCTTGGCCTCGATGGCCAGGTTGGGCAGGGCGCGCGCCGGGAAGCGCGCGCGGCCCGCACCTGGGTCGAGGTCTTCGCTGCTGACCACCACCCGTGGCCACTGCTTGAGTCGGGCGAAGCAGTCCTCCACCGGCAGGAACAGCTCGGCCGGCGGCAGCAGCGGGCGGCTGAGGTCGCCGCGGCGGTCTTCATAACGCCCGCGCACGTCGTTCCAGAAATGCTCGGCGGCCTGCTCCACGCCGGGCAGCGAGAACACCTGGGTGTCGGCCGGCAAATAGTCGAACAGGGTCGACGTTTCTTCGAAGAACAGCGGCAGGTAGTACTCGATACCGGCGGGGATGATGCCGCTGGCAAGGTCCTGGAAGATCGCGCTGCGGCGGAAATCCACATCGAAGCGCTCGCGAAAGCGCGCCTTGAAGCGGGTCACTTCTTCCTTCTGCATCGGGAATTCGCGCGCCGGCAGCAGGCGCACCGAGTCGACCTTGTCGATCGAGCGCTGGGTCTCGGGGTCGAAGGTGCGCAGGGTCTCGATCTCGTCGTCGAACAGGTCGATCCGGTAGGGCAGCTTGCTGCCCATGGGGAACAGGTCGATCAACGCGCCGCGCACGGCGAACTCGCCATGCTCGTAGACCGTGTCGACGCAGCGGTAGCCGCTGGCCTCCAGACGCGTGCGCATCTGTTCCACGTCGATCGTCTGGCCGACATCCAGCACCAGGCTGCTGCCCAGCAGGAAGCGGGTCGGGGCCAGGCGGTGCAGGGCGGTGGTGATCGGCACCACGAGGATGCCGTGGTCCAGTTCCGGCAGCCGATAGAGGCTGGCGATGCGCTGGGAAATGATGTCCTGGTGCGGCGAGAACAGGTCGTAGGGCAGGGTCTCCCAGTCGGGGAACGGCAGCACCGGCAGGTCGGGCGCGAAGAAGCGCAGCTCCTGTTCCAGACGGTCGGCAGCCTGGCTGTCGGCGGTCAACAGCAGGGTGAAGCGGCCAGCGCTGCTGGCGGCTTCGGCGATGGCAAGGCTCAGGGCGGCCCCGGGCAGGTTGCCCCAGGTTTGTTTGCCGGCCGTGGCCGATAATTGCGGTAGGCGCAGAACTGACACGGGAGATTGGACTCCAAGCGTTGCGGCAAAGACGACAATTGTACCGGTGCCGGTGCGCGCTGTCAGGCTCGGAAGGGCGTGGCGACGGGCTCTGGCGGTGGCGACAGGCGCTCATTGCCCGATACGTCGAGGGGCGTCATAATGTAGCCCCTTTTTTCTCCCCCTACATGTGGAAGGTTCCCGTGACTCAGAAGCCCGACCAGTGTCTTGGTGAGTGGATCGATCGTGAAGCCCTGGCTGAAGCGATGATCCCGCTTATCGGTCAGCTCTACCGCAATAACAACGTGGTGAGCTCGATCTATGGCCGCAGCCTGATCAATCGTTCGGTTATCTCGATCCTCAAAGCCCACCGCTTTGCCCGTCACCGTCAAGCCGACGAAACCGAACTGTCCGTCCACGAGACATTCCCCCTGCTCAAGGCCATGAGCGAGCTGAAGCTGGGTGCCGCCTCGGTCGACCTGGGCAAGCTGGCCAACAAGTTCAAGCAGCAAGGCAACGGCCGCACTGTCGAGCAGTTCGTGCGCGAAGAGCTGGCCGATGTCGTCGGCCAGCAGAACGTTTCCCCACGCAAGGGCACCGACGTCGTCCTGTACGGCTTCGGCCGCATCGGCCGCCTGCTGGCGCGTATCCTGATCGAGAAGACCGGTGGTGGCGACGGCCTGCGCCTGCGCGCCATCGTCGTGCGCAAGGGCGCCGAGAACGACCTGACCAAGCGCGCCAGCCTGCTGCGTCGTGACTCGGTACACGGCCCGTTCGACGGCACCATCGTCATCGACGAGCAGAACAACACCATCACCGCTAACGGCAACCTGATCCAGGTCATCTACGCCAAGAACCCGAGCGAAGTCGACTACACCCAGTACGGCATCCACGATGCCCTGATCGTCGACAACACCGGTGTATGGCGTGACGCCGATGGCCTGGGCCAGCACCTGGCCTGCCCTGGCGCTTCCCGCGTGATCCTCACCGCACCTGGCAAGGGTGCGCTGAAGAACATCGTGCACGGCATCAACCACGGTGACATCACCGCCGACGACAAGATCGTCTCCGCCGCCTCCTGCACCACCAACGCCATCGTGCCGGTGCTCAAGGCCGTGAATGACCAGTACGGCATCGTCAACGGCCACGTCGAGACCGTTCACTCGTTCACCAACGACCAGAACCTGATCGACAACTTCCACAAGGGCAGCCGCCGTGGCCGCGCCGCGCCGCTGAACATGGTCATCACCGAGACCGGTGCCGCCACCGCTGCGGCCAAGGCGCTGCCGGTGCTCAAGGGCAAGCTGACCGGCAACGCCATCCGCGTGCCGACGCCGAACGTCTCGATGGCCATCCTGAACCTGAACCTGGAAAAGGCCACGACTCGCGACGAAATCAACGAGTACCTGCGCCAGACCGCGATGCACTCGGAACTGCACAAGCAGATCGACTACGTCAGCTCCCAGGAAGTGGTATCGACCGACTTCGTCGGCTCGCGCCACGCCGGTGTGGTCGACGCCGAGGCGACCATCTGCAACGACAACCGCGTTGTCCTGTACGTCTGGTACGACAACGAATTCGGTTACAGCTGCCAGGTGGTGCGCGTGATGGAAGACATGGCCGGTGTGAACCCGCCAGCGTTTCCACGCTGATCCGCTTGTAATGCGTTGAAGAAACGGGAACCTTCGGGTTCCCGTTTTTTTTGGCCGCGAAGCGCCGATCTGCGCGGTACCTGTAGGCGGCTGGACAATCGAGAGATCGAGTTTGCGCGTACTTCTATTACTGTTCATCCTGATGTCCCTTGGTGCCTGCGACCCAGCCCCGACGCTGGAGCGCCTGGGCGGCCCGACCATGGGCAGCAGCTACAGCATCCAGTATGTTCGCGACCCCGGCGGCCCGTCGCGAATGGAAGTGCTGGAAACCGTCGATGCGATCCTCGGCGACGTCGACGAGCATTACTCGACCTACCGCGGCGACTCCACCGTCAACCAGTTCAACCAGCTGCCGGCCAACCACTGCCTGGCGTTGCCGGCGGACATGCTGGCACTGGTGGGCTTCGGCCAGCACCTGGCCGAGCAGAGCCAGGGGGCCTTCGACCTTACCGTCGAGCCGCTGCTCGACCTCTGGGGCTTCGGCCCCCAGGCCCGGCGGGCACAGGTGCCCGACCCGTTGCAGCTGGCCCAGGCGCGCCAACGCGTGGGCTACCGGCACCTGCGCATCGAGGGCGGTGCCCTGTGCAAGGACGCCCCGGTGGAACTGGACTTCAACAGCATCGCTGCGGGCCACGCCGTGGACCTGATCGCCGAACGCCTGCAAGCGATGGGTGTCGGGCATTTTCTCGTCGAGGTCACCGGTGAGCTCAAGGCCGTGGGCAACAAGCCCGATGGCAGCCCGTGGCGGGTCGCCCTGGAATTGCCCCGCGAAGACCGCCAGGTCGCCCGCCAGGTGATCGCCGTGGATGGCCTGTCCGTGTCGACCTCGGGTGACTATCGCCACTATTTCGAGGACAATGGCCGGCGTTATTCGCACACCTTCGATGCCCGCCTGGGGCGCCCGGTCGAGCACGACCTGGCGGCAGTCACCGTGCTCGACGCCTCGGCGCTGCAGGCCGATGGCTACTCGACGCTGCTGTTGATCCTCGGCGCGGAGCAGGGCTGGGATTTCGCCACGGCCCACGGCATCGCCGCGGTATTGGTGACCCGGGCCGAGGGTGGCTTCGTCTCCCGTGCTACGCCTGCGTTCGAGCAGGCGTTGAAAGGCAGGTGAAAGCGCAAGCACGGATGATCGTCGCCAGGGAGCCGGTGAATGACATGTAGTGCGGTCAAAATTGGCCTACGACGCGACCAAGGGTTAATGTGCTCGGCGTTCACGCTTGATTAGACTGCACCCGAATTTTCTCATGACGCCCCGGCGGCATGATCGAGTCCCGCGGGTAACCGTAACCCCGGGCCAGTTCTGAAGGAGTACGCATGGCTGTCTACAACTACGACGTAGTGGTGCTGGGTTCCGGCCCGGCCGGTGAAGGCGCGGCAATGAACGCCGCCAAAGCGGGGCGCAAGGTGGCGATGGTCGACAGCCGTCGCCAGGTCGGCGGCAACTGCACCCACTTGGGCACCATCCCGTCCAAGGCACTGCGTCACTCGGTGCGGCAGATCATGCAGTTCAACACCAACCCGATGTTCCGTGCCATCGGCGAGCCGCGTTGGTTCTCCTTCCCCGATGTGCTCAAGAGCGCCGAGAAGGTGATCGCCAAGCAGGTGGCCTCGCGTACCGGCTACTATGCGCGCAACCGCGTCGATGTGTTCGTCGGCACCGGCAGCTTCGCCGACGAGCAGACCGTCGAAGTGGTCTGCTCCAATGGCGTGGTCGAGACCCTGGTGGCCAAGCACATCATCATCGCCACCGGTTCGCGCCCGTACCGCCCGGCCGACATCGATTTCCACCACCCGCGCGTCTATGACAGCGACACCATCCTCAGCCTGAGCCACACCCCGCGCAAGCTGATCGTCTACGGTGCGGGAGTGATCGGCTGCGAATACGCATCGATCTTCAGTGGCCTGGGTGTGCTGGTCGAACTGGTGGACAACCGTGGCCAGCTGCTGAGCTTCCTGGATTCGGAAATCTCCCAGGCGTTGAGCTACCACTTCAGCAACAACAACATCACCGTACGCCACAACGAGGAGTACGACCGGGTCGAAGGCCTGGACAACGGGGTGATCCTGCACCTGAAGTCGGGCAAGAAGATCAAGGCCGACGCCTTGCTGTGGTGCAACGGCCGTACCGGCAACACCGACAAGCTGGGCCTGGAGAACATCGGCATCAAGGTCAACAGCCGTGGCCAGATCGAAGTCGACCAGGCCTACCGCACCAGCGTACCGAACATCTATGGCGCCGGTGATGTGATCGGCTGGCCGAGCCTGGCCAGCGCCGCCCACGACCAGGGCCGTTCGGCCGCCGGCAGCATCGTCGACAATGGCAGCTGGCGCTTCGTCGATGACGTGCCGACCGGTATCTACACCATTCCGGAGATCAGCTCGATCGGCAAGAACGAGCAGGAGCTGACCCAGGCCAAGGTGCCGTACGAAGTGGGCAAGGCCTTCTTCAAGAGCATGGCCCGCGCGCAGATCGCCGGCGAGCCCCAGGGCATGCTGAAGATCCTGTTCCACCGCGAGACCCTGGAGATCCTCGGCGTGCACTGCTTCGGCTACCAGGCGTCGGAGATCGTCCATATCGGCCAGGCGATCATGAACCAGCCGGGTGAGCAGAACAACCTGAAGTACTTCGTCAACACCACCTTCAACTACCCGACCATGGCCGAAGCCTATCGGGTAGCGGCCTACGACGGCCTGAACCGGCTTTTTTGAGCGGCTCCGGCCGGTGGCCTGAGCCGGCCGGGGAGTCCGGATTCAGCCCTTCCCAAGGGTGGTCATGGCCAAACCGGGAAAGTCTGTAATCAGGCTGTCTACGCCAAAGTCGGCGAGCCGGCGCATCAGCGCCGGTTCGTTGACCGTCCACACCGATACGTGCAACCCCTGGCGCTGGGCCTTGAGCAGGCGCTCGGGGGTGCACAGTGTCCAGTTCAAGGCCAACATCTCGCAGCTGTAGTTCTGGGCGACCTTCAGCGGGTCGAGCCAGGCGTATTCGGCTACCAGCCCGCGGGACACGTCCGGCACCAGCTCCAGTGCGGCGCCGAGCACTTCGCGGGAGCTCGAGGTGATGGTCACCTTGTCGAGCAGGCCGTATTGCTGGGCCAGCTCGCGGATGGCCAATACGGTACTGGCGGCGCGGGTGCGCGAGGCACTCTTGACCTCCAGTTGCCAGTGCTCGAAGGCGCATTTTTCGAACAGTTCCTCCAGCCGCGGAACGGGGCAGGGCTGCACCCAGCCCGGGCCGCCCTTGCGCGCGTCATAGGTGACCAGCTCGGCGGCGGTGTGCTCGACCACCTTGCCACGCCGGCCGGTGGTGCGCTTGAGGCTGGGGTCGTGGATCACCATCAGCTCATTGTCGGCTGACAGGTGCAGGTCCAGCTCGCAGCGATTGACGCCGTGGGACAGGCACTGGCGGAAGCTGGTCAAGGTGTTTTCGGGCGCTTCGCCCTTGGCGCCGCGATGGCCATAGATCAGGGTCACGTTCGTTCCTTCAAATCAGAGTGAATAGGCTCAGGAGGCGGGGTCGTTCTGTTCCAGCGCCTGGCGCCGTTGTTGTTGCTGGCGCTGCAGGATGTAGCGGGCCAGCAGCTGGCGCTGGGCGTCGGTCATGTCGATGAATTCGGTGCCGACTTCGTAAAGGCCGTCCGGGCGCTGGTCGCAATGGGTCACCCGAGCGCGCAGCAGCAGGCCCAGGGCGCGAGGCATCAGCACCATCTTCACGGCCACCCGGGTATCGGTGGCGATCGGGGTTGCCTGGGCGAACTCGATGCCGCCTTCGGAAAGAATGACCGGCTGCGGCTGCCCGATTTCGCCCAGCAGGGCCTGGGCCATCACCGCGCTGAGCAGGTCGAGGCGTTTGTTCTGCACCCGCAGGAATGCCGCCAGGGTGCGGTCCTTTTCGCTCAGCTGGCGCATCAGGTGCTGGGATTCGAAGTCGGCAAGGTGCAGCTCGCTGAGCAGGTTGAACAGCGGTGAAGCATCTTGCAACAGGTCTGTTTCCAGGGCTTCGGCCGCGCCCAGGGGGCTGATTTCAAGTGCGATACTGTCTTCGATGCGGTAGTATTCGCGGCGATCTTCTTCGTCTAGTGTCGTCATGGCGAACCCATGGTTACGGCGGTGGTCCGAGTGTAAAGCCGCTGTAGGCGCCCTGCCACAAGGACGTTCCCTTTCATCCGAACAAGCCCCGACATGTTCAGACCTCTTTTCGTATTCATCGGTACGCGTTATACCCGTGCCAAGCGTCGCAATCACTTCGTCTCGTTCATTTCGCTGACTTCGATGATCGGCCTCGCCCTGGGCGTGGTGGTGATGATCGTGGTGTTGTCGGTCATGAACGGTTTCGACCACGAGATGCGTACCCGCGTGCTGGGCATGATCCCTCACGCCACCCTGGAAAGCGGCCAGCCGCTGGACGACTGGCCGGCCCTCGCCCAACAAGTAAAGCAGAATCCGCAAGTGCTTGCGGTGGCGCCTTTCACCCAGATGCAGGGGTTGCTGACCCACGACGGCAAGGTGCAGAAGGTGCTGCTCAATGGCATCGACCCTGCGCGCGAGCGCGAGGTGTCGATCATCGACAACTTCGTCCGCGACGGCAGCCTCGACAAGCTGGCGCCGGGCGAGTGGGGAATCATGATCGGCGACAAGGCCGCGGCCAAGCTGGGCGTGGGCATCGGCGACAAGCTGACCTTCGTCGCTCCGGAGGTCAGCGTGACCCCGGCTGGCATGTTCCCGCGCATGAAGCGCTTCACTGTGGTCGGCACCTTCCATGTCGGCGCGGGTGAGATCGACGGCTACCTGGGCCTGACCAACATCAACGACCTGTCGCGCCTGCACCGCTGGAAGGCCGACCAGGTCCAGGGCCTGCGCCTGAAGTTCGACGATCTGTTCCAAGCCCCGCGCGTGGCCTGGAACATCGCCCAGAACCTGGGCGAGCAGGAGTTCTATGCCCGCGACTGGACCCGCACCCATGGCAACCTGTACCAGGCGATCCGCATGGAGAAGGCCATGATCGGCTTGCTGTTGCTGCTGATCGTGGCGGTGGCGGCGTTCAACATCATTTCCACCCTGGTGATGGTGGTCAACGACAAGCGGGGCGACATCGCCATCCTGCGTACCCTGGGCGCCACACCGGCGCAGATCATGGCCATCTTCATGGTCCAGGGTACGGTGATTGGCGTGGTCGGCACCCTGATCGGCGCCCTGGTCGGGATCTTCGCGGCGCTCAATGTCAGTGCGGTGATCGCCGGCATCGAGAAGCTGATCGGGCACAAGTTCCTGAATGCCGATGTGTATTTCATCGATTACCTGCCGTCGCAGATCCAGGCCCAGGACGTGTACATGGTCTGTGGTGCGGCGCTGGTCCTGAGTTTCTTCGCCACCCTGTACCCGGCCTGGCGTGCGGCCCGCACCCAGCCTGCAGAGGCGCTACGTTATGAGTGAGTCGCGCATGAGTGATAAAGCCGTACTGAGTTGCCGTAACCTGGGCAAGTCCTACGAGGAAGGCCCGGAGTCGGTGCAGGTGCTGTCGGGCTTGAACCTGGAGCTGCACGCCGGTGAGCGGGTGGCCATCGTCGGCAGCTCCGGCTCTGGCAAGAGCACCTTGCTCAACCTGTTGGGCGGCCTCGACACGCCGACCCAGGGCAGTGTCTGGCTGGCCGGCGAAGAGCTGTCGGCCCTCGGCGAGCGTGCCCGTGGCCTGCTGCGCAACCGGGCCTTGGGCTTCGTGTACCAGTTCCACCACCTGCTGCCGGAGTTCACCGCCCTGGAGAACGCCTGCATGCCGCTGCTGATCGGTCGCACGCCCATCCCCGAAGCCCGCGAGCGTGCCGAGGCGTTGCTCAAGCGGGTGGGCCTGGGCCATCGCCTGAACCACAAGCCGGCCGAGCTTTCCGGCGGTGAGCGCCAGCGCGTGGCGATCGCCCGTGCCTTGGTCAATCGCCCGGGCCTGGTGATGCTCGACGAGCCCACCGGCAACCTTGACCACCACACCGCCCAGGGCATCCAGGAACTGATGCAGGAGTTGTCCAGCTCGTCCCAGACAGCGTTCCTGGTGGTGACCCACGACCTCAACCTGGCGCGCCAGATGGACCGGGTCCTGCGCCTGGAAGACGGCCACCTGGTGCCGATCTGAGCCGCTCGCACGCGGCGGCAGGAGCCGCTGCGTAACTCTTTTTCATTGGGTGTTCTCGTACATGTTCAGACCCTTGCCCTTGTTCATCGGTGCCCGCTACACCCGTGCCAAGCGCCGCAACCATTTCATCTCGTTCATCTCCATGACCTCGATGATCGGCCTGTCCCTGGGCGTGCTGGCGATGATCGTGGTGCTCTCGGTGATGAACGGTTTCCAGCGCGAAATGAGTTCGCGCATCCTCGGCCTGGTGCCCCACGCCAGCGTCCTGGGCGTGCAGCCGCTGGGCGACTGGCGCAAGGTCGCCGATGCCGCGCTGAAGAACCCGGCCGTGATGGCCGCCGCGCCGCTGACCGAAATGGAAGGCATGCTTTCCTATAAAGGCGCCATGCAGCCGATCCAGGTCAGCGGTATCGACCCGGCCGAGGAGGGCAAGGTTTCGATCGTCGGTCAGCATATCGTCCAGGGGCGGCTGCAGGACCTGGTGCCCGGCGAGTATGGCGTGGTCATCGGCGAGCTGACCGCTCGGCGCTTTCGCCTCAACACCGGCGACAAGCTGACCCTGATCGTCCCGGAGATCAGCAAGGCGCCGGGGGGTATTACGCCGCGTATGCAGCGCCTGACCGTGGTCGGCATTTTCAAGGTCGGAGCCGAGCTGGATGGCTCGCAAGCCTATATCCATGTGGCCGATGCCGGCCAGATGCAGCGCTGGGCGCCGGGCAGCGTGCAGGGCGTGCGCCTGAAACTGCACGACCTGTACGCCGCCCCGCAGGTGTCCAAGGTCATCGCTGCGGGCCTGGGCGAGGGCTACCGCGCCGATGACTGGTCGCACACCCAGGGCAGCCTGTTCAGCGCGATGAAGATGGAAAAGACCATGATCGGCCTGTTGCTGATGATGATCATCGCCGTGGCGGCCTTCAACATCATCGCCACCCTGGTGATGGTGGTGAACGACAAGGGCTCGGACATCGCTATCCTGCGCACCATTGGCGCTACGCCGGCGCAGATCATGGGTACCTTCATGGTCCAGGGCTCCTTGATCGGTATCGTCGGTACCCTGGTCGGCGGTGTGCTGGGTGTGGTCGCCGCGTTCAATGTCAGCCAGATCGTCGGCTGGCTGGAACGCATCAGCGGGCAGCATATCTTCACCTCCGATGTATATTTCATCAGCAGCTTGCCGTCCGAGCTGCAGTGGGGCGATGTGGCGATCATCTGCACGGCGGGGCTGGTGATGAGCTTCCTGGCGACGATCTACCCGGCGTATCGGGCGTCCCAGGTGGAGCCGGCGATGGCGTTGCGTTACGAGTGATGGTCCGGGGCCGCTGCGCGGCCCATCGCCGGCAAGCCGGCTCCCACAGGGGGTAAGCGCCTGCCATTGGTTCTTTGCGCGACAGCTCGGCCTGAAGGGCTGGGATGTCCCTCATGGAACTGCACATCATTCATTGAATTAGCAGGGCCCCTGTGGGAGCCGGCTTGCCGGCGATTTGGCGCAGCAGCCCTTATTCGGGTAGTTCGATGACGAACCGCGTCCAGCCGTCCGCGCACTCGGCGCGAATGGTTCCCGGCGTATCGGGCGTCCCAGGTGGAGCCGGCGATGTCCGGGGCCGCTGCGCGGCCCATCGCCGGCAAGCCGGCTCCCACAAAGGGGTAGCGCCTGCCATTGGTTCTTTGCGCGACAGCGTGGCCTCAAGGGCTGGGATGGCCCTCATGGAACTGCACATCATTCATTGAATTAGCAGGGCCCCTGTGGGAGCCGGCTTGCCGGCGATGGGGCGCAGCGGTCCTTATTCGGGTAGTTCGATGACGAACCGCGTCCAGCCGTCCGCACACTCGGCGCGAATGGTGCCCGGCGTATCGGGCGTCCCAGGTGGAGCCGGCGATGTCCGGGGCCGCTGCGCGGCCCATCGCCGGCAAGCCGGCTCCCACAAAGGGGGTAGCGCCTGCCATTGGTTCTTTGCGCGACAGCTCGGCCTGAAGGCCTGGATTGCCCCTCATGGAACGCCACAACTTTACTTGCGTCGCCTGCGCCACTTGTGGGAGCCGGCAAGCCGGCTCCCACAAGGGGGTAGCGCCTGCCATTGGTTCTTTGCGCGACAGCGTGGCTTGAAGGGTTGGGATGGCCCTCATGGAACTGCACATCATTCATTGAGTGAGCAGGGCCCCTGTGGGAGCCGGCTTGCCGGCGATGGGGCGCAGCGGCCCTTATTCGGGTAGTTCGATGACGAACCGCGTCCAGCCCTCCGCGCTCTCGGTGCGAATGGTTCCCGGCGTATCGGGCGTCCCAGGTGGAGCCGGCGATGGCGTTGCGTTACGAGTGATGGTACGGGGCCGCTGCGCGGCCCATCGCCGGCAAGCCGGCCCACAAAGGGGTAGCGCCTGCCATTGGTTCTTTGCGCGACAGCGTGGCCTCAAGGGCTGGGATGGCCCTCATGGAACTGCACATCATTCATTGAGTGAGCAGGGCCCCTGTGGGAGCCGGCTTGCCGGCGATGGGGCGCAGCAGCCCTTATTCGGGTAGTTCGATGACGAACCGCGTCCAGCCGTCCGCACACTCGGCGCGAATGGTGCCGCCATGGGCCTGGATGATCGAACGGGTGATCGCCAGGCCCAGCCCCGCATGCTCGCTGCTGCCTTCCCGGCGCGCAGGGTCGGCGCGGTAGAAGCGGTCGAACAGCCGCGGCAGCATGGCCGGCGCGATCGCAGGGCCGGTATTGGCGACGGTGATCCGCGTGCCGGCCACCAGCGCCACGTGAATTTCCCCGCCTTGTGGCGTGAAGCGCAGCGCATTGTCGAGCAGGTTGGACAACGCCCGGCGCAGCATGTGGCGGTCGCCTTCGAGTATCGCCTGGCCCTCGCGCAGCACGTGCACCTCGGCATCTTCGGCCAAGGGTGCGTAGTACTCCAGCAAGGCATCCAGCTCCTGGGCCAGGTCCAGCGTCTCACGGTTGGGCATCAGTAGGCCATGGTCGGCCTTGGCCAGGTAGAGCATGTCGTTGACCAGCTGCGCCATCCATTGCAGCTCTTCAAGGTTGCCGTGCAGCGCTTCGCGGTACTCCTCCAGGCTGCGTGGGCGGGTGAGGGTGACCTGGGTATGGGTCAGCAGGTTGGACAGCGGCGTGCGCAGTTCATGGGCGATGTCGGCGGAAAACGCCGAGAGGCGCTGGAAGGCATCGTCCAGCCGCTGCAGCATGGCATTGACCGTGTCGGCCAGCTCCGCCAGCTCGTCGGGCATCTGCGCCACCGGCAGGCGGGTGGTCAGGGAGCGGGCATTGACGCTGGCGGCCACTTCGCCCATCTGCCGCAAAGGACGCAGCCCGCGACGCGCAGCCCAGGCGCCGAGCAGGGCGGTCGCCAGGGCCGACAGGCCGACCGTCAGCCAGATCAGGCGCTGCATGCCCTGCAAGAAATGCTGGTGATGGGTGATATCGAGGAACAGGGTCAGTTGCCCGGCGCTCGGGTTTCGCTCATCCAAGTGGGTCGAAAGGCTGCGGTAGTCGATGCCGTTGGCATGCAAGGTCGCCAGGCCCGAATGGCGGGGCACCTCGGGCAGGTCAGTACGGCTGTCGTACCACACCACGCCGTCGGCGCCGCGAATGCGCAGGGCCAGGTCGGCCTGGTGGCTCAACTCGTTGCGCAGTGCCGGCAGCCGTTGCGCCAGCGCGTCGGGGCTGGCCACGCCGTCGAGCAGGGCACGCATCAGGGACAGCCGGCTGCCGAGCAATTGCTGGTCCAGCTCGACGAAGTGCCGTTCGCTGGCCCGGCTGAACAGCAGCCCAGCGGTCAGCGAAACGGCTGCGGTACAGGCGGCGAACAGCAGGGCCAGGCGCCCGCCAAGGGACAGGCGACGCATCAGTCCTGGCGCTCCTCGAGCACGTAACCCATGCCGCGCACGGTGTGGATCAGCTTGTTGGCATGGCCGTCGTCGATCTTCAGGCGCAGGCGGCGGATCGCCACTTCGATGACGTTGGTGTCGCTGTCGAAATTCATGTCCCATACCTGCGAGGCGATCAGCGACTTGGGCAGCACTTCGCCCTGGCGGCGCAGCAGCAGCTCGAGCAGGGCGAATTCCTTGGCGGTCAGGTCGATGCGCTGCCCACTGCGGTCGGCGCGGCGGCGAATCAGGTCCAGGCGCAGGTCGGCCAGGCCCAGCGTGGTGTCCTGGTTGGGGCTGGTGCCGCGGCGCAGCAGCGTGCGGACCCGTGCCAGCAGCTCGGAGAAGGCGAAGGGCTTGACCAGGTAGTCGTCGGCGCCCAGCTCCAGGCCATGCACGCGATCTTCGACGGCATCGCGTGCGGTGAGGAACAGCACTGGCGTATCCAGGCCGGCCTGGCGGACCGCCTGGAGGATCTGCCAGCCGTTGCGCCCCGGCAGCATCACGTCGAGGATCAGCAGGTCATGGTCGCCGCTCAGGGCCAGGTGCTGGCCGGTGTCCCCGTCGCTGGCCAGCTCCGTGGCGAAGCCCGCTTCGCTCAGGCCCTGGCACAGGTACTGGCCGGTCTTGGCCTGGTCTTCGACGATTAGCAGTTTCATGGTGTCCCTTGTGCTGGAAGGTGAGAGCGGTCGTTGCCGGGCAGATGATACGTGACCCCAGGTCTGCCGGGCGAAGCTGACTGCGTTGTAATGCAGCTGTCAGCCAACAGCCAGCCGCGCTTGGTCGCCTGGTGGGGGCCGGCGGGCGACGCCAGTGCCAAGGCTGGCGTTAAAAACGGTAGACTAGGCCCATTCGAAACTTCCGTATCCAGGTCAGGTCCATGCATCCCGCCGCCGAACACTCCCCGCTGGGCAAGTCCAGCGAGTACATCGCCACCTATACACCTTCGCTGCTGTTCCCCATTCCGCGCACGGCCAAGTGGGCCGAGCTGGGCGTCACGGCCCAGACCTTGCCCTGGCAGGGCGTGGACTACTGGAACTGCTTCGAACTGTCCTGGCTGCTGCCTTCGGGCAAGCCGGTGGTGGCCATTGGTGAATTCGCCATTCCGGCCGACTCGCCGAACATCATCGAGTCCAAGTCGTTCAAGCTGTACCTCAATTCGCTGAACCAGACGGTCTTTGCTTCGGTCGGCGAGCTGCAGGCTTGCCTGGAAAAGGACCTGTCCGCAGCTGCCGGCAAGCCGGTGGGCGTTCGGGTTCGCAGCCTGGGCGAGGTCGAGGCTCAGGGCGTGGTGACGCTGCCTGGCCAATGCATCGATGCCCTGGACGTGAACATCAGCAACTACGAGCAACCCCAGCCGGAGCTGCTGCACTGCGACGCGCAGCGTGTGGTCGAGGAAACCGTGCACAGCCACCTGCTCAAGTCCAACTGCCCGGTGACCGGTCAGCCGGACTGGGGAAGCGTGGTGGTGCAATACAAGGGCCTGGCCCTGGATCATGCCAGCCTGCTGAGCTACCTGGTGAGCTTCCGCCAGCATGCCGATTTCCATGAGCAATGCGTCGAGCGCATCTACCTGGACCTGCTGCGCCTGCTCGAGCCAGAACATTTGACGGTGTATGCGCGCTATGTGCGCCGCGGCGGCCTGGACATCAACCCCTACCGCAGCACCGGGGCGATCAGCCCGAGCAACCAGCGGCTGGTTCGTCAGTAGGCAAAGGGGGCCGCAGTGCGGCCCTTTCGCGGCACAAGGCCGCTCTACAGGTGCGCGGAGCGGCCAGGATAGGCGATGATCAGATCCCCATGCTGTGCAGGCTGTTGGCGATATTGCGCAGAATGGCGGTCAGGTCTGGGTGGTCTGCTTCGAAGCGCTCGACAGCCGAGTTGACACCATCGACCAGGTTGGTGTCCTGGGTGGCTTCCTCCAGTTTGATCTGGGCTTCGATCTGCTGCATCAGTGCATGCAGATGCTCGCGCTCTTCCAGCGAGAGCGGCGGGTTGCGTTCCAGTTGCTCGCGCAGGCTCTCGAGTTGCTCTTGCAGTTCGCGGGCAGGCATTGGGTGTTCTCCCTCTATGGCTTGGCAAGGCATGGACCTTCGCAACGGGGCAAAGGTTCTGGCCTGCCTTCAAGCGTAATCCACCCGCGGGCGCTTTGCATGATCCGCGTCAACGAGGCCGTATCAGGGTTTTTCACCCTTGCGCCGGCGCAGGCCGATATCGGCAAGGCAGGTGTCCAGGGCCTCCAGATGGTCGATCACCGAATGCACGCCCAGGCCGAACAGCGCGAGGGTCGCCTTGCCGCGGGCCAGCTCGCGCTCCCGCTCGGTCATGGCCTGCCACTGGCGGGAGCTGGGGTCGCACTCGGGGCTGCAGCCGGCCAGGCCGACCGTCCACAACCCGGCATTGAGGCCTGCCTGCAACAGGCGTGGCTGGCCGCTGACCAGCACGCAGCCCTCCAGGCGTTCGCTTTGCAGGGCCATCAACGCCTGCCAGCAGGCATTCGGTGCCGGCAAGGGGCAGCCGTTGACCAGTTGCCCTGGTAGCCAGTCGGGCAGCACGGCGGCCAGGCGCTTGCCTTGGCTTGGGCTTACGTCGTCGAGCCAGATGCAGGGCACGCGCTGGCGCCGCAGGCTGGACAGGGTGTCGAGGGCGCCGGGCGAGGGCAGGGGAGCGCCGCCCATGGGTTGGACCAGGCAATCGCGCAGCCCGAAGAGCACGGCGGTGAAGTCGGAGGCATCGTGCATGGCAACGTCCCTGAAATAGCCCGCAGGCTAGGTCGGCTGTGTGACCGCTGGATGACACCGCAACAGTTGTTCACATAATCTTGAATAAAAAAGTGTAAGGCTGTTTATCAGCCAATCAGCATTTATACTGGCGTCTTAATTACGCAGCGCCCAGGGGCGCCGCGGCCGTGAAATCCGATGGAGAAACATGTATGCGTAGGATCGGTGCCGGAGTGATCGAGCGAGTCACCCAGGCCTGTGTCTGCGCCAGCTTGTTGCTGGCGCCTGTGGCAGCTACCCAGGCGGCCACCGAGGAGGATCCCTGGGAGGCGGTCAACCGACCGATCTTCAAGTTCAACGATACCCTCGACACCTATGCCCTCAAGCCGTTGGCCAAGGGCTACCAGGCGGTGACCCCGCAGTTTCTCGAAGATGGCATTCACAACATCTTCCGCAACCTGGGCGACGTCACCAACCTGGTGAACGATGTGCTGCAGCTCAAGCCGCATGCCGCCGGCGTCGACACCGCGCGTCTGATCGTCAACACCACCTTCGGCCTGGGGGGCTTCTTCGATGTGGGCACCAAGATGGGCCTGCAGCGCAACGACGAGGACTTCGGCCAGACCCTGGGCTACTGGGGCGTGGGCAGTGGCCCCTACGTGGTCATTCCGTTCCTCGGCCCAAGCACCGTGCGCGATGGTCTGGCCAAGTACCCGGACACCTACACTCGGCCTTACCGCTACATCGACCACGTGCCGACCCGCAACTCGATCTTCGCCCTGGACGTGATCGACACCCGGGCCGAGCTGTTGTCGGCAGAGAAGCTGATCAGCGGCGACAAGTACATCTTCATCCGTAATGCCTACCTGCAGAACCGTGAGTTCCGCGTCAAGGATGGCGAGGTCGAAGACGACTTCTGATTCGCTGAGTCGCAGTGCTGCCTGGTGGCGGTTCAGGGCCGTTCAATCAGTGAGTTCGTGGCGTGGGGCTGCTATGCAGCCCATCGCGGGGCAAGCCCGCTCCAGGAAGGGCGCCTATTCCAAGCCCCGCGATGGCCATGAAACGGCACTGCTCACGCCTGGCTTCCAACCATTCGGATCGTATCGGGTCGCTTTCTTATAACTTCCGGTCATTTGCCCTATAACGGTGCGAGACACTCGACCCTTGCATGCTTGAAACGCCTGGCGGATGGGAGTACCGTCTGCGCCTTACAGGGTACCTCTGCGAGTTGCCGGGCTTGTTTTCTTGTCCTACAACTCAAGTAGAGTGTTGCCACACAGTATTCCAGTAGCGCCGCGCCCGCTTTGCCGACGCCGCTACGCCAACCCAATCCGGCGCCGTTCGCCCACATGCAGAAAACCAGTGCAACGCTGCTGATCATCGATGACGACGACGTGGTCCGTGCCAGCCTCGCCGCCTATCTGGAAGACAGCGGCTTCAGCGTCCTCCAGGCCGGTAATGGCCAGCAGGGGCTCCAGGTCTTCGAAGAACACCAGCCCGACCTCGTGATCTGCGATCTGCGCATGCCGCAAATGGGCGGCCTCGAGCTGATCCGTCGGGTCAGCGAGCGCGCGCCGCAGTTGCCGGTGATCGTGGTTTCCGGCGCGGGGGTCATGAGCGATGCGGTCGAGGCCTTGCGCTTGGGCGCTGCCGATTACCTGATCAAGCCCCTGGAAGACCTCGCCGTGCTCGAGCACTCGGTACGCCGGGCCCTCGACCGTTCGCGCCTGGTGCTCGAGAACCAGCGCTACCGCGACAAGCTCGAGGCGGCCAACCGTGAGCTGGAAGCCAGCCTGCACCTGTTGCAGGAGGACCAGAACGCCGGCCGTCAGGTGCAGATGAACATGCTGCCGGAAAGCCCGTGGGTGGCCGGTGACCTGTCGTTCGAGCACCAGATCATCCCCTCGTTGTACCTGTCGGGTGACTTTGCCGACTACTTCCGGGTGGATGATCGGCGTATCGCCTTCTACCTGGCGGACGTATCCGGCCATGGCGCCTCGTCTGCGTTCGTCACGGTGCTGCTCAAGTTCATGACCACCCGTTTGCTGTTCGAATTCAAGCGCAGCAACAGGATGCGCGAGTTCAAGCCCTCGCAGGTGCTCAGCCACATCAACCGTGGGCTGATCAACTGCAAACTGGGCAAGCACGTGACCATGGTTGGCGGGGTGATCGACGAGGACACCGGGTTGATGACCTACAGCGTCGGCGGCCATCTGCCGTTGCCGGTGCTCTATACCCCGGGCCAGGCCCGCTACCTGGAAGGCCGCGGCCTGCCGGTGGGGCTGTTCGAAGAGGCCAGCTACCAGGACCAGGTGCTGGAGTTGCCGCCGCGCTTCAGCCTGAGCCTGATGTCCGATGGCATTCTGGACCTTTTGCCAGGGGATACACTCAAAGATAAGGAAGCGACCTTGCCGGAAATCGTCAAGGACGCGGGGGGCAGCCTGGACGGGCTGCGCCAACGATTCGAATTGGCTACGCTTGGGGAGATGCCGGATGATATCGCCCTATTGGTGTTGAGCAGGAACCTTGAATGAGTACCGGTAGAATCCAGTTCGCCGAGCAGAGCGGGACCTTCGTTCTGAAGTTTGTCGGTGAAGTGCGCCTGACCCTGTGCTCGGCGCTGGATGCGACGATCGAAAAGATCTTCACTGCGCTGAACTTCTCGGCCATCGTCATCGACCTGACCGAGACCGAGAGCATCGACAGCACCACCCTTGGCCTGTTGGCCAAGCTGTCCATCCTGTCCCGGCAGAAAGTCGGGCTGTTGCCGACCGTGGTCACCACCAACCCGGACATTTCCCGGTTGCTGCAATCGATGGGCTTCGACCAGGTGTTCAATATCGTCGATCGCCCGGTGCCATGCCCGGAGTGTCTGACCGACCTGCCGTCCCAGGACCAGAACGAGGATGTGGTGCGCTCCAAGGTGCTGGAGGCGCACAAGATCCTCATGGGCTTGAACGACTCCAACCGCGAGGCGTTCCATGACCTGGTGAGCGCCTTGGAGCGTACCTGATTCCTGATAGCCTTTCGGGTTGCGTTGCCGCAATGGCTGGCTAGCGCTACCCGTGTAGGCGCGGGCTTGCCCCGCGATTGCGTCAGGCTCGCATTACTCCACCTCGCAGAATTCATTGGCCGGCGACCCATCGGCATTGAGTTGCAGCACCCGCGCTGGTCGCCCTTGTTCGTCGAAGAACACCTGCCCCAACCCTGCACTGTTCCACAGCCGCTCTCCGGCCTGGCTGCGGCTGGGCGTGCGCGGCACCACCTCCATCTGCCGGCGCTTGGTGAACCAGTTGAGCGGCGAGCGGGGCGCGTAGAGCCAGCGGTTCAGGCGATCCAGCACGTCCAGCAGGCGCTTGGGGAACTGGTTCTTGATACCGCTGCTGGTGATCTGCCACAGGTGTGGGCTGCGCTGTCGATGGCGGATCAGCACTTCATAGACGAATGAATAATGCACATCACCGGAGAGGATCACGTAATGCCCCGGCGTGCGCGAGTGGCGGAAGATATTGAGAATGACCTGGGCCGCGCCACGGTGGGCCATCCAGTTCTCGGCGTCCACCAGCAATGGGTAGCCCAGCCAGCTGAATACCCGCTGCACGGTCTCGATCAGCTTGACACCGAAGATCGGCGCCGGAGACACGATGATCGCCGAAGGGTGGTCGAGCAGCGCCTGCTGCAGCTCGCTCAGGGCTTCCCAATCCAGCAGGCCGGAGGGTTTCTTCAGGCTGCTTTCGCTGCGCCAGCGGCGGGTGCGGGTGTCGAGCACCAGCAGGGGCGGGGTGCTGGGCAGGTTGAACTGCCAGCCCTGGAAGCGCAGGAGCTGGTCGATCAGCGCGTTATGCGCCGGGTGGTCCAGGTGCGCTTGCAGGGCCTGTTCTCCCAGGGCCTTGCTCTGTTCGACCAGCGCCTGGCAGCTGTCCGGGTCGTTGCCCCAGCCTTGGCAGAGCAGGTAGCCCAGCAGTGCATTGCCGATGATCCGGCGGGAGAACGGATTCCCGTAGGCGGTTTCCTCCCACTGAGCCGACAGGTTCCAGTCATCGGTGATGTCGTGGTCATCGAAGATCATCAGGCACGGTAGGTGGGCCATGACCCGCGCCACCTGGCCGAGGTCCGCGGCGAACGCCTCGATCAGCGGCAACTCCTGGCGGTAGCGGGCCTGGCGCTTGTCGGTCAGGCCTGCGGGCATGTCCAGGCGCACCAGCTGCCAGGGTGTTGGCGACCAGACCAGCAGGTACATGGCCATGACTTCAGCGAAGGTCACCAGATGGTTGTCGGCGTTGCTGCTGGAGAAGATCGGCTTGCGCTTGCCGCCGAAGAAGCGTTCGCGCAAGGTCTCGTTGCCCTCCTGGGCGGGCAGCAAGTCGGCGCGGTGGTAGTAGCAGGCCGGGTGGCGATACAGCTCGGCACTGTTGTTGACCAAGGCGCCTTCGAGGGTTTCCTGGAACAGGCCCAGGCGCTCCACGAGCCCATGGATAGCCCGCAACATGGGCCCCGCGACATCGTCGGCATAGACCTGGTCGCCGCTCATCAGCAGCAGCGCGGGGCTCTCCTGGGGCGGTTGGCCCTGTTTCAGCAAGCGGTCGGCGCAAAGCAGACCGTCGACGGCCGGGTGGTGGGGCTTGCGGCAGGAACCGTGGAGCAACTGGTCGATGCGTTCGCGCAACACGAAATTCGGCCGTTGCTGGCCTGGGTAGAGCAGGTGCGGTGCCCAGTCGGCGGTGCCCTGGGCGTCGCCCAGCAACAGGTCGTATTCGATCGCCACGTTGCACGGCAGCGGCGGATCGAACCGTATGTCCAGCAAGTGCACGAACGCATGCGTGCCGATGGGCACCACCTCGCAATGGAGGTCGGTCGTGATGCCTGGGCAATCGAGGGTGAATTCAGGGCGAAGCGGTTGCGTAGCTACCAGCCAGATGGCCAGGCGCTGGGGTTCCAGGCGGCGTAGCACGGGGCCGGCGAGCACGAGGGGGAGCGGGGCGTCGATTGCCATTGATCCTGGTGTCTGTTCTATCCAATCGCGGGGCAAGCCCGCTCCCACACGCTTGGCGCCAGCCCTGTGGGGGCGGGTTTGCCCCGCAATTGCGTCGGTAGATTCATAGGGAAAGGCCCGGTAACGGCCCCAACGAAAACGGGCGGAAAATGCTCGGCATTTCCCGCCCGCCGGGCAAGCCAGATTTGTATCAGGCCTTTTCAGCCATCAGCGCTTCGAGCTTCTCTTGGTCGCGGGCGAACTGGCGAATACCTTCGGCCAGTTTCTCGGTGCCCATGGCGTCTTCGTTCATCGCCCAACGGAACTGGCTTTCGCTCAAGTGCTGCTTGGCTTCACCGGCATTGCCCGGCTGGAGCACGCGGGGCAGTTGGCCCTGGTCGTCGCTCAACTGTTGCAGCAATTCGGGGCTGATGGTCAGGCGGTCGCAGCCGGCCAACTGCTCGATCTGGCCGATGTTGCGGAAGCTCGCGCCCATGACCACGGTGTCGTAGCCATTGGCCTTGTAGTAGTTGTAGATGCGTGTCACCGACTGCACGCCCGGGTCTTCGGCGCCGACGTATTCCTTGCCGGTGTTTTTCTTGTACCAGTCGTAGATACGGCCCACGAACGGCGAGATCAGGAACACCCCGGCATCGGCGCAGGCCTGGGCCTGGGCGAAGGAGAACAGCAGGGTCAGGTTGGTCTGGATGCCTTCCTTTTCCAGCTTCTCGGCGGCGCGGATGCCTTCCCAGGTGGAGGCCAGCTTGATCAGCACGCGGTCACGCGGCACGCTGGCCTTTTCGTACAGCTCGATCAACTGGCGGGCCTTCGCCAGCAGGGCAGGTTCGTCGAACGACAGGCGCGCATCCACTTCGGTGGAGATACGCCCCGGGATGACCTTGAGGATACCCGAGCCCACGGCCACGGCGAACGTGTCGCAGGCCAGGTCCACATTGCCCTTGGCATCGCGCTTCACCTGCTTGAGCAGGTCCGCGTAACCCGGGATCGCCGCGGCCTTGAGCAACAGCGAAGGGTTGGTGGTGGCGTCGACCGGCTTGAGGCGGGTGATGGCGTCCAGGTCCCCGGTGTCGGCGACCACGGTGGTGAACTGCTTGAGTTGTTCCAGCTTGGAGGTCATGGGCGTGCTCTGTCCTGTGCAATGACTCGACATTACCCGAGCCCCGACAGCCACTCAAGGGCCGGCGGGGCAGGTCGGGCGAGGGAATGAAGGTTCGAGTCGAAAGCGCGCCCGGGGTTCCGTCAGCGGCCCTGCAGCAGCTCGGCGGCTTGGTCGAGCACGGCCAATGGGTCCTGGGCCTTGTGGATGTCTGCCGACAGCAGCTGGCGGAAGCGCCGCGCACCCGGGAAGCCCTGGCCCAGGCCGAGGATATGGCGCGTGATGTGGTGGATGGCCCCGCCGCTTTGCATGTGCGCGACGATATAGGGGCGCAGTTGCGCCATCGCTTCGCTGCGGCTGACCACCGGGGCCTCGCTGCCGAACAGCTGCTGGTCCACATCGGCCAGCAGGTAAGGGTTGTGGTACGCCTCGCGCCCCAGCATCACCCCATCGAAGGTCTGAAGGTGCGCGTGGCATTCCTCCAGCGTCTTGATACCGCCGTTGAGCACCAGCTCCAGGTCTGGGAAGTCGGCCTTGAGCTGCGCCGCCACGTCATAGCGCAGCGGCGGGATCTCACGGTTCTCCTTGGGCGACAGGCCCTCGAGGATGGCGATGCGTGCATGCACGGTGAAGCTGCGGCAACCGGCATCACGCACCTGGCCGACGAAGTCGCACAGCTCGGCATAGCTGTCGCGGCCGTTGATGCCGATGCGGTGCTTGACCGTGACCGGAATAGTCACCGCATCGCGCATGGCCTTGACGCAATCGGCCACCAACGCCGGGTGGCCCATCAGGCAGGCGCCGATCATATTGTTCTGCACCCGGTCGCTGGGGCAGCCGACATTGAGGTTGACCTCGTCGTAGCCCGCCTCCTCGGCCAACCGCGCACAGGCCGCCAGCTCCGCCGGCACGCTACCGCCCAGCTGCAGGGCCAGCGGGTGCTCGGACACATCGTGGCGCAGGAAACGGTGGGCATCGTTGTGCAGCAGCGCGCCGGTGGTGACCATCTCGGTGTAGAGCAGGGTGTGCTTGGAGAGCAGGCGCAGGAAGAACCGGCAGTGGCGGTCGGTCCAGTCCATCATCGGCGCAACGCTGAAGCGGCGGGAGGGCTCAGGGCGCGTGGTTTGTGGTGTTGAGGCTGTTTCTAGGGGCATTCTGGTCTACGCATTCTTGTACCATTTTCCGGGGTTTTCGGGCGTTTTTGGTGTGACGGTGGTACGATGTACCACCGCCAATCACGCTTGTACCACCGAAAAATATGGCAACGATCAGAGCAAGGAAAAAGGCCGATGGTACGGTGAGCTATACCGTCCAGATCCGCCTCAAGAAAAAGGGTGTCCTAGTTTACCAAGAAGCCCAGACGTTCGCCCGAAAGCAGGCTGCTCAGGCCTGGGCGAAGCGACGGGAGACAGAGCTGGCTGTTCCTGGAGCGATCGAGCGGGCCAGTCGCCAAGGGCACACTATCAAGGAGATGATAGACCGCTACCTGGTCGAGGCCGAGAAAGCTCGGCCGCTAGGCGAGAGCAAGCGGCGCACCCTGACTGCCATCAAGAACAGCTATTTCGGTGATACCGTCGATTCGGCAATCACTCAGCAAGTGCTGGTGGACTATGCCCTGTGGCGCATGGGTCCAGAAGGGGGAGGGGTTAAACCGCAAACGGCTGGCAATGACCTGGCGCACTTGGGTTCGGTGTTGTCGTTGGCCAGGGCAGCTTGGGGCTATGAGATCGATCCACAGGCAATGCCTGATGCGCGCCTTGTGTTAAAGAAGTTCGGCTACAACATGCGGAGCAGGGAACGAGATCGGCGCCCTACGCTTGATGAGCTCGAGAAAGTGATGGATCACTTCTTCAAGATGCTGGAGCGGCGTCCTAGCGTGATCCATATGCCCAAAGTGGTGGCGTTCGCTATCTATTCAACGCGGCGGATGGACGAGATCACTCGCATCCGTTGGGAGGATCTGGATGAGCATCAGCAGGCTGTGAAAGTGCGGGACATGAAAAACCCAGGCCAGAAGATCGGTAATGACGTCTGGTGTTATTTGCCCGATGAGGCCTGGATGATCGTGCAGAGTATGCCTCGGGAGTGTGCCGAAATTTTCCCGTACAACACTGATTCCATCGGCACGGCTTGGTCGAGGGCATGCAAAATGACCGGCATCGAAGATCTGCATTTTCATGACTTGCGCCACGAAGGCGTGAGCCGACTGTTTGAGATGGACTGGGACATACCAAGGGTGTCGAGCGTATCGGGGCATCGTGATTGGAACTCTCTGCGGCGATATACCCACCTACGCGGACGGGGTGATCGATACAAGGAGTGGACTTGGTTAGATCGGATCATCCGATCCCAAGTTAAGCTTGGCGCTCGAGCTGAGTAGTCGGCTGGGTAATGGAGAGAATTGATACTGATCTGTATTCGCTTTGACCAGTCGTAACTAGCCAGTATTCGGCTAGATTGCCCCTGGCAGACGTAGAACTAGCTGCAATAATAAAGCCCCTGTCTGGAGTTTTGATGTGAGTTCTGATTTCGATGAAGGTTCTTTCCCAAAAGCGCGTGGCTGGCTGCTTGCATTCTCGTCCCTGGTAATTGCTCTATGGTTTTTTGGAGCGGACCTGAAAGCCGTGTCTCTGTTAGGCACCCAGATTGAATTCAAAAGAAATACCGAGCACGTTTGGTTTATCGCCTTTGTAATCAACGCATATTTATTGTTGAGATTTTATCAGCAGCGACCGGGTGTATCATATTTAGGAACAAAAGAGTATAAGGACTATTATGCCAATTACATGCGCAATATTATGCTGTGGATTAATAGGAGTTCTATTGAAAGCGAGGTGCTTGAGCGTGGCAAGGGCGGTATTCCTGCTGTTTCAAAACATGGCGTAAGCAAATGCGTAATCGTAGCCGCAGAGTGCAAGCGCTCCACTAACCCATCCGAAAAGCGCAGGTACATCAGAGGAATGAAAGATGTGTTGGTGGTTCATGCTTATTGTGTGGTAACGCATGGGCAGAGCGATGAAATTTCAGCAACTGTAACTTACCAGGTTGATCGCGACTGTCCGTATTGGCTGATTTGTCTATGTGTATGGCTCTCTATTGTTAAGCTCTGGATTAAAACTTCATATGCTACTGAGTATCTGTTGCCGTACGCCTGGAGTACGTTTGCTGCAGTAGTCTGCTTGCGTTGTTGGTTTGCTGTTTAGATCCTATAATCCTTTGTAGATGCCTCTGTCAATCAATTTTCATTTCAGTATGGAAGAAATTATTCCCGACTAGCAGCTCAGATTTCATCGTTCGGCTGGTTGTAAGCCACTCTCCCCGAACCTATGTTAAGTGGAGATAGCCGCCATTTGTAGGCGGCCATCGATTCCATGGTAGTTGAGCTGATGCAACTGCAGCGTCGAATGCATGCGGACGGTCAGTGCGTGCGAGAGAAATTGACCTGGCGAGATGTGTTCTTGCGGCTATCCGCCTCGAAGCGACTTGTTCAACTGAGCACACTCTTTGCAGGCAGCATCACGCTGTTGATCCAGATAGAGAGCCAGATCAGCAATATGAATGCCTCGGGCGCTCTTCTGGCTTGGCTCAAGTCGGGTGATAGGCAGCTTGATCTGGCCGGCTAGCACTTTGCGTTGGAACATGTCGGGGGTAAGGTGGGTGAAATAGTAATTACATACCTCCTCTAGCGGAATGATTGCTCTCGCGTTGTACTGAGCCATCAGCATAAAAGCTGTATTCATGCGCGTTTCCCCATCATTCGTTTCGCGGCCACGTTGGCCATATAGGCTGCCCACTTGCCGCTCTCACGATGTTGGCGGATCTGGCTGCATTTCGTGTGTCGCCGGGTCGACCGTCCCTTGCCGCAGATATCGCAGATAGCGGGCAGGTCTAGGCTATGCGACGCCATGGGTGGGCGAATGCGTTCAGTCATGGCAACACCTCCAGGACATGGCGATGATGGAATTGGCGGGCTTTACCCGTCTTCACGTTGGTGCCTAGAATCTCGCCCGGCCTTGACCAGAACGCTCCGTGACCGGTCACCTCTATAGTGATCTGGTGGCCACCGACATCGACTCGCAAGATTCGGCCGATGGGGTATGCGCGCTGTACGGCTTCGGAATATTTGCGTTGGGCAACTTTCGCTGTCTCTTCGGCTGCAATGACATTTCCTTGGTCGACCTGGTAGGCAGTACTGATCGCTACTGCAGGGGCAACCTGCTGTTCGCCATTAGCGACGGCGTCGAGTCTGGTCAGATAGAGTCCTGAGCGACCGCACCAGACCGTGTAGGGTGTCATTCGATGAGGGGTCAGTTCCGACATCTGCCGGAACACATCGGCGGCAATGAGCTCCGTGCTCATGTCGTGAAGCCCGCTAACAGCGGAAAGCGCGTGCTCCAGCGAGGCCTCGTTGAAGATGATGCGTTGAATGCGGCTCATGCTGCTTGCCTCTCTTGCCAGTCGTCGTGCTGGATGCGGTACTTCCAAGGGTTGTTAGCCCTGGCCAGGGCTGCCATTGGCGGTGGGCTTACGCTGTTGCCGCACATATGCACCTGTTCGGCCTTGGTAAATGGCATGCCTTCTGCGCCCTTATCGATGATGTAGCTGGAGGGGAAGCCCTGGGCGCGGTACAGCTCGTGGGGCTGCAGCATTCGCAGGCAGATGTCGACGATCACGTACGGGGTGCCCTTCACGAAGACGGTGACCAGACCCAGTCGATCCTTGGTAGTCACTGTCGGCGCCGGGGCATCGCAAGCGCTGATGTTCTCGGTGCCGTAGTAGCTGATCAGGAATGCGGCGACGCGCAGGGCGCCTTCCTCATGCTCTGGCGACAGCTTGTACTCGACTAGGGCGTGATGCTCGGCGCCGGCTGTCATGGTCGGTACCGGCTCATCCGCGGCTCGGCCTACGCAGTTACGCCGGAGCGTGGCCAGGCTGGCTGTTACTAGGCGCTGCTGGCTGCCGGTGTTGGTGACCGTGGTCAGCGGCTCATCCGCGCCCTTGGCTGGCGTGGTATTGAACCCGCCGTTGGCTTGCTCGATGAATGCAGTGACCAGGGCTCGGTGGTTCTGTGTCATCAGCATGCCCATGGGTTGATCTAGACCAGGCACGCGTGGCTGTAGGCCGGTACGCTCCCCGTTTCCGGTCTGGACCAGGGTAGGGCTGGCCACGGCGAAGGATCCGCCTCGAGGCCAGGAGGTGACTGTGCGTAGCGGTTCGTTGGCGGACTGAGCCAACTCCCCCGACCAGTTCGCGATCGGCACGATGAAGGGCTGCGGATTGTCGAGCACGAACTTCTTCATGCCTTTGGCAACCCTGCGAAGGGTGGCGGCGGCCAGTTCCTTCTTGCGGCCGAAGATGCTCTTGCTCGGTACGCTCCAGTCAATGCAGTCGGCAGCGGTGCGCCATTGCTGTTGGCCCTTGGCTGGGTTCTTGGCGTGGGTCGGCTCCGGCCACACGATTGGCTGGCCATCGCAGCGGGCGATCATGAACAGGCGCTCACGGCTGGTGGGCGCGCCGAAGTCGCAAGCCTTGATGACGCGCCATTCCACCTGATAACTCATGCCTTCGAGCAACTGCACGAACCGGCGCCAGGTGATGCCGCGTCGTTTCGGGTCGGGCACCAGAAACTGCTGCTGCACTGGCACTTGCTCGCCTGGGGCGGCTACGGTGCCGTCCAGCTTTATCACTCGGCCGGTGGCCTTGTCGCGCTTGGCGATCAGCGGGCCCCACTGCAGGATCTGCTTCACGTTCTCCAGGCTGATCACTCGGGGTTGCTTCTTGCCTGCCCATTTCAGGCCAATCCACGACAGATTACGGATCTCGCGCTTGCGCGGCTGTCCACCTGCCGCCTGGCTGTGGTGCGTGCAGTCTGGGCTCATGTGGAACCAGCCCACGGGGCGGCCCTGACACTCTTCGTCGGGGTCGCCTTCGAAGACGTCTGTCTGAAAGTGGCGCGCATGCGGATGGTTGGCTGTGTGCATGCTGATGGCTGCTGCGCTGTGGTTCTTGGCCACGTCGACCTTGCGGCCCAGGCCCATTTCCAGCCCTGTCCCGGCACCGCCGCCACCGCAGAAGAAATCGACCACAAGCTCATCGTCTTGCGGGTGGAGCGCCAAACCAAATTGAGTCTTGAAATCTTGAGGATTGGGCAGCTTGGCTGCGGAAAGGGACGTCATGCCGCATCCTCCGCCTGGGTGACGACATTGCCAGGGGTGCTGCGCAGTTGGGCGTGGACGCGCTTGGCGATCGCCTGGAGACCAGCTGCTTGCTCTCCAGCCTGGTTTGCTACCTGAGACTTCAGCGCTTTCATGGTCTGCTCGGCTACACGCAGCGTTCTGGTGGCCTCCGTCAGGAGGGCATAGTCAGACTTGGTAACCGCCAGGCCGGTGTACGACATGATTCGCTCCTCGAGCTCGGCAATGGTGCGCTTGAGGTTGGCGACGGTGTGGTGGTGCTTGCGCTGCTCGGCCTCACGGTCGGCCAGCAATTCGACCAGGCGGGTACGCAAGGCCAGGTAGTGATCAGTTGAGATCAGGAACCCGGCTCGCTGTAGGGCGGCTTCAATCGCCTGCGCCATCTGCTCGGAGGTGGCGTACGTGCCCGTGTGCTTGGCCAACGTCTCGTCCATCGCAGCGACGATGCAGCTGACTGTGGAAGGGTGCGTATACCCCTCGGCAGGCTGCGCGTGCGAGCGATTTTTAGCGATTAGCGTTCCATTAACGGGCGCTGCCTCGCGCAGCTTGTCGTGGGGTATCAGCGCCTCGGCGGGGCTGCTGAGGGAGTGAATAATGCCTGCTGCTTCGCAGCAGAGACTCTTTGTTTTCTGCGCGTCGATGCTGGGATCATCGCGGAGCGAAGCGGGAATGGCATCGCGGACCGCCTGCGCCACATCGTGCCCGCTTCCCTCCGGTGCCGAGATCTGCAGCGATTCCGAAGTGGGGCGGCTATGTCCTGCGCACGACGGGGAATCGAAAAGCAAGCCGTTGTTAGTGGTGAGGCAGTGAGCTGCGTTCTGAGCGGTGAGTTTCTTGAGGCGGGCCTCCAGCTTATCCATGGTGGCCCGGTGTGCCTGATCGGTGCCGGGCTGGCCTAGGGGGCGGTCCACCTGGCGACCAAGCCAGTAGGCGTAGGCGAACAATCCGACAACGAACGCGCCGATGATGATTAGGGCGATGACCTGTTGTGTGGTCATGGGGCTTACTCCTTGTAGTGTGCGGGCCGGTGGTGGCGGCCCTTGCTGGTGTCGTTACTGCTTGTCTCGCTCGTTGGGCCGAGACTGCTTCTCGTCCGCCTGGTAGGCCCTGCTGTCGATCAGTACGGCAACATGGCGGATATGGGCGAACTTCAAGGCCTTCTGGCTGTTGTCCAGGGTGGTCACTGGCAGGCAGATACGGCCGACCTTCAGTTGCTCGGCAAAGGTGTCTTCGTTGAGGTTGCGGAAGTACTGCACGCGCACTTTTTCGAGTGGGATGAGCACGTCGCCAAAAGTGCGGTAGAGCAGCTCTACGGTTGTTGCATCAGGTGCGTGCGGAAGGCGCAGCGCGAGTTGGTCTGTAGTGCTCATCAGGCTTGGGGCTCTCCCTGAGCTTGTGGCGTGACGGATGGTTCCAGGTGATTTCGCAGTGCTTGCGTACCAGGTCGCGCCATTCTTCTGGGACCTGCAGGAGCGCTTCGTTGCGCTCCGCACGGGTCTTGAGCTGGAGGATCTGGGCCGCGTACTGCCTAGGCCGCATAACGCTTGTCTTCCGGTGGTGTCGGAAGCTGGATCGCGAGGTGCTCCGCTAGCCAGGGGATTCCGGCCTGCTTCACGCGGGTCGACTGGCTGTACTGCATCCCGGCAGTGGGGTGGAACCAACTGCCCTCCTTGATGCGCAGGTACTCGCGGTCACGGGAGGGGTAGCGGGGCAGGTTGTGCTCGTTCAGCAGTTCTTTCTCGCGCATCCGGCTGATCAGTTCGTTGCGGCTGATCCCAAAATGCTTGGCAGTCTGTGCAAGGGTGCGTTCCATGGTCACCTCCTACGCTGCGTCTGCGAGCACAGGCTCGGCCGGTGACATGTCGGCGGTGTCCAGCTTGCCGTTGGCGATGGCCTCGAGGTGCGCCGCGATCTTTCTCGCGCTGATGAGGTTGTTCGCGGGCAGGGTCAGGCTGTTCACCGTGGAGCCCATGCGGATCGTCACGCTCAGCTGGTCGAGATAGACCTCGGTCTGCAGGGTGGCCTTGGTGCGGGCACCGTTCGCCTCGTCGCGGAGGGTGTGAGTGAATTGCCCGGTCAGATTGGTCTGCGCCTTGAGGCAGGCAAAAGAGTTGTGGCTGAGTACATACCTCATGCTGTGTACCCTCCGGTGGTCGGAGGGGCGGGGCGGAATGCCGGCGCAGATGGTGCGCGTTTGGTGGTGACAAACGCGCAGCCATGTTGCTGCGCTAGACGGCGGACCTCAAAGATGAGATCGGTGGTGGCTGCGGCCGGATGGACGTGCAGTGATGCTGTGGTGTGCATGGTGTTGCCTCACTCTGTGGTGGAAGAGTGAGGCTGATGATAACCCTAAAGGTTAACCTGTCAAGCGCAATAATTAACCTTTGGGGTGTCTGCGTTCGTAGAAGGTGAACCCCTCTTCACTCAAAAGCTTATCCGCTTCAATGACATACACGTTGGTGATTAACCCTAGTGCCGCGGCTACACGCTGACAAGCAAGTGAAATAACATCAACTTGCTTGCTATCGAGGGGTTTGTTGACAACGACTATTAAGTAGAAGATAAATTTACGGTTAATTGAGCGATTTATGAGCTGCGCCGCATGAGCAGCTTGGTTCAGAGTTGGAAGCACACGCTGAACACTAAAACCTTTAGAGTCGAAATATTTTATCTCTGTCGCGTGTACCTCGTCTGAGGTTATCGACATTCCATCAAATATTATTGGGTGGTCAGGGTCGGCTGTCTCAATTTTTAGGTTGCGGTCAAAAGAAATCTTTGTTGTTTTGAGTAGTTTTGCAATTGCCTTGCTTTCAATGTCTTGAAGTTTATTTCGTAGGTTTATCTGATCTTGTTCTTTAATTGTTTCCAATTTGAGGCTGGTTGATCGCTCATCGGTAGGGGGGCGCTTGAGGATAGAGTGGGTAAGGGGTTGCCGCTCTTGATGTTGTTCCGCCATGTCGGAGCAAGCCTCCTCAGGGAAGGGATGTTCCTTCGGACAACGACTTTCGTTCTCTGGATTGTCAGCTTCAGAGGGCTCTTGTTCAGATGCCTCTGGCGCTAGAGGATCTGGGGGGGCAAGCGAAGTCGCGTTCGGAGAGGGAGGAGACTCTTCCTGGAGTTCTGCTTCCAGTTTGTCTCGACGCTCATCCGCTGTTGTTATGCCAAATAGATTCAAGAAGTGATTCTGGTTCTTATAGTCTGACGGTGCATATAGCGTTTTATGATTGAAATTAAGGGTTAGGAAGAATAGTCCCACGAGGAATGCTGGAAAGAGCATTAAGAACCATATGTAAGTCGCTTGGTTTGCTGGCTCAATAAATGGCAAGACAGCTGTACCACTTATTTCGGCTACCGCTGCAAATCGTGAGATCACAGTCAATGGGTTGCGAATGTGCCCTGCTGAATCTCTAATGGATTGTGTTTTGTCCAAGACTTCAAATCCTTTAAAGGTCTGAGATTTTCCAGCGAGCTCTACCGCATATGCTCCATTCTTCAGACATTTTAATTATTCGATTCGGCCAGTCGGGATTAAGAGCGTAAAGGTACTGTTCGCTACCTTCTTGCCGCAATTGTTTTAGGGTTGTGGCTTGGTCGCTTGCTCTTTTGGCGGCCACAAAGTGACCTGGCAAGGCTTCCAGGGAAGGGTCGATCACAACTTTGTCTCCCTCAACAAACTTGGGCTCCATGCTTACTCCCTCTACCCGCAGAATGAAGGCGCGTGGACCAACCGGGCCTGGGGCATCAACCCATTCCTCAGCCTCTCGCGGGTCAAAATGAGAAGTACTCTCGCACCATGCTCCTGCCGCGATTGAGCCGATAACTGGCAGCTTGCGCCCTGTATGACTTAGGACGGTGGCATTAGTCAGCTCACCGTCAACCGACGTTAGGGAGAAAGGAATGTCCAGGTAGCCGCTGGGAAGAGAGAGTGCGCGCTCAATCTCCCGTGCTATTTGGTCGCCTATCCCCTTAGTGGGATTTTTGCCAGCAAAGGCGCTTACCTGCGCTGGCGCCTTCTCTAGTTTCTCCGCTATCTGCGACAAACGCAGTTTCCGTTCGGCCATGAGACGGCGGAGGTTAGCAAGTCGGGTATCTGTGATTTTCATGCAGCGAGTCTGACGCGATTAACCCTACAGGTGAATTTCCTCTGGGGTATTGAAAAAAACTACCTGCAGGGTTATTTTTTGCATCGGAGGTGATCTATGGAGCTACGAGAATACCTAGATGCAATGGTGCCCGATGAGGTCGTTGCATATGCAAAACGGTGTGGAATATCGCCTAACTATCTGAAAATACATGTGAAATATGCAAGCAAAGACCCTAGCGTTTCACTCCTTAAGTCGTTGGCTCAGCAGAGTGAAGGCTTTGTGACCATTGAGGCGGTCCTTCGTCATTATCGAATTTTGGGTCCGATAAGGCCTGTTACGCGAAAAAAAGGCGACCTGAAGGTCGCCTGATTTCCCCCGGTTGTACCACCACAGTGCTACCGGGCCGCCTTCAAGATGAATGGGCACACCACTGCAACCACTTACCTTGAACGCGGGTTCCCAGGCACGGGGTTCCTGGTTGCCGCCTTCTCCACCACAGATAGGACGACGGGTGCCGCCAGTCCAATGGACTCGCCGGCAGTGACTCTCTTACAAGCCACGCGGCGAGTGTAACACCACCGCTCGTCGCAGGCACTGGCAGCCTTTGGGTCGTACTGCCAGGTGCCTAAAGGGGAGGCGAGTGATTGCCCCATTGCTCGGCAGTAGCCCCACATGCTGCCTGATCGCGTGAAAGGTAGGCGGGCACACCACATAGGTCCGCTTGCCTTGATCGCACCGCCCAGGCAGGGAGCCTAGGTGTCGCCTCCTTCACCACGGGAGGCAACTGTTTCGCCAGGGGCGATCGACGGAAGGACTCCCCGGCCCGAGGCCGTATCAGCCTTCGCTGTCCGGCTATTTACTCTCTTACATCGCTATGCGGCGCACACCACCACTGCACGCCGCAGGCACTGGCTACCGACAAGGACTATTGCCATGAGCCGATCCGCAATGAGCTGCATCGAGCGCGCCAAGCGCGAAGTGCTGCCGCTTGAACTCTCGCTGTATCACGCTGTACGTGATTACCCAGGCGGTGCTGCCGCCATCGCCGCCACCACCGGCCGCAACGCCACTACCCTCCAGCACAAGCTGTCTCCCACCCATCCGACCCACATCGTCAACGTCCAAGAGTTCGGCGAGATTCTCGAGTTGACCAAGGATCCGCGAATCCTCGACTCGGTGCATGCCTTGGTTGGCGACACCATCTGGCAAGAGCTCTCCGGCGCCTACAGCCATGACGTTCCCGAAACCCTGACCATGGGCCTGGCGGAGTTCTTCCGCCAGGTCGCCAACTTGTCCGAAACCTGGGCGCGCAGCATCGGCGACGGCAAGGTCGATGATCGGGAACTCGCGGAGATCCAGCAGCAAGTCTTCCGGGGCATCCAGGGCTTGCTCGGCATGTATCGCCGCGCTGAATACGTCAACCAGACTACTCGGGGGGCGCATCGTGGCTGATATTGCTGATTTGGCGAATGATCGCGCCCAGTGGCACTTGGACTTGGCGCTGGCAGCCCGTAAGCCCGCCCCTCTGCGCCTCTCTCTTGAGGAGTGCGTGGATTGTGATGAACCAATCTCTCTGGCGCGTCGGTTAGCTGCCCCAGGCTGCATGCGTTGCACGGATTGCCAGGTCTTGAACGAGAAACAAGGGGCTCGTCATGCTCGATAAAGTTCTCGACCAGTTGCACGACTACGGCCTACAGCCTGATCAGCCCCTGATCTTCGGCAAGCTGACCCGTTGCCGCACCAAGGACGATAAGGGCAAAGAAAAGAACGGCTGGTATGTCCTACATGAGCATCTGACAGCGAAAGGGCAAGCCCTGATCTTCGGCAGCTTCGGTGATTGGCGCCTCGGTGAAACGCAGAAGGTGAAGACCGACGGTCGCGGGTTGACACCGGAAGAGCGTGAGGTGATGCGCGCCCGTCAGGCCGACGCCAAGCGGCGTGCGGCGGAGGTCGCTGCCAACGCGGCACGTCGTGCGGCCAAGCGTGCGGAAGCGTTGTTCAGCCGCATGCCCGAGAAGGGGCGTAGCGCCTACTTGGATCGCAAGCAAGTGGTCGGCTTCGGCATTCGTTATGCCCCGAAGTCGGGCGCGGTGCTCGTCCCGATGCAGAATGCGCAGAACTCAATCGTTGGCCTGCAAGTGATCTACCCGGAGGTGCAAGAGGATACTGGGCGCGACAAGTCCTACTGGCCACACGGCATGGCGAAGGAGGGCGCGTTCCACATGATCGGTGGACACCCCGAGCCGGGTGAGCCGGTGCTGGTGTGTGAGGGCTACGCCACCGGCGCTAGCCTGCACATGGCGACTTCCCAGGCGGTGGCGATCGCCTTCGATGCGGGCAACCTGATGGCGGTCGCCAAGCACATGCGCGAACGCTTCCCTGGCCGGCCCATCATCATCTGTCGCGATGACGACTGGAAGACTAAGCGTCCCACGGGCGAGCCCTGGAACCCCGGTGAGGAGAAGGCCAACAACGCGGCGGTAGTGGTCGGTGGCCAGGTGGTCGGCCCGATCTTCTCGGTTGAGCGCGAGGTCAAGTGGACCGACTTCAACGACCTGCACTGCGCCGAAGGCCTCGAGGCGGTTCGTCGACAAGTCACGGCGGTGATCAAACCCCCGGCTACCGGGGGGTGGAAAGACATGCTGGCCCGGACTGAGAGCGGTGCACTTATCGCCCATATGCAGAACGTCGAGCTGATCCTATCCAACGATGAGCGGTGGAGCGGGGTGATCGGGTACAACGCCTTCAGCTCAAAGATCATGCGCCTGCGGGCGGCGCCCTATGGCGGTGAGCCAGGTGAATGGAGCGACATTGATGACATGCGCGTGATGAAGTGGTTGGCCCAGCAGAAGAACCTACGGGTGAAGGCTTCTCACGTCGTTGAGGCGGTGAGCATTGTTGCCCATGACAACGCTTATCACCCAGTGCGCAGCTACCTCGCGAAGCTGGAATGGGATCGTGTACCACGCCTGGAACGCTGGTTGCATGAGATCTTTGGTGTCCCCCGCAATGAGTACAGCGCCAAGGTCGGGAAGCGCTGGATGATCTCGGCGGTGGCTCGGGTCATGAAGCCCGGCTGTAAGGCGGATGCCGTCATGATTCTCGAGGGCGCTCAGGGTGAAGGTAAGTCCACCGCCTTGGGGATCCTCGGTGGGGAGTGGTTTATGGACACGCCATTTACCCTCGGCGACAAGGATGCATTCCAGGCCATTCGGGGTAAATGGATCATCGAGCTGGGCGAGCTGGACAGCTTTAACAAGGCCGAGAGTACCAAGGCCAAGCAGTTCTTCTCGGCCTCCATCGACACCTATCGCGAAAGCTATGGGCGAAGAACGAGCGATGTGCCACGCCAGTGTGTTTTCGCGGGCACCACCAACCAAGATGAATATCTCAAGGATGCCACCGGTAACCGGCGTTATTGGCCGGTCGCCTGCGTCAAGGTCGATCTGGAGGCGTTGCGGCGAGTCCGTGACCAGTTGTGGGCCGAGGCGATGTTCTGCTACCAGGCCGGTGATATCTGGTGGGCCACCCGCGAGGAGGAGGAACTGTTTACGACCGAGCAGGAAGAGCGCTTCGTGGTGGATGAATGGGAAGGGCCGATCCTCAAATGGCTGGAGGAATCGCAGGTCGGGGAAACGGTCACTGGGAGCGAGGTGCTGGGACAGGCGCTCAACCTCGACCCCGGCCACTGGGGCAAGCCCGAGCAGATGCGTGTCGGATCGATCATGCACCGCCTTGGGTGGCGGCGTAAGCGACTGGCGGCGTTGCCGAAGAGCGGCAAACGGCCTTGGGCGTACCAGAAGCCCGAAGGGTGGGGGCGCACCAGTGCCTTGGAGCAGCAACCGCCAGCGCCGAAGGAGGAGTGCTTTTGATCAAGCATATCGATGAGATGCTGAAGCTGTGGGCGCAAGAGCTCCATGCACCTGAGCCCTGTCATTCGACAGGCGGTGTTGGTAGCATGCTCGGCCTGTTGATTGAGTGTAAGGGTGATCTTGTCCGTGGTACGCGAGGCAGCAGGGTGCTGCTGGATGAGTCTGCGGACATCGAGATCATCGTGAACAAGCATCTGACACCGGAGCTTTACCTGGTGGTTCGTGAGCACTACTGCAACGCCGACAGCGAGCTGTACCAAAAGTACCGGCACTGCGGGTGTAGCCGGGACACGTATTACAAGCGCTTGCATGAGGCACACGTCTGCATCGCAGGCTTGCTCATGGGGCGAGCGGCATGAGTCGCCACCCGAGGTCCCACCGTCCCGCTGTGGTCCTGCCGCGTTTTTTGCAGGCCAGCCCAGCTCCAGCCCGCGCAGCTCGCGGGCTGTCCCACCGTCCCACCGCTCACCCGAAGGCGCGCACATAGGGCGCATGCAACGCGTTACGCGCGCGCTGCGCGCAGCGTGCTCTTAATCTCCCTCTTTACACGGGGAATGGTTAAAAACAGTTAGACAGTGGGACAGCCCTTGATTCTCAAGGGCTCCACAGGTCCCACCATCACCGCTCCCTTTGGGACTTATGGGGCACCGCTACAGTGAAGCTAAGCCGGGGTGGTGTATTCCCCCGACATTTGCCAGACATTCACCGGGCGTTTACCCCTTATTGCCGGGTGGCATTAAAACTCGCTTGCTGCCACCGGAATCGACCTGTAAAAAGTACCCATCTTCGAGACGTGCGGGCGCAAAAAGCAGTCCGCCAAACACAGCAAACCCGGCCATCGCGCCGGGTTTTTTGCATTTGGGGAACGGGATGACGAACGAACAACAAGCGCTTGCCGAGATGCCGGTCTGGCTAGTGATTATCCTCGCCCTGGTCGGCGGGGTATCCGGCGAGATGTGGCGCGCGGACAAAGCGGGTGTCCGGGGCTGGGCACTGGTTCGACGCATCGCCCTGCGGTCTGGCGCCTGCGTGGTCTGCGGGATGGCAACGATCATGTTGCTGTACTCCGCAGGCGCATCGATCTGGGCTTCGGCGGCATTCGGTTGCCTGACTGCAATGGCCGGTGCTGATGTCGCCATCGGTCTGTACGAACGCTGGGCTGCCAAGCGCCTGGGCGTTTGCGAGATGCCGCCGCGGGGCAGCGAGCCGGGTCAGTGAGCTGGCCGCGCCCCTGGCAGGGGCCGGGGACCCTGGCAAAAATCGGGGGGTACGGGACGGGAAACCCGCGGTTCTTCGTTAGCGGGAGGTTCACCAGCTTAGTGAACTGCGGTGAACTGGTTAACCCCTTGAATTCATTGGGTGAACTGGACATTTCGGCATGCAATATCTGACTAAATCGGAGTTCGCCGCCCGACGCGGCTGGTCGAAATCCTACGTTTCCAAGCTGGCCAGCCAGGACCGGCTGGTGCTCACCGCCGACGGAAAGGTCGACGTGGAGGCCACCGAGGCGCTGCTGGCTGAATCTGCCGACCCAAGCAAGGCCGCCGTCGCGGCCCGGCATGAAGAAAACCGGGTCGAGCGTGATGTGCGCAGCCACCTCCACCCAGGCGGCGACACACCTGCGGTGCAGCCACTGGTTCAGCAGCCCGGCAAGGGCCTGGACTTCCAAAAGGCGAGGGCGCATCGCGAGTTCTACCTGGCCCAGCTCGCCGAGGCTGAGTTCAACAAGGTCCAAGGCAACCTGGTCGAGCGGAAGGCGGTGGAAGACGCCGCCTTCGCTGCGGGTCGCACCCTTCGGGATCTGATGTTCGGTCTTGCTCCACAGCTCGCAGCCGAGCTGACAGGCATGAGCGATTCCTGGGAAATCGAAAAACACCTCGCGGGCGCATTCCGCCAAGTCTTCGACGACGCGGCGAAGATGAGCGGCGCCGATCTCAACCAAGCCATGACACAGAGCTGAGCCTATGCCCACCGGATACGCGGACGGTGCGAAGGTGTACCGCGAAGCGTATGGCCGGGGGCTGAAGCCCGACCCTGAATTGTGGGTGGATGAATGGGCTGACGAGTACATGCGGATTCCGCGTGATACCGGTGCAGCCGAGCCCGGCAAATATCGCACGGCGCGGACGCCCTATGCCCGTGAACCCATGCGCTGCCTATCTCCAGCGCACCCCTGCAAGCGCGTCATCACCATGGTCGCCTCGCAGCTCATGAAAACTCAGATCGCCCTGAACTGGATTGGGGCGCTGATCCACATGTCTCCCTCCAACATCCTGACGTTGCTGCCCAGCCTGGCCTTGGCCAAGCGGGTGTCAGCGCGGATCGGTAAGACCATCAACGTCACACCAGAGTTGAGGGCCCGCGTGGCGGCCTCCCGGTCACGGGATGCCCGCAACACCATGGATACCAAAGAGTTCGAGGGCGGCACGCTATACGCAACCACGGCTGGCTCGGCCTCCAACCTGGCGGAGCTTGCGGCTAAATACATCTACGGCGATGAGATTGACCGCTGGGATGTAGACGTCGACGAAGAGGGTGACCCCATCGAGCTGGCAGAGACGCGGGGCAGTACCTTTGGGCGCAACGCGAAGTTTTACTTCTCCAGCTCGCCAACCATCAAGGGGGCCTCTCGCATCGCCGATCTATTTGAGACGAGCGATCAGCGACATTACTACGTGCCCTGTCCAACCTGCGGTCATATGCAGGTCTTGGAGTGGGAGCGTCTGCTGTACTCCGATGACTTCCAGACCGTCCATTACAAGTGCTCCTCCCCTGACTGCGATGTACTGATCGAGGAGCATCACAAAGGCGAAATGCTCGCCAAGGGTGAATGGCGCTCGCACGCGAAGGGCGACGGTGAAACGGTGGGTTTCCACCTCAATGCTCTATACGCCCCGCTCGGCTGGACATCATGGGCTGACCTGGCCAAGCAATTCGAGAAGGCCAAGCGCGCCCAGGACCGAGGCGACCTCGAGCCCATGCAGGTGTTCTACAACACCCGTTTGGCGAAGGTGTGGGACAGCGCGGTCGAGCAGACCAAGGCTGAAGTCTTACAGGCCCGGGCGCTGCAGGAGAACTATGTGCTCGGTACCTTGACCATTGGCGTGCTGGTATTGACCTGTTCCGTCGACGTGCAGGCCAACCGCTTGGAGGTAATGGTCATCGGCTGGGGCGCTGGAATGGAGCGCTGGATCGTTGACTTCAAGGTGATTCCTGGTGATCCGGCAGACCAGCGCACCTGGGATTTGCTCGATGAGCTGTTGAAGGCTCGTTACCGCCATCCTTGCGGTGTCGCCCTGGGCATTCTGGCTACCGGCATCGACTCCGGTGGTCATCACACCCATGAGGTCTACCAGTTCTGCCGTGTGCGCCGTTGGCGCAACGTCTTCGCGTTGAAAGGTGCAAGCAAGCCTGGGCGCCCCGTGATCGCTCAGCGCCCCTCTCAGGTGGATGTCACTTGGCGAGGGCAGACCGAACGCAACGGCGCCGAGCTGTGGATGGTCGGTACCGACACGGCCAAGGACTGGATCTACAACCGTTACAGCTTCGAGTCGGGGTCTGGTGCTGTGCACTTCGCCAAGGACCTGCCGGACGAGTTCTTCCAGCAGTGCGTGGCCGAACGCAAGATCGCCCGCTACGTGAAGGGATACAAGCGAATCGAGTGGGTGAAGGGTAAGGCCGACCGCAACGAAGCACTGGACCTCCAGGTGTACAACCTGGCCATGGCGTACTACCTCGGCCTGCATCGTTACGGCGAGCAGGACTGGGAGAAGCTGCGCCAGGCCCTGGCCCAGGCGAACCTGTTCGATGACCCGACACCTGCGAAGCCGCCGACTATCGAGCAAGAGGACGACGACGCCGATGAGGAAATCGAGTCGCAAACCCCGACTCAGCCCCCAGCCCGGCCCGCTCCTACGGCCCCGCCAACGCCGCCTCGTCCGGCACCTCAACCAATGCAACGCCGCAGCTCAAGCAGCGGCTATCTGAAGAGACGCTGACATGGCATACACCCAGGCACACCTCGCGGCTGTCGAAGGTGCGATTGCCCGTGGCGAACGGATCGTTCGCTACAGCGACCGCACCGTCGAGTACCGAACTGTGGATGAACTGATCAAGGCCCGCGACCTGATCCGCACCGAGCTGGCCCAGGCGGCTGGTCGCCGCTCTCGCGTGGTTCGGCTTTACCATGGAGG
This sequence comes from Pseudomonas sp. NY15372, assembly GCF_048068215.1. Classification (NCBI taxonomy): domain Bacteria; kingdom Pseudomonadati; phylum Pseudomonadota; class Gammaproteobacteria; order Pseudomonadales; family Pseudomonadaceae; genus Pseudomonas; species Pseudomonas sp. NY15372. The sequence continues at coordinate 146,244 of NZ_JBLUPY010000008.1, forward strand.
TAAGGGCTTGTGAGCGGTCGCTATATCTCCACACGCTCTGGCCTGCTGGTGCCTGAGCGCATCAAGGCCAGCTACGAGGGCGCCGCCGAAGGGCGGCGTTCTTCTAACTGGGATGCCCCGGATACGGGGCCAAACAGCCTGATCATGCCTGCCTTGCGCAACCTGCGCTCCCGCTCGCGGGCAGCAGTGCGTAATGACCCGTATGCGGCCAACATCATCGACAAGCGGGTCAGCAACCTGATCGGTACTGGCATCACGCCTCAACCTCGGTTGCTCGACAAGGCGCTGCGCAAGGCCATGCAGGTGCTGTGGGAGGATTGGGTGGACGAGTCGGACGCGGACGAGCGCACCGACTTCTACGGTCAGCAGGCGCTGGTAGCGCGTACGGTCGAGCAGTCGGGCGAGTGTTTCGTGCGATTGCGGCCGCGCCGGCTGGAGGATGGACTGGCGGTCCCGTTGCAGGTGCAATGCCTTGCACCTGAATTCGTGCCGCACGACAAGTTCGAGGTGACGCGCTACGGCAATACGGTCCGGGCCGGGATCGAGTTCAACAGCATCGGGCGCCGGGTGGCGTACTACTGCTATCGCAACCACCCCAGCGACAAGGCCTCGCTCAACGCCGGACACAACCTGCTGGTGCGCGTTCCGGCCGAGGAGATGTTGCACATCTTCGAACCACTGGAGCCCGGCCAGTTGCGCGGGGTGCCCCGGTTGGCGCCGATCTTGAAACGCCTGCGTAGCCTGGACAACTACGATGACGCGGTGTTGTTTCGCCAGGAAGTGGCAAACCTGTTCGCGGGCTTCGTTCGCAAGCCAGCGCCGGACGGGCCAGGGCTTCCGCCGATGGACATGGTCACCGGCGCGCCGGTGGTTCATGACCGTGATGCGTTCACGCCCATGGTGGCGTTGGAGCCCGGCACCATGCAGGAACTCGGGCCGGGCGAACAGGTGGAGTTCTCCGATCCGCCTGATGGCGGCAACAACTACCCCGACTTCATGCGGCAGCAGCTCATGGCTGCAGCTGCAGGGGCAGGCCTGCCCTACGAGCTGATGACCGGCGACATGCGCGACGTGAATGACCGGGCGATTCGTGTGGTGCTCACCGAGTTCCGCCGACGCTTGGAGCAGCTGCAGTTCCAGGTGTATGTCCACCAGCTATGTCGCCCTGTGCGCGCTGCCTGGATGGACATGGCCGTGTTGGCCGGGACTCTGGATCTGGACGACTACGGGCTGCGGCGGCGCGAGTACTTGCGCACCCGGTGGGTGCCGCAGGGCTGGGCCTACATCCATCCCGTTCAAGACGTTCAGTCGCGGATGCTCGAGGTTGGGGCGGGCTTCGCCTCGCGCACCGAGATGTGCCTTCGTTCCGGCACAGACGCGGAAATTGTGGACGAAGAGAACGCCGCAGATATCGCTCGGGCTAAGGACCTGGGCCTCAACTACAGCAGCTTGTCGGCCATCAAGGATGAGCCGGATGAGCCCGACGAGAAGGGGAAAACATGAAACCGTTGATGCCGTTTTGCATCTTCAACAAGGCCAAGTCTGCGCCGCAAGTCGAGGATGGGCACTGGTACAAGATCGCTGCAGCCGCCGAAGGCGAGGCCGGGTCCAAGGTCATTGAGGTCTATGTCTACGGCGAGATTGGCGCCTGGGGCATCACAGCGAACCAGTTCATCCAAGACCTCAAGGCGGTGGACGATGGCGTTTCGGAAGTGGTAGTGGCGTTCAATACCAACGGCGGCGATCTGTTCGAAGGCCTCGCGATCCACAACGCACTGAACCGGCTGGGTGAGCGCTGTACCGGCCGGGTCGATGCACTGGCGGCCAGTGCCGGCAGCGTGGCGGTATGTGGTGCGCACCGCGTGGTGATGGCATCGAATGCCATGTTGATGATCCACAATCCATATACCTGGGTCGGCGGCGACGCCGAAGACCTGCGGCGGGTGGCGGATGTTCTCGACCAGGCACTTGAGGCCATGATCGCAGCCTATAAAGCCAAGGCGCCAAATATCGATGACGCGGAGCTGCGGCGTCTGGTCGCTGAAGAAACCTGGCTCACTGCCCAAGAGGCCGTTGACCTTGGCTTGGCCGACGAGATCGGTAACGGCATCAAGGTCCAGGCTTGCTTGGGACAGGGGGCCACCTTGGCGCGGTACCGGAACACTCCGCAGGCGTTGCTGGATCAGCTCAAAGCCAGCCAGGCCGAGCCAGAAGCCCCGAGCGAGCCCGCCCCGGACGAGGAGCTCCCTGTACCTACTGCGGCTGACTCAACGGCGTTGGCCTTGATGATCACACAGGCTTGCGCGAAAGCGGGCATCAGTAACTTGGTCGAGCCTCTGATCGCGTCGACCAAGCTGGCCGACGAAGCCACGGTCCAGGCTGCGTTGACTCGCGCAAAGGCCGTACGCGACCTCTGCGTCGCGGCGCGCTTACCCGAGATGGCCGTCGAGTTTGTGGGCGCTGGCCTGGACGCGACGGTGGTTCGGGCGCGGCTGTTCGACAAGCTGGTCGGCTCGGGCAAAGGCTTCGAGATCGACAACACCCTACCACCGGCTGCCGATGAGCCGGAGAAGGTCCAGGCGAAGCTACCTAACCCCAACAACATCTGGTCTGCCCGTCGGCAGGCTGCTCAACAACGCACCGGCAAAGGAGCCTAAGCATGAGCAAAAACTATGTGGAACCGGTGCATGCCGGCGAATTCCTGCTCTCCGAGGGTGCAGGGAAGATCTCTCGCGAAGTCATCGAGCTGGCACCTGGTGCTGCCCTGGTAGCCGGCCAACTGCTCGGTCAGCTCACAGCCTCGGGCCAATTTGCGCCGTACAACCCCGAGGCCGCAGACGGCAGCGAGACGGCCAAGTGCATTTTGTTTGCGTCCGTCGGTGAATCGGATGTAGCCCGGCGCGGCCGAGCGGTTGTTCGCCTGGCCGAGGTCAGCGAAGGGTTGCTGACGGGCCTCGATCTCGATGCCGAGAAAGCCCTGGCGGCGCAATTCATCATCGTTCGCTGATAGCGAGCCAACTCTTTTTCAGCCCCGCCGAGTGCGGGGTTTTGCATTTCTGGAGGGCCTTCATGGCTGACATCGATATTTTTGAAGACAACGCCTTCTCGGTTCCTGCGCTCACCGCGGCGATCAACGAGCAGCCTTATGTGCCTGGACGACTCGCCGAACTGGGGCTGTTTGAGGAAGAAGGGGTGACCACGGTGACCGTCCAGGTCGAGAAAGACGGCGATACCCTGGCCCTGGTGCCAGCGGGCGAGCGTGGTACCTCGGGGCTGGTGGTCAACGGTAGCAAGCGAATCCTGCTGCCATTCAACACCGTCCACCTGCCTGAGCGTTTCGCCATCAAGGCGGATGAGATCCAGGGCATCCGGGCCTTCGGTGAGCAAACTGAGCTGCAGGCGGTACAGGATGTGGTCAACAAGCGCTTGGCGAAGGCCCGTCGCCAGCTGGATGCCACGCATGAATTCCATCGCATGGGCGCGCTGAACGGTTACGTGATGGACGCCGACGGCAGTACGGTGCTGCTCGATATCTATGCTCGGTTCGATCTTGATCCCATCGTGATCCCGATGGAGCTGGCCAACCCGGACACCAATGTCCGGGTCAAGTGCGTGGATGCGCTGGATGCCCAAGAGGAAGCCTTGGGCGCTGCCACCACCAGTGGCGCTCGGGCCTTCTGCGGCAAGAACTTCTGGCGTGCGCTGATCGGACACAAGAGCGTGTCCAAAACCTACGAGGGCACCCAGTACGCTGCGGCCTTGCGCGCTGACGGTCGCGAAACGTTCGAGTTCGGCGGCATCACCTGGGAGCGTTATCGCGGCAAGGTTGGTGGTATCGCCTTTGTCGCAGACGATGAGGCGCGTCTGGTTCCAGAGGGTGTGCCAGGCCTGTGCATCACTCGCTTCGCGCCGGCTGACTACATGGACACGGTCAACACAGAAGGCCTGCCGTATTACAGCCAGTTGGAAATGATGCCGTTCAAGAAGGGCGTGGCCGGTGAGGCCCAGTCGAACCCGCTCCACCTGGTGACCCGACCTCGCGCCATTCTCCGCCTGAAGCTCTGACCATGGGCTTCCGGGACCTGATAACCGACGTTGACACCACGGTGTTCGAGATACTGGGCGACCCCGTGCTGATCGAGGGGCGGGAGGTACTTGGCATGTTTTCAGTCCCTTGGTTGCAGCCCAAGGTCGGCCAGATGAGAACCGCGTTGCGTGAGCCTCACCTGGTCATCCGCGTGCAGGACAACGTCGGCATCGAAGTGAAGCACAAAGTGTTTTTCGCCGTGCCGGCCGAAGACGGTGGTGGCCACTACCTCATCACCGGTATTGAACCCGGTGGCGATGGGCTGGTGACGCTGATCTTGAGGAAGACAGCATGAGCGTTGGTAGCTACCACAAGCAGTCGGCCAGCAGCGGTTTGATCTCGCTGCGGGCCGACCCGCAAGACGTGAAGGGCTTCCAGAACTTCGCGAAGTTGGTGCCAAAGGCTGTTGCCACAGCCCAGCGACGGGCGATCAACAAAACACTCGGTTGGCTTCGCCGCCGGATTGCTCGTGATGTGGGGCAGCAGGAGCGCATTGCGATCTCTGCAGTACGGCAACGCCTCAAGGCCTTCCCGGTGTCCAGCAATGGCCAGGGCCGGCTGTGGTTCGGCATCAACCCCATCGAAGCCAGTCGAGCAGGCCGGCCCCGGCAGACCCGTACGGGTGTGTCGGTCGCTGGTCGCCGCTATCAAGGCGCGTTCTTTCGGCGCGTCTATGGCGGCAACCCGGATATCTGGATCCGCACGGCCAGCAAGCACTTCGATTCGAAGGACTATCCCGACAGCGAACTCGGCGGGCGTCGAACGGGCTGGATCAACGAGAACGACAGCCGCTTCCCCCTGGCCAAGGCCAAGATCTCGCTCGAGGAAGTCCGGTCGCACTTCGAGGCCTGGACCAATCGAGCGCATGAGCGGCTGCTTGTGGTGATGGAGCAGGAGCTGAACTTCGAACTGCAGAAATTCCTACGGAGAACAGGCAATGGATGACAGCCCGATTCCCCTCGGTGAGGTGTACACCGCTATCGAGGAGCACATCAAGGACGGGATCCCCGGTCTGGCCTATGTCGGGACCATGCCGGAGGGTATCGATGTGGTAACCCCACCAGCGGTGGTGCTCGAGCTGGTTGGGTTTAATGACGCCGACAAGGATCCTGGCACGGGTGAGGTTGCCGTCGAGGCGCGCTTCGAGGCGCGGGTCATCGTCGGGCAGGAGGAACCCAATTGCTTGCATGTCGCAGCCTTCGTCGCGGCCCAGTTGACGGTGCTTCTGCGCATGCAGTCCTGGGGCCTTCCGGTTGAGTTCGCGGAGTTCGTGCGGGCCGAACGCGACTGGAGCCGTCCTGAGCTGGACAGCTATGCGGTGTGGGTCGTCGAGTGGAGCCAGGTCATCTACCTGGGCACGGAGGAATGGCCCTGGCCGAACCAGCCGCCGGGCAGCCTGGTGTTCGGCTTCAGTCCTGATACCGGGCCTGGCAGCGAAGGGCAGTATCAGCCACCGGAGGCCATGGAATGAGCTATGCCAGTGCGCAACATGACCGGATGCTTTCCAGCATGGTGATCCCGTGCCGGGTGGTGGCGGTCGATCTTGCCGCTGCCATGGTGCGGGTGACCGATGGCGGCGATTGGACCAGCGCCTGGGTGCGCTGGCACAGCCAGGCGGCAGGCAAGGCCCGTCACTGGCGGGCGCCCAGTCTGGGCGAGCAGGGCGTGTTGTTCAGTCCCAGCGGCGAGCCTGCCCAGGGCACATTCGTGCCGGGCCTGTACGGCAATGCCGGCGCGCAGCCGGACAACCGCGATCACGTCGAAGTCTGGCGTTTCCCCGACGGTGGCCAACTGGTCTACGACTGGGAGGCCGGCAGCTACACGATCAAGGTGCCATCCGGCACGGTCACGGTGGAAGTCGGCGGCACGAAGGTGGTGGCCACCGACGACGCCATTACAGCCCAGTCCACCAACATCACCCTCACCGGTAACGTGAGGATTGTTGGCCCGTTGACGGTGACCGGCGACATCAACGGTGGTGGTCGCATCATCGACACGGCCGGCAACACGGCCAACCACAAACACTAAGCCAGGCCCGCTGATGCGGGCTTTTTTGTATCTGGAGGAATCATGGCCAAGCCTGAAAAAGACACACCAGAGCTCGCGGCGCCGCTGACGGTTGAGAAGCCCGAGCCGCCTAAGTCGGTGACCTTTCGCGACAAGGAATACACCTACCGCACCCTGATCCTGCCGGGTAACCGCTCGTTGTCGGTGGCGCGGGGGCAGGTGACGGTCGACGGCGACGACGCCGTGGCTGTGGCCTTCCTCCGCAAGCGTCCTGACTTCGAGCAGGTGCGGGAGTAGGCCCATGATCGGAATGGATCGCCGCACGGGGCAGCCGCTGTCCGGCCTGGATCATCTGCGGCAGTCCATCGAAGACATCCTGACGACCCCAGTCGGTAGCCGTCGCATGCGGCCGGAATACGGCAGCCAACTGCGCCGCTACGTCGACCTGCCTGTGAATGAAGGTTGGAAGAGCGCAGTTCAGGCCGAAGTTGCCCGGGCCTTGGGTCGCTGGGAACCGCGGCTGCAGCTGGAGCGCGTCCGGGTGACAGCGGTGCTCGACGGCCAAATCACGATGGCGTTGGTCGGGACGTACCTGGGTGATGGTGTGGTGCTGGAGGTAAGCGCATGAGCACGATTGATTTGTTGGCGTTGCCTGCGCCGGAGGTGCTGGAAAGCCTCGATTTCGAGGAGGCCTACCAGGCCGACCTGGCCCTGTTCCGCGAGGCCATGGGCGAGAACTGGTCAGCGCCCTTGGAAAGTGATCCGATCACCAAGCTCCTCGAGCTGGTGGCGTTCCGGCGTGTCGGCAACCGGGCGCGAGTCAACGACGCCGGCAAGGCGCTGCTGCTGGCCTACGCCAAGCGCTCCGACCTCGACCACCTTGCCGGGAACGTTGGCCTCCAGCGCCTGGTGATCCAGGCAGAAGACCTCGACGCGGTACCGCCAGTACCGGCGGTGCTCGAGGAAGACGACGCGCTGCGGGAGCGAGTGCAGCTGGTGTATGAGGGGCTGACCACGGCCGGGCCGCGAAACAGCTACATCCTGCATGCTCGCAACGCCTCAGGCCTGGTGGCGGACGCGACAGCAGAAAGCCCGGCCCCGGCCGAAGTGGTCGTGACGGTGCTGTCCCTGGAGGGCAATGGCGCTGCCTCCCCGGAGCTGCTGCAGGCGGTCGACGCCTACCTCAGTGACGATGACATTCGGCCAGTGGCTGATCGCGTCACCGTGCAGAGCGCGCAGATCCTGCCGTATCGGGTGGATGCCAAGGTGTTTCTGGGCGGTACCGGCCCTGAGAACGAAGCGGTGCTGGCCGAATGTCGGCGCCGATTGGCAGCCTGGATCAACCCTCGGCGCCGGCTGGGAGTTGAGGTCGCCCGCTCAGCGATCGATGCCCAATTGCACATCAGCGGGGTGACCCGTGTTGAGCTACCAGGCTGGGTGGACATCCGGCCCACTAAGGCCCAGGCGGCGTGGTGTGAGGGTTTCACAGTAGAGCGGGGTGACTGATGAACAGTTTGCTGCCGCTCAACAGCACCGAGCTGGAGCGGGCCGTGGAGGTCGCTTCGGTCGAGCTGACCGAGGTGCCGTTGCGCACCCTGTACAACCCCGACACCTGTCCAGCCCATCTGCTGTACCAGCTGGCCTGGGCATGGTCGGTTGACCGCTGGGACGAAAACTGGCCCGAGGCGGTCAAGCGCTCGGTGATCCGCTCATCGTTCTTCATCCACTCGCGCAAGGGCACCATCGGTGCACTGCGCCGCGTGGTGGAGCCGTTCGGCTACCTCATTGAGGTGATCGAGTGGTGGCAGACCGAGCCTCGCGGCGTGCCCGGCACATTCGCCCTCAAGGTCGGGGTGGCTGAGGAAGGCATCAGTGAGGAGACCTATGAGGAGTTGTCTTGGCTGATCGATGACGCCCGGCCAGTGAGCCGGCACATGACGGGGCTCGCCATCAGCCTCGAAACCCGAGGCCAGATCAACCTAGCCCCTTCGATCTACGACGGTGACGAGCTGGACGTGTACCCACCTCAGGCAATCGACTTGGAGGTCTCCGGCGAGATTGGCCGTGGCGGCCGTGAACACACCATCGACACATTGGAAATTGCACATGGTTGACCAGACTTCACAGTTTTACGCGATCCTGACCAATATCGGGGCCGCCAAGCAGGCCAATGCAGACGCCCTGGGCATCGCTTGGAAAATCACACAGATGGGCGTCGGTGATGCCAACAACACCGACCCTACGCCGAATGCCAATCAGACCAGCCTGATTAACGAATGGCGCCGGGCGCCGCTCAACCAGCTCAAGGTCGACGACAAGGACGCAGCGATAATCGTGGCGGAGCAGGTGATTCCTGCCGAGGTCGGAGGTCGCTGGATTCGCGAGATCGGTCTGTATGACGCCGATGGCGACCTGGTGGCGGTGGCCAACTGCCCGCCAACTTATAAGCCGCAGCTCAACCAGGGCAGCGGCCGCACCCAGGTGGTGCGCATGAACCTGGTGGTCAGCAGTTCCAGCAACGTAGAGCTCAAGATTGACCCGGCCGTGGTGCTGGCCACTCGCGAATGGGTCACCAGCGAGCTGCACAAGCAGGACTTCAAGCATTCGGTGCTGGCGGCGACCACGGCCAACATCGCCTTGACAGGCCTTCAGACCATTGACGGCGTGGCGCTTACTGCCGGGGCCCGCGTGCTAGTGAAGAACCAGGCCGCCGGTAAGGACAATGGCCTGTACACCGTTGCTGCCAGCGCCTGGACGCGCTGCCCTGATGCCGACGTCAGTACTGAGGTGACGCCAGGCCTGCTGGTCCTAGTAGAACGCGGTACCGTCAACGGCGATAGCGCATGGCAATTGGTGACCGACGCCCCAATCACCGTTGGCGTGTCCGCGCTCGTGTTCGAAATGGCGTTCGGGCGCAGTGGCGTGGCTGCTGGAACCTATCGCAGCGTCACGGTCGACAAGTATGGACGGGTCGTCGCGGCGACCAGTCCCACCACCGTGGAGGGGTACGGACTGACGGATGCTTACACCAAGACCCAGGTGGATGATCTGCTCGGGACGGCAGGCTGGGGCGCAAAAGGCGTCTCGGGCAGCAACATCCCTGTCGGCACCAACCTCAACGCGATGACCGTACCTGGCTCCTACGGGCAGCCCCAAAATGCTAACGCAACGCTGGCTTTGAACTACCCGGTCGCGGCCGCTGGCACACTGCTGGTCCAGGCGGCAGGCCCGCAGATCACGACCCAGCAATACACCATGTACCTGACCAATCGGATTTTTTTCCGCACCTCCTACGGGGGAAGTTGGGATGATTGGGATGAGATTCCGACGGTCAATTCTCCGAAGCTAACCGGCATCCCCGAAGCACCGACCGCACCTAAAGGGACCAATACCCAACAGGTGGCGACCACGGCGTTTGTTCGGGGCGAGGTGGCAGGCCTTGTGGATTCAGCACCTGGTGCGCTCGATACGCTGAAAGAGCTGGCGGCGGCGCTGGGGAACGATCCCAATTTCGCGGCAACGGTGCTGAACGGCCTGGACAGCAAAGTAAACGTTGCGGACAAGGCAACCAAGCAGCTTGCCGAGGCCGGCGTCGATAACGTCAAGTGGATGACGGCTCTTTCGACGCTGCAATCCATCATCAAGCAGTTGAACAACATCGGTCTTGGGATCACCAGTGCGCCGCTGTTGCCATCCTTTGAAGCCGTTGTGCCTGGAGGCTTTTACTTGGCCTATTCCGGAGGGGCATCTAATCCGACCCCCGGAGGGCCTCCGTCTATCGGTAATAACGTCCTAGGGGTTTTCGCTATCACCCCGCGTCAAGATGGCAGTCACTTCATCGCTATAGAAAATGGTGGTGCCTCGTCGGTGCGTCGGATCTGGTTCGGCCAGTACAACCTAATCAACGGCGTTCCCACTATGTTCTGGTCGTATGCGCTGACTTCTGACCACATCGCTACCCAGGATCAGGTTGACACTGGTGCTGCGGACGATGTGCTCGTCACACCCAAGAAGATGCGCTTCGGCGCGATCTGGTCCTTTGCCCCGAACGGCTATTTCTTCCTGCCCAAATGGCTCGGGGGTTTTGGGTTGCAATGGGGAATCAGGGCGGCCGCTATCCCCTCTTCAGACTCGGGTGCGGTCAGTTTTCCGATGAGTTTTGCCTCGGTGTTTCAGGTGATGGCCATCCCCCATGGGACCGCTCCGCTGACGACCCCTTTGACCTTGAAAACCGGGGCTCCAACACTCACTGGCGTGACGTTCTATGTCGACGGCCCGGTGGGCGGTGGCGGTAACGTCACGCCGCGCTGGCTCGCTCTTGGACGGATTTAAAGGAGTAACTGATGGAACGCTTGTATTCGCAATCGACTGGCTGCTGCTACTTCGTGGGCATCCATGGTGAAGTCCCGGCCGACGCGGTGCCGATCAGCGACGAACTCTATCAAGAGGTCATCGCAAATCCGGCCCCGAACACTCTCCGGGCGCACAAAGATGGGCTGCCGTACCTGATCCCGGTAGCGCCAGATTGGGCCGCGCAGGAGCGCGCCTGGCGGGACGGCCAGCTGACCGCGACCGAATGGCTGGTGAATCGCCACCGCGACGAACAGGACATGCAATCGCCGACCACCCTGAGCCCGCAGCGGTTCGCTGAGCTGCTGCTGTACCGCCAGGCCTTGCGCGATTGGCCCCAGTCTGGCGCCTTCCCCGAGTCGCAGCAGCGTCCTGTGGTGCCGTCCTGGGTCGCTAGCCAAACCCAATGACGCCCCGCACCGACGGGGCGTTTTCTTTTCCGCTGTACCACTTGGCCCTGCTTTGCGGGGCCTTTTCACATCTGGAGAACTTCATGGCTGGATTCTTTCACGGCGTCACCGTGACCAACGTCGATAACGGTGCGCGCAGCATCGCGTTGCCGTCGTCCTCGATCATCGGCCTGGTCGATACTTTCACCGAGGGGGCCGATGCGACCGCCAAGGCCAACGATCTGGTGCTGATCACGAGCGAGCGGGAAGCCGTCGCCGCCTTCGGCCCGGCCTCGGCCATCACCAAAGCGTGCAAAGCCATCTACGCCCGTGCCAAGGCGGTCATCGTCGCCTGTGGTGTGGCCGAGCAGGTTGACCCCGCTGAGCAGATCTCCGCGATCATCGGTGGCACCCTGGCCGACGGCAAGCGTACCGGCCTGCAGGCGCTGCTCGACGGGAAGAGCCGCTTCAACGCCCAGCCCCGGCTGCTGATCGCGCCCAAGCACAGCGCGACGGCGGCGGTCGGTACCGCGCTGGTGGGGCTGGCAGACAAGTTGCGGGCCGTGGCGATCATTGATGGCCCTGGTACCACGGACGAAGCGGCGATGGCGTATGCCAGCGACTTCGGCTCCAAGCGCGCCTTCATGGTCGACCCAGGCGTGCAGTACTGGGACACCGACGCGGATGGGACTGTCGATGCGCCGGCCTCGGCCTACACCGCCGGCCTGTTCGCCTGGACCGACAGCGAGTACGGTTTCTGGGCCTCGCCGTCCAACAAAGAGTTCGTTGGCATCACCGGTACCACCCGCCCGGTCGAGTTCCTGGATGGTGACGATACCTGCCGGGCCAACCTGCTGAACAACGCCAACATCACCACCATTATCCGCGACGACGGCTTCCGTCTGTGGGGCAACCGCACCCTGTCGAGCGATCCGAAGTGGGCCTTCGTGACCCGCGTGCGGACCATGGACATGGTGATGGACGCCATCCTGTACGGCCACAAGTGGGCGGTGGACCGCTCGATCACCGCGACCTACGTGCAGGACGTCACCGAGGGCTTGCAGGCCTTCATGCGCGACCTGAAGAACCAGGGCGCGATCATCAACTTCGAGGTCTTTGCCGACCCCGAGCTGAACACGGCCAGCCAGCTGGAGCAGGGCAAGGTGTATTGGAACATCCGCTTTACCGACGTCCCGCCGGCCGAGAACCCGAACTTCCGCGTCGAGGTCACCAACCAGTGGCTGACTGAAGTCATCAACGCTGTCGCCTAAGGAGCGCACTACATGGCAATGATTCCTGAAACCCTGGCGAACCTGAACCTGTTCGTCGACGGCGTCAGCTTCCAGGGCGATGTCCCGAGCCTGACCCTGCCCAAGCTCACCCTGAAGATGGAAGAACACCGCGCAGGCGGCATGGACCTGCCCGTCGAGATGGACCAGGGCATGGAGAAGCAAGAGGCCAACTTCACCACCACGGGCGTGCGTCGTGAGTCGCTGAAGTTCTTCGGCCTTGCCGACGGTACCGCCTTCAACGGCGTGTTCCGCGGGGCCTTCAAAGGCCTCAAGGGCAAGATCAACCCGGTGATCGTCACCCTGCGCGGCTCGCTCAAGGAAGTCGACATGGGCGACTGGAAGGCAGGCGACAAGGCCGAGATCAAGCATGCGGTGGCGCTCACCTATTACAAGCTCGAGGTCGACGGCCGGCTGATCTACGAGATCGATGCTCTGGGTATGAAGCGCGTGATCGACGGTGTCGACCAGCTCACCGAGCAGCGCCGCGCCCTGGGTCTGTAACCCTTTTCTTCGAATTAAGGAACGTACACATGAGCAAGAAAATCCCCGCCTGGATGAACCTGCAGGCTGATCGCGTCACCGTCACCCTGTCCAAGCCCAGCGAGGCCAATGGCATTCAGGTGGACAAGATTACCCTGCGCGCCCCGACGGTTCGCGACGTGCGCGCCGCCCAAGCCGGTGGTACCACGGATGACGAACAGCGCGAGCTGAACCTGTTCTCCAGCCTGGCCGAGGTCGGCGTCAAGGATCTGGAGAGCCTGACCCTGAAAGACTACAGCCGCCTGCAGGCCGGCTATTTTCGCCTGGTGCAGGACGACGAGCTTTGATCCCCAGCTGCAAAAGCGCCTGGCCAAGCGGCTAGTGCGGGATTTTGGCTTTTCGTCTGCGGAAATCATGACCATGTCCTGGGAGGACATGGTCTGGTGGCTCACGGATTGAGCCTTCTGAGGGTTAGCGCATGGCAAAGAACAAACTGTCGATAGCGCTGGAGCTTGGAGGCGCCGTTGCCCCGTCCGTGGGAGCGGCGTTCAAGACCGTCGACGGTCACATCAAGAAGCTCGAGGACAAGGGCAGCAAGGCCAAAGTGCTGAAAGGCATGATTGGCGACACGCAGAAGCTGCAGGCCGAGTGGAAGAAGGCCCACGATACCGGTGCTGCAGGCGCGGACAAGCTGTTGGCCAAGCTGGACAAGAACCTTGCTTCCTTGCGCAAGCAGGGGGTGGAAGTCGGGCGTCTATCGCGTGAGTACCAGCGGCTTGGGCGTGAGGCGAAGGCAGCCGATCTGCAGCTGAAGGGCCATCAGCAGATCCAGCAGGGCAGGGCGGGGCTCAAGTCCAGCATCGGCCAGGCGGCGGTGGGCGTTGGCCTGGCTGCGGTGCCCACCACGATCAGCGCGAACTACCAGGCGATCATCCGCGACATCGCGATCAAGGCGGACATCGTCAATAAGGCCGAAGAAACCCAGTTGACCCGGACGGTGATCGATACCTCGAAGGAAACGGGGATGTCGCGCAACGACGTGGCCGACCTGGTGAACCAGCTCGTCGGTGCCGGCATGGAGTTGGACAAGGCCATGGCCTATGCCCCGACGGCGGCGAAGTTCGCCGTCGGCCAGGGTTCGTCCGGGGTCGACACGGCGCGGATGATCATGGCGCTGCAGCAAAACGCCAAGATCAACGATCCCAAGGTGATGCAGCAAGCCCTCGAAGCTATCGCCTTCCAGGGCCAGGCGGGCAGCTTTGAGGCCAGCGACATGGCCAAGTGGTTCCCGCAGCTGCTGGCCAGCATGGAGAAGAACGGCAGCACCGGCATGGACGCGGTCACGTCGCTCGGCTCGATGCTGCAGGTGCAGATGAAAACTGCAGGCAGCTCCGACGATGCGGCGAACAACCTGAAGAACTGGATCGAGAAGATCGGCTCCGGTGACGTGGTGAAAGCGTATGCGGACGCCGGCATCGACTATCAGGCTTCTTTGAACACCGGTATCCAGAAGGGCATGAACACGCTTGAGGCCAGCATGGCCTTGGCGATGCGCTACGTCGAAGCCACGGACCCGGCCAAGGCGAAGAAAATCAAGGACGCCCAGGCGGGCATCGACAAGGAAGTCGACCCGGAGAAGGCCCGGGCTGCGCTGGATGCCTTGGAGAAAACCCTGCGTACCGGCGACTTGTTCGCCGACATGCAGGTCAAGGCGGCGCTCACTGCCTATGCGCAGAACCGAGGCCTGTACAACGACCTGAAAAACGACTCGCAGAAGGCGGCCGGGATCTTGGACAAGAACCTGGCCGAACGGCGCGAGACCTCGCAGCAGCGCTGGGATGAGATGTTCCAGGCGGCCAACGACAGCATGCGCAGTGTCGGTGACGCGATTCGCCCGGTAACGGATGCAGCCGCTCAGGGGCTGACCTGGATCTTCCAGGGCCTGACCCGGTTGTCCGACGGAGCACAGCCTGTTGTGCTTACCCTGGGTGCGGTGGCCGCTGGCTTCATGGCGCTGAAAACGGCATCCAGCGGCCTGAAGATTGCCCGTGGGGTGTTCAACATCGCTCGCGGCCGCCGGCTCGACCGTGGCCTCGGCCGAGGCGAGGAAGACGCACCTGCAGGTGTCGAGCTGCCGAAAACCGGCAACCGCGTGGTGGACGCCGGGCTGGGGGCTTTGGGCAAGGTGCTCGGGGTGCCAGCAAGCAACGATCCCGACGCTGGCCGTAGCGGCGAGCCGCAGCGCGTTTTCGTCGTGAACGCGAGCGCGTTTGGCGGGCTCGGATCTTCTGCCGCTGGTTCTGGCCCAGCAGCTTCGACCAAGCGTCGGCGTGGGCGCCGGGCACGGCGGCAAACGGGTGGTGCCTTCGGCAACCCTCGGCCGCCGGTACCCGTGGCCAAGCCCTCTTTGCCGGTGTCCGGCGCGAAAGCGGTAACGGCCGAGGCGCTGGGTTCGCTCGATGCGAAAACCGTCGGTCGCTCGGTGCGTAGCCTGCGCGTCTTCACCCGTGGGCTGTCCAAACTGCCGGGCGGGAAGCTGGTGGATGCAGTGCCGGGTGTGCTGGATACCGCGCTCAACGCCGAAACCAAGGCTGAAAAAGCCGAGGGTTACGGCGGGGTGGCCGGTGGCTTGGCGGGGGCTTGGGCTGGTGGCACCACGGGGGCGATGGCGGGTGCCTTGATTGGCTCCGTTGTGCCTGTGATCGGGACCGCTGTTGGCAGCGCCGTCGGTGGTGCCGTGGGTATGGTGATGGGCGGCCTCGGTGGTGAATCCGTTGGTGGCTGGCTGGGGAAAAAGTTGTTCGGTGATGAGCCGGAAGCCGACCGGGATGCGAAACCAGAGCCAACTGTTGATACCGTCCCTGCACCGGCCAGGCCGGCCGAACCTGCAACTGCCCGGCCCCCGGTAGTGGGAGAGTCAGTACGTGCTCCTGCGCCCGGTGTGCAGGTTACTGCCCCCAATGTCCCTGCCGTAGAAGCCAAGACGGGACCTGTCTCAGTTAATCCGGTCGTGCTTGGGAATGCAGTGCAGGTCGCAGCCCCGGTTCCGCCTGAGGCTCCATCTGTCGCCGCTGCGCCTCCGTCTACTCTTCCGGCCGCTGCCCCAGTGGAGCGGAGCGAGCCGCGCAGGATGCAGCCGGGTGATGCCGTGCGGAATGTGCCGCCCCCAGCTCGGCCGCCCCAGGTCGCAACCGAGCGGGCCACTCCGGCTGCGGCGCCGGTAGCGGTCGCGTTGCCCAGCAGTCGGGCGCCTACGGAGCAGACCGCTCGGAGCTCCATGGCCGTCCAACAGCCGGGGAAAGTCATCCGTGAGGTCGCCAAGCCGGTACCAGTCGCGATCACTCAGCCGAGTGCGCCAGTGCCGGTGCCAGCGGTGGTGGCTACGCCGAAACAGCCGGCGCCTGGTGCTGCACTTCGTGAACCGGTCGGTGTGGCTGGGCCTGCAGCTGCTCCCGCTCCCACCGCTTCCTTGGGCAGCGTGGTCAGAGACCTGATCAAGGCAATGATGCCGGCGCCCGCAGTCCCGGTGCCTGCAAAGCCCGTCGAGCCTGCTAAAGCGGAGGCGCCGAAAGTCGATCAGTCGTTCCAGTACTCGCCGAGCATCTCGATCAAGGTCGAGGGCGATGCCCGCGATCCAGATCGGCTGTTCGGTCTGCTGGAATCTCGGATCCGTGGCAGCTGGGAAGCCTGGGAGCGGGAGCGCACGGCGCGCATGGCGGCCAAGCAGCTATTCGATGCTCCAGATGTCGGTTAAGGAGGTGGTATGGATTACGAGGAACCATTGAAACGAGTCGTCGCGGCTTTGGTTGCGGCGGGGGAGGCGGGCCGCACTAATCCAGGTGGCATGCTTGGACCGCTCGATATGGCCATTGCCGGGATGACCGTGGCGGCGGACGAGCTAGACAAGCAGAGCTCCTTGGACCCGGACAGGGCCAAGAAGCTCCAGCGGACCATGCGGGCGGTCAATGCGGCAGAGTCCATTGCGCGACAAATGGCCATGAAGCCAGGGGCCGGGCCGATGGCCATTGAACGTATGGGCGCTTTCGCCGGGCAATCGACTCGGGCCGGCGCAGCCGTTAACCGAATCGCCGGCCGAATCGCCCCGATTGTGAACAACATCCTCCCTAGTAGGACGTTTGGCGGGGTGTCCCCGCTGGCCGAGGCGGTGAAGCCGTTCCCCCACCTGCTAATCATTCAGACGCTGGAGCCGAACGCAAAGCCGTACTACTTCAACCTGGACACAGCGGCCTTCGATGAGGTGCGCCGACAGACTTCCTCAAGGTGGGCCGGCCAGGAACGCTTGACGCGTGACATTGCGCAGCAAGCGGTCGGGCACGGTGAGGATCAGCTCATCTTGAAGGGGGCCATCTTCCCACTGTTCAAGGGCGGGATCCGGCAGCTGGATACCCTGCGCACCATGGCTCGCCGGCTGTTGCCGCTAAGCCTGACCACGGGCTACGGTGATGTGTTGGGCACTTGGTGCCTGACCAAGATCGAGGAGGAACAATCGGCGCTGCTCGCGGGCGGTATACCGCGCAAACAGGCCTTCACGCTGGAGTTTGTGAAGTATGGCAACGACCTGCAGAACGTCTGAGGGAGATCTGCTCGATACCTTGTGCCACCGCTATTACGGCCACCTCACCGGTACCGTCGAAGCGGTGCTCGAGGCCAACCAGGGGCTGGCGGATGAGCCGCAACCCTACCGGACTGGGGTGCTGATCTTGTTCCCTGATCTGCCCGCGCCGGAGATCGAGCACGTCAAGCTTTGGGACTGATCCCATAACATCAACAAGCCCCGCCCTGTGCGGGGTTCTTTGTTTCTGGAGCAAGGCATGAGGCCCATGTTTCGCATAGTCGCCGATGGCAAGGACATCACGGCGCTGATCAATGACCGCTTGCTGCTGCTGCGTACCAGCGACAAGCCCGGCATGGAGTCGGACGAGTTCGAGCTGCGCATTGATGACCGTGCCCAGGCGGTCAGCCTGCCCGCTCGCGGTGCCAACATTGAGGTGTATCTGGGCTACCAAGGCCAGGCGCTCGCCCGGCTCGGCCGCTACACGGTCGATGAAGTCGAGGTCACGGGCCCGCCGGACACTATCTCGATCCGGGGCAAGGCCAGCGATATGCGTGGGAGCGGCAAGACCACCCGCAATGGCAGCTGGGAAAACGTGTCGCTGCAGCAGATCGTTCGCGACGTGGCAGCGCGCAACGGTTGGCAGGCGGTGTGCCAGGTAGCGACCAAGCTGCCCCGCGTCGACCAGCGCAATGAGTCGGACTTCAACTTCGTCACGCGGCTGGCCAAGCAATACGACTGTACGGCGAAAGTGGCGGAGGGCCAGCTGGTCGTGATGCAGCGCCAAGGCGGCAAGAGCGTCAGTGGCAAGGCCCTGGGCATGGTCACCATCTCCAGGTCGGATGTCAGTCGGTACTCCTTCCGCCTGGGTGATCGCAACACGCAGAAGGCCGTACAGACTACGCATCAGGACAAGAAGTCCGGCGACCTGAAGGTCGTTCAGCTGGCCAACGATGAGTCGCCCGCCGGCATGCCGCCCGTCCATACCGACCGCCACATTTACCCCAACAAATCAGCCGCCGAGCAGGCCGCCAAGGCCCGGTTGGCCGCGTTCAACCGCAGCACTGCGGGTGTGCGCCTGGAGATGCCGGGGCGTACCGATCTGTTCGCCGAACGACTGATCAGTGCCCAGGGCTTCAAGGTCGGGCTCGATGGCGAATACCTGATCGACAGTGTCGAGCAAGTGTTCACCGCCTCCGGGTGGTCGACCACTGTCGAGTGCAATGGCGGCAAGAAGGGCAAGGCCAAGGCCAAGGGCGCCAAGAAGAAAAAGACGGAGAAGCCGCTCAAGGTCGAGCAGCTGTAACGCAGTTCCCTGTATCCACCCATCTGAGGTTTCTATGTTCATCCACCTGCTTCGAGCGGCCCTGCAGTGGCTGCTGCTGTTTCCTGCCCGCGTGGTTCTTGTCCTGCTCGGGTTCTTGGTGGTGCCACTGGCGCTGCCTTACCGAACCCGGCAAGGGCCGCCTGTGCCTTTCACCCAGGCGCCTGGTAGCTGGCAACTGGTTGTGCTGCCTGCCTGGGCGTGGCTCTGGTCCAACGACCGGGACGGCGCCCTGGGTGACAAGCGCGGCTGGTGGCACCTCAACGCCCCGTTCGGCCTGGGCGCCTATCACTGGTTCTCGATGCTCTGGTGGCTGGCCCTGCGCAACCCGGCCAACAACATGCGCTTCACGCCACTGTTCGGTTGCCCGGTCACCGAGTGCGATTACCGCTACTGGGGTGACGAGAGCGTCGAGGATCGGCCAGGGGAGGGTGGTCGCCGGCTGCTGCTGGCAACGCACCGGAAAACAGGCCGGCGTTACTACGGCTTCTATGGCGTGTGGCAGTGGTCGGCCACACGCGCCGTGGTGGTCCAGCTGGGCTTCAAGGGGGAGCCCAAGGACTGGCTCGAGGACTATTCGGGCGACCTGAGCCGGCAGTGGGCCGGCATGACTTTCGAAATCAATCTGTTCAAGGACATCTCGTAATGGCTATCACCGAAACACAGTTGCAGCAGATCCTCCCCAGCGCCGGCCGCCAAGCCGGCGTTTTTGTTCCTGCCCTCAATGCGGCCATGGGCAAGTACGGCATCGTCACCCGTCTGCGCATGGCGGCATTTCTCGCGCAAATCGGCCATGAGTCCGGCCAGTTGCGCTATGTGCGAGAGCTCGGTAGCCATGGCTACTTGGACAAATACGACACCGGCCCGCTGGCCAAGCGGCTTGGAAACACCCCCGAGGATGACGACGACGGCCAGCTGTATCGCGGCCGAGGGCTGATTCAGGTGACCGGGCGGGCTAACTATGCAGCCTGCAGCGAGGCGCTGTTCGGCGACGCTCGCTTGCTGGCCACTCCGGAGCTGCTCGAGCACCCTGTTTACGCCTCGATGTCGGCGGGTTGGTTCTGGCACAAGCGAGGCCTCAACAGCCTGGCCGACCAGGGCGACTTCCTGTCCATCACCAGGCGGATCAACGGCGGTACCAACGGGCTCGAGGATCGCCAGGCGCTCTATCAGCGGGCGCTTGAGGTGCTGCAATGAGCGCTTGGGTGACCCGCCTTGTCGCTCTGTCGGTGCTGCTGGTCGGCTCCGCCATAGCTGGGCAAGTCGCCTGGGTATGGCAGGACAACGCCTACGGTAAGCGCCTCTCCGATCAGGCAGCTGAGTACGACCGCCAACTGGCCGCGAAGAATCGCGATCACAGCCGGGAACGGGAGGAGGCTGCTGCAGCGGCTCTCGAGCAGTTGGCAGAACAGCAGTCCGCTCGCCGCACACTGGAAGCCCGCCTGCAGGAACAGACACAAGCTCACTGGAAGGAAATGAACGATGCTCAACAAGCTCAAGCTCGCTTGCGTGACCGGCTCGCTACTGCTGACCTGCGGTTGTCAGTCTTGGTCGACGCCGGATCCCTTGCCACCCAGGGCTGTGACGGTGGGCTGCGAGAAGCCACCAGCGCCGGAGGCGTGGTTCATGGAACCGTACGCGCCCAACTTGACCGAGCGCATGCTCAACGAATTGTCGCCATCACCGACGAAGGCGACCGGGGGCTGATCGCGCTGCAGGCCTGCCAGGCCTACGTGCGCGAAGTCACCAAGTAGAAAAGAGGCGAGCCGGGTGGATGCGCCAACATCCAGCCCGGCCCGCCGAACCCGCAGACCCTTCCTGCAAGTCCAGCCGTGGCCTCTGCCTTGTGCACAAAGCGCGGCGAGCCTAACACCTGTCTATCCATACAGTAAAGACTTGCAACCAATGACCTCTCCAATCATTCCCTGGATGGGCGGCAAGCGCCGCCTGGCCGACCGCTTGATCCCTCTCTTTCCCCCTCATGAGTGCTACGTGGAAGTCTTCGCAGGCGGTGCAGCCTTGTACTTCCTCCGTCCCCAGCCGGCCCCCGTGGAGGTGCTCAATGACCTCAACGGTGATCTGGTGACGCTCTATCGGGTGGTGCAGAACCACCTCGAGGAGTTCGTCCGCCAGTTCAAATGGGCGCTCAGCTCCCGCCAGATCTTCGAATGGCAGAAGATGACCCGCCCGGAGACGCTGACAGACATCCAGCGTGCGGCTCGGTTCTTTTACCTGCAGCAGCATGCCTTCGGCGGTAAGGTGACTGGCCAGACGTTCGGTACCGCAACGACGGGGCCCGCCATCAACCTGTTGCGCATCGAGGAGAACCTGTCCGCCGCGTGGCAGCGCCTCGCCGGAACCTATGTCGAGAACCTATCGTGGCTTGCCTGCGCCGAGCGTTACGACCGGGCGCACACGTTCTTCTACATGGATCCGCCTTACTGGCAGACCGCCGGCTATGGGCTTGATTTCCCGTTCGAGGAATACGAGCGCATGGCCGACTTCATGCGGCGCTGCAAGGGTCGGGTGATGGTCAGCATCAACGATCATCCGGACATCCGGCGGGCGTTCGCTGGCTTCCACTTCGAGTGCCTGGACATACGCTACAGCAACACGAACCAGCGGCAAGGCAAGGCGGAGATGACTGGCGAGTTGGTGATTACCAACTGGGAGCCGGCGGCCCTAGGTGGGCTTTTCTAAACTCCGGGTATGCTTCCTCCGTAGATGACGAGGGCGATCTGGAAGAGTCTTATGGTTTCAATGTATGCAATTGTGATTAAGCACGGCAGGGTCACTTGAAATAATCCTCTTGACGAAATAGTACGGCGCCGCATTTTTTATGCGGCGTTGTACTTGGTGTTTGGCTTGGTGTTTAAATTAGGATGGGTTGGTGGGCTTCGTCAAGAGTTTTTCTAAACTGTGGCTTTGCCGAATGTTTTTTCCATTTTGCTCCAGGCCTTGTGATTCGTGGCTTGCGTGGGAGGATGAAAAGGGATCTGCGGGGTTGGAATCCCGGCCTGGGGTTTGACTGAAGGCTAAACGCTGCCATGAATAGGTAAGTAAGGAGGCTAGGGTTGCCAGCTACTAGTTTTAAAGTTTGTTGGGTTGTCTGTTAACTTTTAAGTCTGGTTGGCTTGTCAATTTGTTAACTTTTGTGTTTTGTTGACTCCTATTTGTTAACTTTTAAGTCTTATTGGATCTTCATTCTGTTAACTTTTTAATTCTATGCCCTTTTCTTTTTCAGCTTCTACCGAAGGGGGACGATCAGCTCCGCGCCCTGGTTGCGCACGTTCCCCACCAGCTTGCTGACTGGATGCCATTTGAAGTCGCTCGCTGGACGACAGCCTTGCTGTGCTATCTCCTCGGCGCGCTCTGCTGTTGTTGCGGGGTCGATCCATTCCCTGGCGAGATCTGGGGTTAGGACGAGTGGTTTACGGTCGTGGATATCGACCATGCCTTGGTCGGCTGCGGCGGTGATAATCACGAACCTGTCGCGGTCGTCAGGCACAAGGCTGTCATGAACCTCGGCGAGCGCGGCAAAGAACAGCGGCTCATCGTTCGCGGCCGTTATGTGGTAGGGCTGCTTGCGCTTAGGGTCAGTTGGGTCCGGTATCTACTCGAACCAGCCGTTCGCCGGGGCCAGAGCGCGGCCCACCGGCCATAGCGTCTTGAAGAATTTTCCCGTCATCACCGTCTCGGCCCTGGCATTGATCGGGTCGGGACGTTTCCCCTTCGCCCAAAAGGGCGCCCATCCCCACTTCACTCGATCAACCCGCAATCCTGCAGCCTGCTGCCGGATCAGTTCGACCCGTGTTGATGGCGCGACGTTGTAGCGGTTGATCCGCTCATGGTCGTAGCCATTGATCACCACCAGGTCGAGGGCCAGCTGCCTGAGATAGTCATCCATTGACTCGTAGATCGCGTACCTTCCGCACATACTCACCTCGAACGTTTATCGGGATCCTCTCGCTCGGGCATTGACCGGAGCGTGATCTACCAGTTAACTGTATGTCTATACAGTATAGTCGGGTCCGTCCACCATGTCAGTCACAATCCTGGGTACGCCAATCGGTGGCCCCGCGCAGTTGCCCGTGTATTCGTTCCGCGTGCCTGCAGGTTTTCCTTCGCCGGCTGCGGATCATCTCGAGCGGCACATTTCCCTGGATGAGCTTTTTGATCTGCGGGCGCCGCATATGTACCTGGTGCAGGTTGAGGGCGACAGCATGCAGGGCGCAGGCATCTATTCCGGTGATCTACTGATCGTAGACCGTAGTCGCGATGCTGAGCACGGTGACATCGTGATCGCGGCCATCAACACGGAACCGGTGTGCAAACGGCTGTATCGGCGTAGCGGTGTTGTCATCCTGCAGTCGGAGAACCCGGCCTATCCACCGAGGCACGTCATGGAAGGCGATGACCTGGTGATCTGGGGCGTGGTTCGCTACAGCGTGCGCGATCATGCCCAGTGAGCCCGTGTTCGCCCTGATCGACTGCAATTCGTTCTATGCGAGTTGTGAGCGCGTGTTCCGGCCGGATCTGGCCAAAACCCCCATCGTGGTGCTGAGCAACAACGACGGCTGTGTGATCGCCAGATCCTACGATGCGAAGCCCTTCGTCAAAATGGGCGAGCCTTACTTCCAGTGCAAAGACACACTGCAGCGCCACGGTATTGTTGCCTTCTCATCTAACTATGTGCTCTACGGCGACATGAGCGAGCGCGTCATGTCGCTGATCGAGTCGATGGTGCCGGCGGCGGAGGTGTATTCGATCGATGAGTGCTTTGCCGATCTGACCGGGGTTCAGGGCAGTCTCGCCGAGTTCGGTCGTCAGGTGCGGGCCAGGGTGCTCAAATGCACCGGCATTCCGGTGGGGGTAGGCATTGCCCGCACCAAGACGCTCGCGAAGTTGGCCAACCATACCGCGAAGCGCCTGCAGGCACAGACCGGAGGAGTGGTCGATATCTGCGACCCGTTCAAGCGGGACTGGGTGTTGCGCAACACCGAGGTTAAGGAAGTCTGGGGGATCGGCCGGCGAATGACGGCACACCTTGAGGCGATGGGAATCCGAACGGCGATGGACTTGGCCAAGGCGGACCCGTGGACACTGCGGCAGAAGTTCAGCGTTGTCGTTGAGAAGACGGCCAGGGAGCTCGCCGGCACGGCTTGCCTGGAGCTCGAGGACGCTGCCCCGCCTAAGCAGGAGATCTGCTGCAGCCGGATGTTCGGCAAGCGGCTGACTGATTTGGCGCCAATCAAGCAGGCAGTGGCCAGCTACGCGGGGCGGGCGGCGGAGAAGCTGCGGGTCCAGGGCTCTGTGTGCAAGCGCATGCGGGTGAGCATCCGAACGGGTATGTTCAACCCGGACGAAGCCAAGTACGCGAAAGGCGTCCTGGTGGAATTGCCCTACCCCACCAACGATACGTTGCTGCTTACCAGGGCGGCTACCGAGGCGGTGGAGCAGGTCTACCGACCAGGGTATCGATATAGTAAGGCGGAAGTGCTGCTGATGGATCTGCGGCAGCCAGGTGAATTTTCTGAGGATTTGTTCGCTCCTAAGCAATCCGCAAATTGTGATCGACTAATGCAGATAATGGACATTATCAACGGGCGCTGGGGGAGGGGAACGCTGCGGGTTGCGAGGGCACCCGACGCCCCCGATTGGGGAATGCAGCGTGCTTTTATGAGCCAGAGTTTCACAACCAAAGTCCAAGAGCTCTGGACCGTAAAATGCAAATGAGTTGCACCCCTACCTTCCCTGGTGAATCAAGAAAGGGTAATTTCTGTTTAGTCCTACTGGAAACCACAAAAACTGAGGCTTAACGGATGCGGGTCGGTTATGTCGTATGAAATCTTGGATGTGTCAGGTTACAAAAGGGACGAGGTTGAGCCTTTAGGTACCAAATCTAAGTATTGGTGTACCGGGCCAGGTGGAAAGGAATTTTTATTTAAATCGATCGTTACATTCGACTCGAAATTTAATCTTGTTTCGAGAGGCGGCGAAGATTGGGCTGAGAAAGTGGCATGTGAACTGGCGAAATTCTTGTCGGTGCCCTGTGCGACATATGATCTTGCCCATGATGGAGAGTCGCGCGGTGTAATCACTCCAAACTTTCTGGAGCGGAAGAGTTCTTACCTGATTACAGGGAACGAGGTTTTAAAAAATTACAGCAGTGCAGTCCCTGTCGAGGCAGAGAAACGTTCAGAAAAGCAGAATATTATGCATGTTTACATTATTTTGCGGCGAATCATTCGAAACAAGCCTCTTGGGTTCAATAGCCTGCCGGGAATCAAAACAGCAGCTGATTTTTTTACAGGATATTTGATGCTAGATGCTTTGATTTCGAATCAGGATAGGCACAGTGAGAACTGGGGGTTGGTAGTGACTGAGAAGGGTAGTCGTCACCTAGCTCCTTCTTTTGATCACGCCGCCAGTCTAGCTAGAAACGAGTCTGATGAGACGAAGTGTGCTCGTTTATTGTCGAAAGATAAGGGGCAGCAAGTCTCAACATATGTAACTCGCGCTAAATCTTATTTTTATCTTAGAGATAAGAGGTTGCGCACGATGAAGGCATTTGGATATTGGGGGGTTTTACGGCCGTTGGCGGCTCTGAGTTGGTTGGAAAGGCTTGATAAATTGACTTATGAAAGGATGCGGGCTATTATTGATCTGATTCCAATGGAAGTGATGAGTGATGAATCTAAAAAATTTGCCCTTGAAATGCTTGTTTGTAACAAGTCGAATATGATGGAAATGGTTCCGTTCTTTGAGAGGAATTTGAACTCGTCATATAGAAAGTGGCAGATTGAAAACTATGAGTAGCGCATTTGTTTTGTGGCAGGATCCAGGTACCTCATTGTGGGAGCCAGTTGCGAAACTGTCTGAAGAGGAAGGGATTTTTAAGTTGGCTTATACTCGGGGCGCCCTGAATAAAAGATTCAGTGCTTTCCCTCGTATGGATCACATGGTCAAATCTTATATTTCTACTGAGTTATTTCCATTTTTCCAAAATCGTCTTATTCCGGAGCGGCGTCCAGAATATTATTCGATGTTGAGTTGGCTGGACATGGTTCCAGGTTCTAGTGATCCAATTGAGATCTTGAGTGCGTCAGGAGGGGCTCGGAAAACTGATAGCTTTCGGGTTGTAAAAGTTCCTCAGAGAAGTCCTGATGGTTTTTATAAGCTTAAGTTTTTTGTGAGTGGAATTCACTACGTCTCGGATGAGGCGAAGATTGATATCAATCATTTGACGAAAGGCGATCGGCTTCAGTGTGTGGTTGAGCCGAATAATCCGATGGATAAAAATGCGGTTAGCTTGGTTAAGCTTAGATCGCGCATGCATTTGGGTTATTATCCTTCTTATCTCAATGAGGATCTCATTAGGTTAAATAAAGCTTGTGGTGCAGACCTGTCATCATTGCTGACCGAAGTAAAAGTCGTAAAGGTGAATCTTGGTGCTCCAGAACAATATAGGCTGCTCTGTGAGTCCCGTACGCCTTGGCCGGACGGCTTTGTACCGTTTCAAACTGAGAAATATCAACTGCTAATTGATGATTAATTCACAGTGGTTGGTTTGCAAGCCCTTCAGGTTAACCCCGTGAAGGGCTTTTTTTTGAGATGTGGACATGAAATGTGGCATTTTGATATTATGTTTTGTAACTGGCTGTAATTAAATGGATCTAGCTCGCATGAAATCAATTAAATCATACTTTACACTTTCCGCCGAAACTACCGTGGCTGATGTTTTTAATGAGTGCGTCAATTGGATTTTAGATTCGCCTCATACTTCATTTGCACAAGAAGAGCTTGTCAGATACACGGCTGAGGATGAGTTTTTGCATAGAAATGAAGATGACAGTGAAATTATTGAATATTCTTATGCGAGCGCTGACGGTGTTTCCGTATCCTCGATGCGTTATGCGAAATCGCAAGAGGCTGTAAAATGGGTTACCGAGATATCTGCCCGTAAAGAGTTAGATGTACTATGGGTAAGTGTCGTATCGAGCATTGTTACGACCACTGCTCTAACTGCTCCGATAGGGTTGAGTATTAAGCGCCCATTGATTGCAATTCGTTTGTTAGATAGGTTTGGTGGTGGTACAGATGGTGATTTTCCTTTAGGTGTTAACCCTATTGTTTTGAGGGATGATACTACTAGTTTGGAGATTGCGAGAAGAGTTGTTGTAGGGGAAAACATAAGTGCGCTTCCTGTGATTTATGTGAGTGCTAAATTTTTTGATCGGCATGCTCTTATCCCAGATAGGCTCGCAAGAAAGGTCTGCGGTATGGCACATGTAGTCGTTGAGCCAAGTCGCGACTTCTCGTTTAAGTTGCGGCCGCAAGTAAGCTCTCGAAATGTTTATGCTGGTTCTGTAGGTATTTATTGGCCAAATGGTGCGGGCGTTACCTTGTGTCGACGCGGAGCTGACGATGCTAAGAGTTTTGAAGACAGGATTTTTAGGTGTGTAGCTGAAGCTTTGTCAGTACTAATTCCTCCTCAAAAATGTGGGTGGGAAGAAGTAATACATGTAAAGAATAGAAATGCTATTGAGCAATTGAAGGAAAATGGTGAGGCTAATGAAATTGTAGGGCTGTACGAAATCGAAATTTCGCAAAAAGACGAAACGATTGCTCAGATGAAAAAAGAAATTGATCGTCTAAGCTATATGCTGAGGTTGTCGGAGTCAAAACGCCCTGTACAAGGTGGCTTGATTTTAGATACAGGCGCGGAGGATGATTATTTTGAGTTGGAAACACTTTCAGTTGTTTTGGATGCAATGAGAGAATACTCCAGTAAGAGTACGCATCCGAATTCTCGTCGCCAACATCTCATGACAGCAATATTGGATAATAATAATTCAAATGATTTGCATGAGCAAAAGTCTAAAGCGCTCAAAGACGCCTTGCGTGGCTATAGAGATATGTCAAAGAAAGTTCGGGATACTTTCGAGGAGCTTGGCTTTAGTGTAGAGAGTGATGCTAGGCATTGGCGAGTTGTGTATCAGGGGGATGAGAGATATACCTACGTTCTGCCTAAGACAGGAAGTGATTATCGTGGGGGGTTAAATGCTGGGGCGGATATTTCCAACTTGGTATTCTGACCATGTATTCATGATGGTTGGGGGCGAAGGCGTAATTCTGAGTCTGCGATCTCGAAAGCACAAAATTTGACGTAGATGGATATCGTTAAATTATAGAGATTCTTAAAATGCCGTTCTGGTAGATGGCATTCTGCCATGCGGCGCTAGCAATTAAGGGAAGTTCGGTTATTGGGGCATGAAGTCGTAAGACGAAGCTCGTAGGGAAGGGGAGCATCAATGAAGAAATCGTTTCTAGGGCTGCTTGAGGCGGGCGAGCCGCTGATTGTCGAAGCTATCGAGGCTAGGCGAGAGCTCCACAAAGCAGAAGCGGAAGCTAGGCCGACCGGTGAAATTGAGCGGCTTCGCATGCTGGCAGACGCGCTGTATGAGGCAGTAACGGATTATCAGATGCTCACACATGATCGCCAGGTGCTTCACTAGCCACAGGGACGTGATAGGGGAAATCGAGCGCCAGATACGAAAAAGCGCCCAAGCCCTTTATATACGGGGCTTGGGCGCTTTGTCTAGTCGGTACTCCAGCACAATTAGTGTGTGGTTAGGTAGCTTTGGGATTTTCTGAATCGGTCGGGAGAATCTCCATTTCAAACAGATCATTGAGCTCCTTCGTGTTGCTGCATAGGGTGTAGATATGGGAGTCAGTGTCTGAGTAGACCTTGAAGTGCCTCTTCGTGCTTATATCTCGCGAGCCAGTTTCTCGATTCCTGCAAAGAGCGGGGTGCCGCGGTACCGCTGAAGCTCCTGCCAAGTGGTGAGGGGCATCTGAACCCCCTCAAGTTCGTAATCGAGGTTACTTTAGGAGTAATTGCCATCGGTAGAGATCTCCATGATTACTCGCGATTGGAGAACTCGATGGTGGCATATTGATTCTAAGCGTGGTTCGTTGGTACAAAAATGGTACGGATTAAAAATCCTACTCATCAATCCCTTTAAGATTAAAGGTTCTAAGAAAACTGGCCCCAATCCATCATCGGCGCAACGCTGAAGCGGCGGGTGGGCTCAGGGCGAGCAATGGTCAGGGTGGTGGCGTTTTCAGCTGGCATGGTTCACGGCGGGTAACGGGGCGGACGGAAGTGTCTGCGGCGCAGGGTGTCGGTCGGACGCGCTGGAGAAGAGTGCAAAAGCGGCCGTTACATTGTTCGGCGCTGCTCCGAAGACAGTCGGGCCATAGTCTATCAAGAGTGGCGGTCGTTTACCTCTTGGAAGGAGCGTCGACCGTCGGTCGCTCCGGTCCAGCGGGTGGATTCGGTCATTCACCCATTTGCCATGGCCGCGAAAAGTCATGCTGATGGGTTGGTCGGGTTGAAGCGAAAAACAGTTGGCTCCTACAGCACCAGGCAAAAAGCCTTCCAGCACCCCGCGTCGGTTTCAGGATGAGCCCTGTCGCTTGGGTGCAAATCTCCAGCGCTAGGGCTGCCATGCTTTAAGGATGCCTAGGGAACCAGTGCGCGCAGACGCATGGCCATGGGCACGGAGGGCGTCCGTAACCATGCAACCGTGACATGGCCGGTGCGCCGCAGCAGAAGACACCGGCGGCCTGCCCAGGGAGGCAGGTCGGTCCGTGATGCCGAGGTCCGCTGTATGCCTGATGAGACGCTTCACCTGCCATTGATCCAGACCGTGCTGGAACGCTTCAAGGACACCCCCGGTGCCTTGCTGCCGATCCTCCACGCCATCCAGGAAGGCGCGGGCTATGTGCCCGATGGCGCCGTTCCCGACATCGCCCATGCTCTGAACCTCAGCCAGGCCGAGGTACGCGGGGTGATCAGTTTCTACCACGATTTCCATACCACGCCGCCGGCGCGCCATACCCTGCGCCTGTGCCGGGCCGAGTCTTGCCAGAGTCGTGGGGCCGAGGCGCTCGCCGCGCAGCTGCGCGAACAGCTGGCGCTGGACGACCATGGCACCAGCGCCGATGGCGCGATCAGCCTGCGACCGGTGTACTGCCTGGGCGCCTGCGCCTGCTCGCCAGCCCTGGAGCTCGATGGCCAGTTGCATGCCCGTATCACCCCTGAACGCTTGCGTTCCCTGGTCAATGGCTGCCTGGAGGACGAAGCATGCTGAAGCTGTTCATTCCCTGCGATTCGATCGCCCGCGCCGTCGGTGCCGACCAGGTCGTCGAAGCCTTGGCCCGCGAGGCCGAACGTCGGCAGTTGCCGGTAGACATCCAGCGCACCAGTTCCCGTGGCTTGTACTGGCTGGAGCCGCTGGTCGAAGTGGAGCAGGCCGATGGCCGCCACGGTTTCGGCCCAGTCAGCGCCGATGACGCGCCTGGCCTGTTGGATGCGCTGGCCGGTGAGCCTGCCAAGCATTCGCTGGCCCTGGGGCCGGTCGAAGACATTCCGTACCTCAAGACCCAGCAGCGCCTGCTGTTCGCCCGTGCCGGCATCACCCGGCCGCTGTCGCTGGACGACTACCGCGCCCACGGCGGTTTCGAGGGCCTGGCCCGGGCCGTTGCGCTCGATGGCGCCGAAGTGGTCGCCGCCGTGCTGGACTCCGGCCTGCGTGGCCGTGGCGGCGCGGCGTTCCCGGCCGGTATCAAGTGGCGCACCGTGCGTGACGCCCGTGCAGAACAGAAGTACGTGGTGTGCAACGCCGATGAAGGCGACTCCGGTACCTTCGCCGACCGCATGCTGATGGAAGGCGACCCCTTCCTGCTGATCGAAGGCATGGCCATTGCCGGTCTCGCCGTGGGCGCGACCATGGGCTACATCTACGTGCGTTCCGAATACCCGGATGCGATCCGCGTGCTGAACCAGGCCTTCGACATCGCCCGTGAGGCAGGTTACCTGGGCAATGACGTCGCTGGCAGCGGCAAGGCCTTCGACCTGGAAGTGCGGGTCGGTGCCGGTGCCTATATCTGCGGTGAGGAAACCGCGCTGCTGGAATCCATCGAAGGCAAGCGTGGCATCGTCCGCGCCAAGCCGCCGCTGCCCGCGCTCGAGGGCCTGTTCGGCCTGCCGACGCTGGTGCACAACGTGCTCACCCTGGCCTCGGTGCCGGTGATCATGGCCAAGGGCTCGGCGTTCTACCGCGACTTCGGCATGGGCCGCTCGCTGGGCACCATGCCGTTCCAGCTGGCAGGCAACATTCGCCAGGGCGGCCTGGTCGAGCGCGCTTTCGGCCTGACCCTGCGCGAACTGGTGGAAGGCTACGGCGGTGGTACCGCCAGCGGCCGACCGTTGAAGGCTGCGCAGGTGGGTGGCCCGTTGGGCGCCTGGGTGCCGCCCAGCGCCTTCGACACGCCGATGGACTACGAGGCCTTCGCCGCCATCGGCGCGATGCTCGGCCACGGTGGCGTGGTCGTCGCCGACGACACCCTGAACATGGCCAGCATGGCCCGCTTCGCCATGCAGTTCTGTGCCGAGGAATCTTGCGGCAAGTGCACGCCGTGCCGAATCGGCTCGACCCGTGGCATGGAAGTGGTGGACCGGCTGATCGCCGCCACCGATGTCACCGAGCGTCAGAACCAGGCCCAACTGCTGCATGACCTGTGCGACACCATGCAGTACGGCTCGCTGTGCGCCATGGGCGGGATGACCTCCTACCCGGTGGCCAGCGCCCTCAAGTATTTCCCCGCCGACTTCGGTCTGACCACTACGGAGGTCGCCCAGTGATCAATTTCTTCGACCCCGCCAGCGACATCGACCTGGGGACGCCTGCCCGCGAAAGCGACGTGCAGGTCAACCTGGTCATCGATGGCCGTGAAATCAGCGTGCCTGCCGGCACTTCGGTGATGCGTGCCGCGGCGCTGCTGGGCACCACCATTCCCAAGCTCTGCGCCACCGACAGCCTGGAGGCCTTCGGCTCCTGCCGCATGTGCGTGGTGGAAATCGAGGGCATGCGCGGTTACCCGGCATCCTGCACCACACCCGTCACCGAGGGCATGGTGGTGCGTACCCAGACCTCACGCCTGGCCGACCTGCGCCGCAACGTGATGGAGCTGTACATCTCCGACCACCCGCTGGACTGCCTGACCTGCTCGGCCAACGGCAACTGCGAGCTGCAGACCGTCGCCGGCCAGGTGGGCCTGCGCGAGGTGCGCTACGGCTACGAGGGCGAAAACCACCTGGACGAGAAGAAGGACGTCTCCAACCCGTACTTCGACTACGAGCCGAGCAAGTGCATCGTCTGCAACCGCTGCGTACGTGCCTGCGAAGAAATCCAGGGCACCTTCGCCCTGACCATCACCGGCCGTGGCTTCGAGTCGCGTGTGGCAGCAGCTGGCGGTGACAACTTCCTGGAGTCCGAATGCGTCTCCTGCGGTGCCTGCGTGCAGGCCTGCCCGACCGCGACCTTGAGCGAGAAGAGCCTTATTCAGCTCGGCCAGCCCGAGCGCGCCGTGATCACCACCTGCGCCTATTGCGGCGTGGGCTGCTCGTTCCGCGCCGAGATGAAGGGCGACCAACTGGTGCGCATGGTCCCGGACAAGAACGGCGGCGCCAACCATGGCCATGCCTGCGTCAAGGGCCGCTTCGCCTGGGGCTATGCCACCCACCCGGATCGCGTCACCAAGCCGATGATCCGCAAGCACATCAACGACCCGTGGCAGGAAGTCAGCTGGGACGAAGCGGTCAACTACGCGGCCAGCGAATTCCGTCGCATCCAGCTCAAGTACGGGCGTGATTCCATCGGCGGCATCACTTCCAGCCGCTGCACCAACGAAGAAGCCTACCTGGTGCAGAAGCTGGTACGCGCCGCCTTCGGCAACAACAACGTCGACACCTGCGCGCGCGTCTGCCACTCGCCGACCGGCTATGGCCTGAAGCAGACCCTGGGCGAGTCGGCCGGTACCCAGAGCTTCGACTCGGTGATGCAGGCCGACGTGGTGCTGGTGATCGGTGCCAACCCCACCGACGCCCACCCAGTGTTCGGCTCCCAGCTCAAGCGTCGCCTGCGCCAGGGCGCGCGGCTGATCGTCATCGACCCGCGCCGGATCGACCTGGTGGATTCGCCTCACGCCCGCGCCGAGCTGCACCTGCAGCTGCGTCCGGGCACCAACGTGGCCATGCTCAATGCCCTGGCCCATGTGATCGTCACCGAAGGCCTGGTCGACCAGCCGTTCATCGATGCTCGCTGCGAGGCGGCAGACTTCGCCCGTTGGCGCGACTTCGTCAGCCTCCCGGAAAACGCACCTGAAGTGCTCGGCCCGGTCTGCGGCGTGCCGGCCGAACAGATCCGCGAAGCGGCTCGCCTGTACGCCACCGGCGGCAACGCGGCGATTTACTACGGCCTGGGCGTCACCGAGCACAGCCAGGGCAGTACCGCGGTGATGGGCATCGCCAACCTGGCCATGGCCACCGGCAACGTCGGCCGCGAAGGCGTGGGCGTGAACCCGCTGCGTGGGCAGAACAACGTCCAGGGCTCCTGCGACATGGGCTCCTTCCCCCACGAGCTGCCTGGCTACCGGCACATCTCCAACGAGACCGTGCGCAGCGAGTTCGAACAGGCCTGGGGCGTGACCCTGCAGCCCGACCCGGGCCTGCGCATCCCCAACATGTTCGAGGCGGCCCTGGACGGCAGCTTCAAGGCGCTCTACTGCCAGGGCGAGGACATCGCCCAGAGCGACCCCAACACCCAGCATGTCACCGCCGCCTTGATGGCCATGGAGTGCGTGGTGGTACAGGACATCTTCCTCAACGAGACCGCCAAGTTCGCCCACGTATTCCTGCCGGGCAGCTCGTTCCTCGAGAAGGACGGCACCTTCACCAACGCCGAGCGCCGCATCTCGCGGGTACGCAAAGTCATGGAACCGCTGGCCGGCAAGGGCGACTGGGAAGCCACCGTGGCCCTGGCCAATGCGCTGGGCTACAAGATGGACTACCGCCACCCCTCGGAAATCATGGATGAGATCGCGCGCCTGACCCCGACCTTCCACCGGGTCAGCTACGCCGAGCTCGACCGCCACGGCAGCCTGCAATGGCCGTGCAACGACGAGGCGCCGGACGGCACGCCGACCATGCACATCGACCAGTTCGTGCGTGGCAAGGGCCGCTTCATGCTGACCGGCTACGTGCCGACCGACGAGAAGGTCAACAACCGCTTCCCGCTGTTGCTGACCACTGGGCGTATCCTCAGCCAGTACAACGTCGGCGCCCAGACCCGCCGTACCGAGAACGTTGCCTGGCATGCCCAGGACCGCCTGGAGATTCACCCGACCGACGCCGAGAGCCGTGGCATCAGCGATGGCGACTGGGTCGGCGTGGGCAGCCGGGCAGGGCAGACGGTGCTGCGTGCCAAGGTCAGCAGCCGGGTCGCGCCGGGCGTGGTGTACACCACGTTCCACTTCCCCGAGTCCGGGGCCAACGTGATCACCACCGATAACTCCGACTGGGCCACCAACTGCCCTGAGTACAAGGTCACGGCGGTGGAAGTGGTGCGGGTGTTCCAGCCGTCCGAATGGCAGAAGCGCTACCAGGCCTTCAGCGATGAACAGCAGCGGCTGCTCAAGGAACGCCGCCAAGCCGAGAAAGCCGAGGTGCGCCGATGAGCAGTGGTCACGAAAGCCTGGTCAAGATGGCCAACCAGATCGCCCAGTACTTCGCCAGCGAGCCCGACCGGGCGCTGGCGGTGGAGGGGGTGAGGCAGCATATCCAGAGCTTCTGGACGCCAGCCATGCGTCGGCAACTGGGGGAATGGTCCCAGGCCAATCCGCAGGCCGAGCTGCATGCGTTGGTGCGTGAGGCACTGGCCTAGCGCGGTCCCGCCCAATTGCCGGCAAGCCGGCTCCCACAGGGGGCTGTGCCAATGCTCCCTGTGGGAGCCGGCTTGCCGGCGATTGGGCCGCTCGCAAAAGATGAAAAGTCCGTCATGTATGCCTGACGAATCCGGGGGCAATGCTACGCTCGCCAGATAACCCGCATTCGTATGGAAGTCACCCATGGACATGAACTGGCACCAGGCCCTGCAGGAGAGCCTGAGCTGGCTCGCAATCGCCTCTCTGTTCACCCTTGCCGGCTTTGCCGCCGCCGGCGCCCTGGCGGTGCGTTTTACCCGTTGGGGCCGGCAGTTTTGGCAGCTTGCCGGCGCCTATTTCAATTTCAGGCGCAGCTGGCGCCCTTTGCTGGTGTTCGCGCTGTTGCTGGTACTTACGCTGTTTTCAGTACGTCTGAACGTGCTGTTCTCGTTCTGGTACAACGGCTTCTACAGCGCCCTGCAAGCCCTCGACCAGACGGCGTTCTGGTACCTGCTGGGCGTATTCGCCGTATTGGCCACCATCCATGTGCTGCGCTCGTTGTTCACCTACTACGTGACCCAGGCCTTCAGCATCCGCTGGCGCGTGTGGCTGACCGAACGCCTGACGGCCGACTGGATGCAGGGCGATGCCTACTACCGCGGGCGCTTCCTCGCAGAGCCGGTAGACAACCCTGACCAGCGTATCGAGCTGGACGTCAACGCATTCGTCACCGGGTCCGTGTCGCTGGCCTTGGGTGCGGTCAGCGCGCTGGTGTCCCTGGTCGCCTTCACCGCCATCTTGTGGGGGCTTTCCGCACCGCTGACAGTGGCTGGCGTGGAGATTCCCCGGGCGATGGTGTTTGCCGTGTACCTGTACGTCATCGTCGCGACCTGGATCGCCTTCCGCCTCGGGCGCCCGCTGATCCGCCTGAACTTCCTCAACGAAAAACTCACCGCCAATTTTCGTTATGCCCTGATGCGCCTGCGCGAGAACGCCGAGAACATCGCGTTCTACCAAGGGGCCCAGGTGGAGCGGGGTACGCTGTTGGGGCGCTTCGGCGCGCTGATCGTCAATGTCTGGGCGCTGGTCTACCGGAGCCTGAAGTTCAACGGTTTCAACCTGGGGATCAGCCAGGTCGCGGTGGTATTCCCGTTCATTCTCCAGGCGCCGCGGTTCTTCAGTGGCGCGATCAAGCTCGGTGACGTCATGCAGACCTCCCAGGCCTTCGGCCAGGTGCAGGATTCGCTGTCGTTCTTCCGTGAGTCCTACGATACCTTCGCCCAATACCGCGCCACCCTGGACCGTCTGACCGGTTTCATCGACGCCAACCAACAAGCCAGCGCGTTGCCGCGGGTGGTCACCAAGGACCAAGCCCAGGCGCTGGAAATCTCCGGCCTGCAGGTGTTGCGCCCCGATGGCCACCGTTTGATCGCCGACCTCGAACTGCACCTGCAGGCCGGCCAGGCCCTACTGATCAAGGGGCCGTCCGGCAGTGGCAAGACCACATTGCTGCGGGCGTTGGCAGGCTTGTGGCCCTACGCCGAGGGCCAGGTCGCCCGGCCGTTGGGCAACCGTGCGCTGTTCCTCTCCCAGCGCCCGTACCTGCCGCTGGGCGACCTGCGCACCGCCATCGCCTACCCGGCGGCCGGTGCGCCCGAGGACGACCTGCGGATGCGACAGGCCCTGCGCCAGGTCAACCTGGCCCACCTGGCCGAGCGTCTGGAAGTCAGTTGCGATTGGTCGCATATCCTTTCGGTCGGTGAGCAGCAGCGCCTGGCTTTCGCTCGGCTGTTGTTCAACCGGCCGCAGGTGGTGTTCCTCGACGAGTCCACCTCGGCCATGGATGAAGGGCTCGAACACGCGCTCTATTCACTGCTGCGCCACGAAATGCCCGACACTTTGCTGGTGAGCGTCGGCCACCGCAGCACCTTGGCCGCGTTCCACACCCACAGGCTGGAAGTCGATGGTCAGGGCGGCTGGTCGTTGTTCGAGCAGCAAGCGGCCGAGGGCACGCTGGCCTAGTTCTGTCAGCGGTCGATGGCTCCGCGCAACAGGGCCACCCCGGCGAGGGTGGCCGCAGCGAAGAGGGCACCCAGCAGGAACGTGGCCTGGTAGCCGGCGGCATCCCAGAGTAGGCCGGCCACTACGCTGGCGACCAGCAACGCCACCCCGGACAGCAGGTTGAACATCCCGAACGCAGTGCCGCGCAAATCAGCCGGTGCGCTGTCGGCGATCAGCGCGCTGAAGATGCCCTGGGTAAAGCCCATGTGCAGCCCCCACAGCACCACGCCCACCCCCAGGCCCAGCCAGCCCGGTGCCCATGCCAGGGTCAGGTCGGCGGCCACCAGCAGCCCCAGGCCGATCAGCAGCATCGCCCGGCGCCCGACCTTGTCCGACAAGGCGCCGGCAGGGTAGGCCGAGAGCGAGTAGGCCAGCGACATCAGCACCAGCACAGCGGGCGTCCACAAGGCTGGCAGGCCCATGGCCTGGCCACGCAGCAGCAGGAAGGCTTCACTGAAGCGCGCCACGGTAAACACCGTCGCCAGGATGATCAGCCGCCAGTAACGCCCGCCCAGGCGGGCCAGTTCCTTGACCGCCAGGGGGGCGCGCACGGGAGCTGGCCTGCTGGAAGCCTCGGGCTCGCGAACGAAGGCGATGAGTACGAACAGGGCCAGGAAAGCCGGTATCACCGCTATCCAGAACACCGTCTGGAAGTGGCTGGCCGTCAGCCACATCAACAGGATCGCCAGCAATGGCCCGAGGAAGGCGCCCACGGTATCCAACGCCTGGCGCAGGCCGAAGGCCGCACCCCGCAGCCCAGGCGGGGTGACATCGGCGATAAGCGCGTCCCGCGGGGCCCCGCGGATGCCCTTGCCGATCCGGTCGACGAAGCGCGCCCCGACCAGCCACCCCAGCCCCGAAGCCAGGGGAAACACCGGCTTGGTCAGCGCCGCCAGGCCATAACCCAGCACCGTGAGCAGCTTGCGCTTGCCCAGCCGGTCGCTCAGCGCGCCGGAAAATACCTTGCTGATCGACGCCGTCGCCTCGGCTATACCTTCGATGAAACCCACCGCCACCACCGAAGTGCCCAGTACCGTGACCATGTAGAGCGGCAGCAACGCGTGGATCATTTCCGAGGAAATGTCCATGAACATCGATACGAAACCCAGGGCCCAGACGCTACGAGGGATGGCCTGGAGCGTCTGGTGGGAGGGCGAGGAGGGGGCGTGGCCAGCATGTCTCATCGAGGTCCTCGCGGGCTTGTCATGTTCGATACGGTGTAATGCTCTTCACTGTAGGACATGGCCATGCCGGAGACGAACTGCTGGGTCGAGTCGGGTGAGGACCAGCGCTGCGGCGGTCCGTCAATTGCGATGGTATGGCAAGGGCTTCGCCCTTGATCGCGGGACAAGCCCGCTCCCACAAGTTCCCTGCCTATCTGTAAATTTCGTAAATAAGATTTAAACCCATTTGAGAATCATTATATTCACGATCCCTGTCAGCCCCCGTAATCGTATGGGGGCCGGGTTATGCCTTTGGCCCATGAACCGCAGGAGATCTGTCGATGCAACCCAGAACCTCACCCAACAGCCTGGCCCTGGCCTTTGTCGCACTGGCGTCGCCGGCCATGGTGGCGACTGCGGCCCAGGCCGAGCAGAAGCAGGCCGCCGAGGTGCTGGAGGTTCCGGTCGATGGCAACGCCTTGGTGATCCAGGACACCCTGGTCACCGCCGAACGTGAAGCTCGCCAGGCCCTGGGCACCTCGATCATCACCGAGGAGGACATCAAGCGCCATCCGCCGGCCAACGACCTGTCCGACCTCATCCGCCGCGAACCCGGGGTCAACCTGACCGGCAACAGCGCCAGCGGCGCGCGGGGCAACAACCGCCAGATCGACCTGCGCGGCATGGGCCCGGAGAACACCCTGATCCTCATCGATGGCAAACCGTCGAGTGCGCGCAACTCGGTACGCTACGGCTGGAACGGTGACCGCGATACCCGTGGCGAGACCAACTGGGTGCCGGCCGAGGCGGTCGAGCGTATCGAGATTCTTCGCGGCCCGGCTGCGGCGCGCTACGGCTCCGGCGCCATGGGCGGGGTGGTGAACATCATCACCAAGCGCCCCACCGACGAACTCAAGGGCAATGTCAGCCTCTACACCCAGCTGCCCGAAGACAGCGCCGAAGGGGCCAGCCGCCGGGCCAACTTCAACCTCGGCGGTGGCCTGACCGAGAACCTGGGCTTTCGCCTCTACGGCGGTCTGGCCAAGACCGACGCCGACGACCTGGACATCAACGCAGGGCACGCCAACAGCGCCTTGGTGGCCGGCCGCGAGGGCGTGCGCAACAAGGACATCAACGGCCTGTTGAGCTGGAAGCTCAACGACGAGCATCGCCTGGAACTCAACGCCGGCTACAGCCGCCAGGGCAACATCTTTGCCGGCGACACCATGAACAGCAACGGTGGCGGCGACCCGGAATTCGTCTCCGACCTGTATGGCCATGAAACCAACGTCATGCAGCGCAGCACCTACGACCTGACCCACCTGGGCGACTTCACCTGGGGTACCAGCAAGACCGTGCTGGCCTACGAATACGTGCGCAACTGGCGGTTGAACGAAGGCCTGGCTGGGCGCACCGAAGGCGCGCCGAACGACGAGGGGGCAGCGATGTCGCGCCTGCGCAACACGCGCCTGAACAGCGAAGTGAACCTGCCGTTCGCCCTGGGCAGCACCGAGCACGTGCTGACCCTTGGTGGGGAGTACCTGTACGAATCGCTCAACGACCAGGGCTCGTTCCGTCCGCAGACGTCCGACCCGAGCGGCAATGACCCGATCGTTGGCTTCGACCGCAGTGAAACCAAGATGACCGCCAGAAGCTACGCGTTGTTCGTCGAGGACAACATCGTACTGGGTGACACCACCATCACCCCGGGTCTGCGCTTCGATCATCACGAAACCTTCGGCGACAACTTCAGCCCGAGCCTGAACCTGTCGCACAAGCTCACCGAGGCCCTGAGCCTCAAAGGCGGCATCGCCCGTGCCTACAAGACACCGAACCTGTACCAGTCCAACCCCAACTACCTGCTCTACAGTCGGGGTAACGGTTGCAGCGTGAAACAGACCAACAACGGCGGTTGCTACCTGCAGGGCAATGCCGATCTCAAGCCTGAGATCAGCGTCAACAAGGAAATCGGCCTGCTGTACGACCGTGGCAGCTGGCGGACCAGCGCGACCTACTTTCGCAATGACTACAAGAACAAGATCATCGGTGGTACCGATGTGGTCTACAACCTGGGCAGCGGATCGCGTGTGACCCAATGGGAAAACGCCGGCAAAGCGCGGGTCGAAGGCATCGAGGGCAACTTCTTCATGGAGCTGACCCCGACCCTGGACTGGAACACCAACCTGACCTGGATGCTCGACAACGACAACCGCGAGACCGGCGAGCCGCTGTCGGTGATCCCCGAATACACCGTCAACACCACCCTCGACTGGCGTGCCACCGACAAGCTGTCGTTCCAGGTGGCGGGTACCTATTTCGGCAAACAGAAGTCGCCGACCTACAACTACCGCACCGAGCAGGACTACGACAAGGCTGCCCAGCAGGACGTGAAGGCGTATGGCCTGGTGGACGTGAGTGCTGGCTACAAGTTCAACGCCAACTATGACGTGCGGGTAGGGGTGAACAACCTCTTCGACAAGCAGATCCTGCGCGGCGGCAACGCCAGCAGCTCGGGGGCCAACACCTACAACCAGCCGGGGCGTGCGGTGTTCGCGGCGCTGAATATTTCGTTCTGATGTGTACAGGGGCCGCTGTGCGGCCCGATCGCGTAGAGCCTGTAGGAACGGGCTTGTCCCGCGATCGGTCTGCGCAGCAGTCCCGTGCACTCAAGGAGCCGTCGATGAGCGCGCTTTCCACCAGCCTAGGCATCCTCTCGCGCAGCGCCGCCGCATTGCTCGGCGGCTATGTCTTCACCTACGCCTTCACGGCCTGCCTGGCCCGTCTGTTGCCGCTGGCCCCGGCCGATGCCGTGACCGTCGCCACGCTACCGGCCTTCATCTTCTACACCGCCGCGATCCTTTGGGCCTTCGCCAGCCGTGATGCCTTGCGTGCCTGGCTGCCCATGGCCATCGCCACACCACTGGCCATGGCAGGGTTCTGGCCCCAGGTCGTGAGGTGGCTGGCATGAAGAACACCTTCACCCAATCGATGGCTTGGTTGCATACCTGGGCCGGGTTGATCTTCGGCTGGTTGCTGTTCGCCATCTTCGTCACCGGTACCCTGGCGGTGTTCGACAAGGAACTCAGCCATTGGATGCAGCCGGAGATTCCGGCCAGCGCAGTCTCCCAGGCCGACGCCGCCCACCGCGCCATCGCCTACCTGCAGGCCCATGAGCCCACTGCTGATAACTGGGGCATCAGCCTGCCCACCGAGCGCTCGCCGGGGCTGCGGGTTTCCACCGGCGACCGTCGCCATGGCGTCGGCGTGCAACTGGACCCGCAGACCGGCGAGCCGATCCAGGTGCGTGACAGCGTCGGCGGCAATTTCTTCTTCCGCTTCCATTTCACCCTGGACCTGCCGCGCAATTGGGGCATCTTCGTGGTCGGCGCCTTGGCCTTGGTGATGCTGGCGGCGCTGGTCACCGGCATCGTGATCCACAAGAAGATCTTCAAGGAGTTCTTCACCTTCCGCCCGGCCAAGGGGCAGCGTTCCTGGCTGGATTTTCACAATGCGAGCGCGGTGCTGTTGCTGCCGTTCCACCTGATGATCACCTATACCGGGCTGGTGATCTTCATGCTCATCTACATCCCGGCCGGGGTCGACGCGCTGTTCGACGGCGACACCCGGGCGTATTTCCAGGCCCAGGGCAATGCGCGACCGGAGACGCCGCGCCAGTTGGTCCGGCAGCCAGGTGTATTGGCCGACGTGGCCCCCTTGCTGGCCGAAGCCCAGGCACGGCTGGGGCCTATCGGCGGCCTGAACATCCGTAACCCCAATACGGCCGCGGCGCGCATCGAGGTCCGCCCTGAGCTTGGCAACCGCATCGCCCTGACCAAAGGGCACGCCATGGTCTTCGACGGTGTCACCGGCGAACGGCTCGGCGACGTACCCGAGCTGCGCCCGGCACCGCTGACCCAGCGGGTGATGGCAGGCCTGCATTTTGCTCAGTTCGGTGGCTACCCCATGCGTTGGTTGTACTTCGTATGCGGGCTGGTGAGCTGCGCGATGATCGCCAGCGGGCTGGTACTGTTCTGCGTCAAGCGCGGGCGCAAGTACGCCGGCGCCACGGACGAGACGTGGCCGCGTCGCTGGTACCGGTTGGCCGAGGTCTGCAACATCGGGTTCGTCAGCGGCCTGTTGCTGGCCTGCGCCGGCCTGCTGTGGGCCAGTCGCCTGCTGCCGGTGGAGTTGGCGCACCGCGAGGCCTGGGAGGTGCGGGCGTTCTTCGGCGCTTGGTTGCTGGCGCTGTTGCACGCAGGCGTGCGACCTGCCAGGCGCGCCTGGGTCGAGCAATTGGGCCTGGTTTCGTTGTTGTGTGCCGGGCTTGGCGTACTGGGTGCAGTCAGTGGGGCGAGCGGCAACCTGCGGTTGGGCGTCGAAGCCACCGGCTTGGTCCTGGGCTTGGGGCTGGCCATGGCGGCCTGGCGAGTGGCGCGTGCCGATGGGGCGCCGGTGAAGCGCCGTACAGCGCGCTACGTGGGGGCCAAGGGATGACGATGATGATGGTGGGGGGCCTGTTGTGGGCCTACGCGGGCATGGTCGGCCTGTGCCAAGGGCTGGAGCGGCACTACAAGCAGGTCTGGGGCAGGGCATGCCCGCCGCTGCTGCGCCGTGCACTGCGTGGCGGCGGCTGGGCAGCGCTGGTCATTAGCCTGCTGCTGTGCGCCGAAGCCTGGGGCTGGGCCATGGGGCCGGTGGCCTGGTTCGGGATGATCTCGCTGGCGGCAGTGGTGCTGGTGCTGCTGCTGCCGTATTGGCCGCGGCTGGCAATTGGGCTGGCGGGGTTGCTGCCGCTCTGGGCGGTGTCGATACTCTGAGCACCGCTCAACGACGAGACCACCTGTGAAAGCCGTTCGCCTGACCCTCATCTGCCATGCCTTGACCCAGAGCCAAAAGGTCGGACACTTCCACGCTGTCGACGAGGCCATCCTGCCCGTAGGCCACTGGCCCGCCGCAGCCGAGCCGGGCATTCGCATCCTGAGCGCGCCTGAACCTCGCGCGCTGCAAACGGCCATCGGCCTCGGGGCAACCCCAGCTATCGAGCCGGCCCTGGCGGACGTTGACCTGGGCGCCTGGCAGGGGCTGGCGCTCAAGCACTTGCAGGCCGAGGCCCCCGAAGCATTGGAACAATGGCTGCAAGATCCGCACTGCGCACCCCATGGTGGCGAGTCCATCGGCCAGCTTTGCCAACGGATTGCGGCCTGGCTGGAGGCGTTCAACGGGCCGGGAGAGACCTGGGCGGTGACCCACCCGCAGGTGATACGGGCTGCGCTGGTTCATGTGCTGGGCAGCCCATTGGCGGGGTTTCAGCATATCGACGTGCTGCCATTGGCGCGGTTGCAGTTGAGCCGGGCGGGGCAGTGGCGGTTACGCTTGGGCTGAGCGAGCTGGAGGGCTCCCGGGATCCTGTAGGAGCGGCCTTGTGCCGCGAAAGGCGCGCACAGCGCGCCCCCCATTACCCGATCTAGAACGCCAGCTTGTAGCCGATCAGCAATAGCATCGTCGCCAGGCAAGGGCGCAGCACGCGGTCGGAGATGCGCCCGGTGAGGTGGCTGCCCAGGTAGATGCCAGGCAGGGAGCCGAGCAGCAGGTAGCCCAGCAGCGACCAGTCCATGTTGCCCATGCCGGCATGGCCCAGGCCTGCCACTAGGGTCAGGGGCACGGCATGAGCGATCTCGGTGCCTACCAGGCGACGGGTGACCAGGAACGGATAGAGCAGGAACAGCGCTACGGTGCCCAAAGCGCCAGCGCCGATGGACGTCAGGGTGACCATCACGCCGAGCATCACGCCGGTGAGCACCGTGAGGATATTCAGGGTGCGGTCGCTCAGGTGATAGTGGTCGCCCGCGTGGCGGTTGGCAAAAGCCTGCAGGCGGGATTTGAACAGGATCGCCAGGGCGGTGAGGATCAGCACCACGGCCAGGCCTTGCTTGATCACTGCATTGAGCGCCGAGGTATCGGTGTGCAGGGTGCTGAGGAACCACAGGGTCGATGCTGCCGCAGGCACGCTGCCCAGGCTCAGCAAGCCGGTGATCTTCCAGTCGATGTTCTTGTTGCGCCCGTGCACCCAGACGCCGCTGGCCTTGGTGATGGCGGCATAGAGCAGGTCGGTGCCCACGGCGGTAGCCGGGTTGATGCCGAACCAGAGCAGGATGGGGGTCATGAGCGAGCCGCCGCCCACGCCGGTCATGCCGACGATGAACCCAACAACCAGCCCCGCGATGGTGAAACCGAAAGAACCTACATCCATACGCTACTCGACGCCCAACTTGCCCGTGATCGGATGGCTGCCAGCATAAAGGTTTTTTTATAACCGAATAGACTTGTTCGTTATTAGGTTATAACCAGCTGCTTTCTGTCTTCGTCTGGATGGATAAGGTGGCAATTCACCAGCCCTGTAGGAACCAGCTTGGCCCGCGATCAAGGGCGAAGCCCTTGCTAGGCGGCGGTGATATCTGGCCCGGCCCAATCGCGGCACAAGGCCGCTCCTACAGGGTTATGCAAGGCTTGCCACTGGCGGGTTGCCTGTGGGAGCGGGCTTGTCCCGCGATGGGCTGCATAGCAGCCCCAATGAGATGTCCCAAAATTAACCGACCGGCCTTTGCTTTTGCTTTTGCTTTTGCTTGCGATGCGCAATAGTCCAGGCGCCGCCAAACGCGACGTCAGGAGGCCGAGTGGAAGCATTACGGAGGTGGGTGCCGGGCATGGATGCCCGGCAAGCGGCGCAGGGCCATGGATGGCCCTTCGCCGCGCCCCACCGGGAGTAATGCCGGAGCGAGGGAACCCCGGAG